>NZ_JAGS01000001.1:1581306-1897567 GCF_000526775.1 Ruminococcus albus AD2013
CCGTTACTGCTAAGGCTTCCGAGATGGGTGACGAACTCCGTAACAATATGTACGATAAGTACTATCAGGAGATCTCCACTAACACTTCTTGGTCCAACGGCAACGCTGGTGACAAGTCCAAGCACTATCTGATGAACTGGTACACTTCTTGGGGCGGAGCTCTCAAGAGCACAGGTCAGAACTGGTGCTGGCAGATCGGCTGCTCACACGCTCACGAGTTCTATCAGAACCCCCTGGCTGCTTACGGCCTGCTGACAAGCATGAACATGAAGGCTGACGGCGCTAAGCAGGATTACACCAAGTCTCTGGAGAGACAGCTGGAATTCTATCTGTGGCTGCAGTCCTCTAATGGTCCTATCGCTGGTGGTGCTACCAACTCTTATAAGGGCCGTTATCTTACTTATCCTTCCGGCGTACCTACCTTCTATGGTATGATGTACGTTGAGCATCCTGTATATGCTGACCCCGGTTCCAACCACTGGACTGGTAACCAGGTATGGGCAGTACAGAGACTTGCTGAACTGTATTACTGGGTTAAGAAGAATGGCGACAACACCGGCGTAAGACCCGGCGGAATGACCATGGAAGCTGCTCTGGAGCAGATCCTTGACAAGTGGTGCGCATGGTTCGTTAACAACACCATCCTCACTGATGATGGCGACTTCTATATGCCTTCCAACCTCGATTGGAGCGGTGCACCTGATACATGGAACGGCTCTGCTACAAGCAACAGCGGCCTGACCTGCAAGATCACAGGCTACGGCAACACTGACCTTGGTTGTATCTCTTCTCTGGCAAACACTCTTACTTACTATGCTAAGGCTAAGGGCGTTAAGGCTAGCGATATCAGCGGTATGACTGCAAGCTCTGTTGGCGGTTCCTTCAACTACAAGATCGACGGCGTTTCAAATGCTAAGGCTGGCACCAAGACTTACACTGCTAAGGATTCTGCTCTGCCTAAGGCTTCTCTGTTCCTTGCTAAGTCTCTCATCGACCGTGCTTGGAATAAGGGTCGTGATAACCTTGGTATGTCCAGAACTGAGCACAACGGTTCTATGGCTCGTTTCTTCAGCCAGGAAGTTTATATCCCCGAGAGCTACAACGGAACAATGCCTAACGGCGACAAGCTGCAGAATGGTGCTACATTCGAGAGCATCCGTACAATGTACACCGGCAACTGCGCAGGTGCAGAGACTTCTCAGGAGTGCATAAAGCTTGTTGAAGAGCTGAGAGCTGCATACAAGAAGGACGTTGCTAACGGTGCTAAGTGGAGCAACAAGTACTCTGCATCCGACGCTGAGGGTCAGGCAGAGCTTGCTAAGTTCAAGAACATTGCAAACGTTGACCTGAACTACCACAGATTCTGGCACGCTGGCGATGACATGATGGCTATGGGTGTAATGGCTACACTGTATCCTGATATGAAGCCTGGTATTATTGATGATGATCATCACGATGATGATACAACAAAGACAGATTATCCTAAGAATGTAAAGGCTAATTACAATACTCAGTATCACCAGATCCAGTTCGTTTGGGATAAGGTAAGTGGCGCTGACAGATACGGCATCGCTGTATACCTGGCTGGTAAGTGGAGAGTTCAGACTTCCAACATCACTACAAACAGCTATGTAACTCCTAAGAACCTGACTCCCGGCATGACCTACAAGGTAGCAGTTGCTGCAAGAGTTAACGGTAAGTGGAATACAACTGATCCTATCAAGAATGCTATCACTGTAACTGTTAAGTAATTTATTGAATTACATAGTTTAGTAAGCATAAACAGAACCGAGATGATTTTGGTCATCTCGGTTCTTTCTTTTATTATTTTTTATATCGGTAATTTTTTCACCTCTTTTCGGGCATGAAAAAACCGCCTTATTCAGACGGTTAATCTAATATTTCAATACTTTTAATCTCATCAGCTCTAAAGATGGTTGATACATTGTTAAGACCTATTTCAGCAACCCCGCTGCCGCTATCATATTCGGATTCATAAAAATCCACAACGCCTGTAAATTCGTAATCGTCGTTTGTAGTAAGTTTCACTCTTTTCGTATAGCATTCATATAATTCAATTGAATCTATCATTTTCATTCTCCTTCG
Source organism: Ruminococcus albus AD2013 (assembly GCF_000526775.1). Lineage (NCBI taxonomy): Bacteria > Bacillati > Bacillota > Clostridia > Eubacteriales > Oscillospiraceae > Hominimerdicola > Hominimerdicola alba. The sequence goes on from NZ_JAGS01000001.1 coordinate 1,583,413, forward strand.
GGCTGTTCATCGGGTATTACGGGCTTTATGCCCAGTATTTGTTCTGTCTCAAACTTAGTAATGTCTGAACTGTTGGCTTCGGGATGTTTTGTTATAAAAGCAAGAAGCATACTCGCCCTATCAGGCGCATTCTTTACCATGTGAAGGCTTCCTGTTACAAAATCCTCATACGAATCCGAAACATTTTCCAAAGCTTTTTTTAATTCAGTCATAATGCTGTTCATAAGCTAGTCCTCCAAAACCGAATAAATGTTACAATCCCCTCTACCGTGATTTTCAAAGAGAATTTTTCTATCGGTAAAAGTAATATGACAAAATTCCTTGCCTTTATAGTGAGTATCGTACCTCAAATCTACCTGATCCATAAAAGCAGCATAATCTTTCGGGTCGTTAAGTCTGACTTCGGGATACCTGAACGGGTTTCCGTTACTGTCAAGTTTAACACCATTTTCGTACTTTGTCAAGGACTTTTGAGATGCACCCTTTTTGCCATACACATCAGCGTGCCAATCTTTTTGAGCAGAACCGTTTCCACCGCTTGACCCGAATGTAAACCGCCCTCTGTCGTCGTGGTTTTCGTTGTACCGCAGTTCATCATTCACCGCAATACCACCCCGCGCTCACCTTGACGGACGCATTGGTATTCGATGTGTATATGGACTTTGACTTCGGGTCATACAGAACATCCTCAAGCCCCAGACGGATCAAGTTCAGACCGAGTGCGGACATATCTTCCTTGTAGCGTATCTCATCAGCCTGCATGAAGTTACCCTCGTTGAAAGCCTGCTCCATCTGCTCGATGATAGGTATAACTTCCGTCTTTACCGCCGAAACGATATCATCATCGCTGATCTTACCCCTGTATATCCCCATACAAAAAAGCTCCAACCCTGAAGTCGGAGCTTTTATAACAACAATTATTTAATGAGACCTACGCCCCAGATGGTGAACTGACCGCTTCCGCTGATGGAAACATCAAGATCACCTGATGTGTTCTGATAGTAGCCAAGCTCTGCATCAGGGCCGCCCCATGTATACTGCTTGTTGCCGCTGATCTTGGTAGTCTTGCCATTTACAGTAACATTTATGCTTCCCATGCCCGAGCTGTTAGCCTTGAATACGATTATCAGACCCTTACCCTGTGTCTTGAACTTCATGGGATTTCCACCGTTGAGAGTATATGAATAGTTCAGACCCGAGTTATTGTAACCGTAGCCAGATGTCCATGAACCTGCGCTGAAATTATTCAGGTTCTTGGGATCAACATTGACAGTGTCAGAGTACTCTGCGCCATATACGTAAGAAGAAGGCAGAGTATAGCCCGAAGACTGGTTACGGCTCTTTAATGCCTGACGAACATAGTATGCCATACAATCAGCTATCAGCTGACCTCCCTTCTGATGAGGGTGATACTCGTCGGTATAGTAATCGCTTGTATTGAGGAATCTGCTGTTGAACGCCTTTGTAAGAGCATCGTCCATACTAATAACGGGGATATCGAAGTTCTTGCCGATGGGATACATCTGATTCTGGCTGGAGAATCCGCCCTTTGCACGAGTGATTATGATACCTACCGCAGGAGCATTCGGCATCTCCAGGAACTTCTTGATACAGCTCTCAAAGCACTTTTTGTACATTATATCCTCATGGTCATTAACTGAGAATTCCAGGAAGATGATATCAGGTTTCTGAGAAACTATCTGTGCTTCACTGCGGACAAGTCCGACAACGGATGAAGTACCCGAAAGACCTGCATTAATCTCCCTGAAGCTTCCCTTGGCAAAGGTGTTCTTCAGATAGTTGGAGAATGGTGTGGTATAGTTCTTGCCCTCAGTGATAGAACCACCCAGATAAGCAACGGTCAGAGGTGCACCCTGCTCAGCAGCAGCAAGTTTCTGATTGAGTCTGTATGTGTTGCCCATGTGCTTTATTGAACTCTTATAGAAATCAATGTACTGCGAAGAAGCTGTCTCCTGATAGTTGTCCCACTTTGTAGGATCAACATCAACAGGATCACCTGATGAAGATGCAGGGACTTTGCCTGTGCCGCCTGTCTTAACAGAAGACGTTGTGCCCATAGGCGCAATAACTACATCATCGATATAAAAGTCCATAAGGTCGCCTGTAGACTGTACTGTCTCGACATAAAGTGTCATATCACCTGCATTATCGGGGATAGTAAAGGACGTATTCTCAAGCTTTGTCCATTCACCGCTCTTGCAGGTAGCCGAAGCAATATGTGAATATACAGCAGTCGTGCCGTTGCTGCCACCCTGCTGGAGAGATATCTGTATTTCAGCCGAGCCGCCTGAAGTCTGGAGAGCCGCACAGCTTATGCTGTAAGTCTGACCCGCTTTGAAATCAGAACCGAGGCTTACTGCCGCACCATTCCACTCCGCAGTTCTGCCTGAAACATACATTGACTTGCCCGATGTACCGTAATATGCAGTATCTGTAGCTGTAACAGTTGCAGGTCCTCTTCCTGTCCATGAACTCAAACCTGAATTAAAATCATAATTCAGAAGAGCTTTCTGAGGTGTGACATTAATGGAAGGTTCCTCAGGAAGTTCGGATATAAGGTCGACAAGGTACTTCTTGATAGTATTAGCGTCATCTATAGTGACCCCGCTTCCGACGTTGAATACATCAGCATTAACAAGTCCCTGCTTAGAAATATAAGTCTTGCTGGGGTTTTTGACATACTGAGCAATAAGAACTGCATCAGATATATCAACTACACCGTCGGTGTTTGCGTCACCGTACAGCGTAGAATTGTTCGCAGAGCTGCCCGCAGCATTAACGGTAAAAGGTAATGAAGTACCGATCATCATCAATGCAACAGTAGCACTGAGCACCCTCTTCATTTTTGAAAGTTTCACTCCAATCACTCCTTTTAAAATTGTAGTCCTGAAACGATAATATAAAAATAAGAAACAGGACGAGTTCCTCTGAAATATAACTGAGGAATACGAGACTTTTAAAAATTTCATTCTTCCAAAATATGTAATATTAACTAATACATAACATAAATACATAGCCTCTTATAGTAAGTATACAATATTTTTCAACAAAAGTAAACAGGAGTTTTCTACCGCCGCAATATTTGATATGTATATCGCAATATTTGGTTAAATATTTTGCGAAATAATGATAAATATATTATCTTTTTAAATGAACCTGATTTGTGTTAAATCAATTAACACATTTCAACCTCAGTACTATATATAAATATATTACTATACATAAAAATACTCCTCATATAAAAGATCACGGCGTAAATGCTCTCCTATAATACTCAAATCGGAACTCACAATGTTTCCAAATACACATTCTCATCTGTTTCACAAAGTTAACGTTGCGACAATAAAAACTGACGACGGATAATATCAGGATTGGTACAGACTGCTCAACCGGTCATCCAGTATTAATCGGTATGAAGCAAGTGAGCGTAACAGTCAAAAATGAACACATAAGAAGCGGCAGAATTTCGGGTTCAAGAGTAAAAAAAATTTTTTCAATAAAATGTAACCTTGGTATGAGATGTACCGTCTAATATATGTAAGACAAAAACAATGACCCGGGTAAAATGAAATGACTCGAAAAAATGGAGGAAATCACAATGAAGACAAAAAAGACAAGAATTATCATCGCAGCTGCAATAGCAGTAGTATCAATGGCAGCATTAACAGGATGCAGCGGTACATATTCGGTAGATGAAAAAACAGGCGCTGTGAACATCAGCCCTGCAGAGGCAAAAAATGCAGCGCAGTCAACTCCTGCATATGATGCGGATGTGAAAGAAGAGATTACTGCCGAGACATCATCGGCAACCGAGGACAAAGCGGAAGAGAATAACTTTTCAAATGGTGAGGAGAGCTCTGTACCCGTTCACCCTGTTCAGGACAGCCCTGCGCCTGTTCAGCAACATAACGAGACAACACCTGAAGTTACAATCGAGCAGGAAAATACTGCTGATGTGGATACATCTGTACTTTATCAGTACGCTTCCACAGCAGTGGAAGCACTTAATTCTGCAGGCTATAATGCCAGCGGACTTCAGGTAAGGTGGGCTAATGGAACCAGTGACGAGAATTTTGAACCTTGTGAAGGAATTCTCGGTTCGTTTAGATATTATAATATAGGTGATTATGGTGCAGATTACCTGCAGACAATCAGAGATAATCTCTACGGCGGATATCTGAGTGAGAACATTTGCAACACATATGGCTTGTACAAAGCAGAGAACGCTATAGTAGAACATGACGGTCTGTATTATTATGATGCTAACTATATGGGAACAGGCAATTATGATCTGTTCGAGTGTATCGAAGGCAGCATCAATGTGATAGATGCTGATACCTATACTGTAGATGCTATGCACAAGGACGCTATGAATATTTCAGGCGAGGGCAGAAAGTGTGTGATAACACTGAAGAAGGTAAACGGTACTGACAGCTGGCAGATAGACAGCGTTCAGGATCTGTAAAACAAAACGTAGAGCGGTCGTGTAAATACGGCTGTTCAGTCTGTTGAAAACTAATAATGAGCCATATTCAGTGGACGATCCTTTTAAGGGCGTCCACTCTTTATTTAATTGAAAAAGTCCACTGGGTGTTTTAAAATTCACCACTCGCAGATCGAACTCCATAGACGATCACGCCGTTGCGGCAATGATTATTTTATCTGTATCGATAAGCTAAAAACTATTCATTTCAATAACAATAATAATGACCAAACAAAGACCAAGCGAAGAAACGATGCATAATAAAAAGCTCTGAAACAACGGATTAACGTCATTTCAGAGCTATTAACTAAGCGCCACCTGTTGGACTCGAACCAACGACCCTGCGGTTAACAGCCGCATGCTCTACCGACTGAGCTAAGGAGGCAGATATGCCAAAACACTCCGAAGAGTGTTTTGGGAGAGCCGGCGACAACTTATTTTCCCGGGCGGTCGCCCGCCGAGTATTTTCAGCGAAGATGAGCTTAACTTCTGTGTTCGGCATGGGAACAGGTGTGACCTCATCTCAATGATCACCGACTATTAATTGAGGACAATAACCTCAAAATTGAATAATGAAGGGTAATTTAAGGATTAACATAATTTAGGATAAGCCCTCGACCAATTAGTACACGCTAGCTTAATGCATCACTGCACTTACACTTTGTGCCTATCAACCTTGTAGTCTTCAAGGGGTCTTACTCATAAAGATGGGATATCTTATCTTAAGGGCGGCTTCACGCTTAGATGCCTTCAGCGTTTATCCGTTCCGCACATAGCTGCCCAGCTGTGCCACTGGCGTGACAACTGGTGCACCAGAGGTGCGTCCATCCCGGTCCTCTCGTACTAGGGACAGCTCCTTGCAAATATCCTACGCCCACGACAGATAGGGACCGAACTGTCTCACGACGTTCTGAACCCAGCTCGCGTACCGCTTTAATTGGCGAACAGCCAAACCCTTGGGACCGAATTCAGCCCCAGGATGCGATGAGCCGACATCGAGGTGCCAAACCTCCCCGTCGATGTGGACTCTTGGGGGAGATCAGCCTGTTATCCCCAGGGTAGCTTTTATCCGTTGAGCGACGGCATTTCCATTCACATACCGCCGGATCACTAACTCCAACTTTCGTTACTGCTCGAACCGTCATTCTCGCAGTTAGGCTCGCTTTTGCGTTTACACTCTGACGCATGGTTTCCATCCATGCAGAGCGAACCTTTGAGCGCCTCCGTTACTCTTTAGGAGGCGACCGCCCCAGTCAAACTGCCCACCTAACAATGTCCCCCGACTTGATTCAAAGCCGCAGGTTAGAACTCCAGCACTTCAAGAGTGGTATCCCAACAGTGACTCCACATCAGCTGACGCCAATGCTTCCCAGTCTCCCACCTATCCTGTACATGAAATACCGAAATCCAATATTAGGCTACAGTAAAGCTCCATGGGGTCTTTCCGTCTAGTCGCGGGTAACCGGCATCTTCACCGGTACTACAATTTCGCCGGGCGGGTTGTTGAGACAGTGCCCAGATCGTTACACCATTCGTGCGGGTCAGAACTTACCTGACAAGGAATTTCGCTACCTTAGGACCGTTATAGTTACGGCCGCCGTTTACCGGGGCTTCAATTCGATGCTCTCACATCTCCTCTTAACCTTCCGGCACCGGGCAGGTGTCAGCCCCTATACGTCATCTTTCGATTTAGCAGAGACCTGTGTTTTTGCTAAACAGTCGCCTGGGCCTATTCTCTGCGGCTTGATCACTCAAGCACCCCTTATCCCTAAGTTACGGGGTCAACTTGCCGAGTTCCTTAACAACCCTTCTCCCGTTGGCCTTAGAATCTTCTTCCTATCTACCTGTGTCGGTTTGCGGTACGGGCACCTTAGATATACATATAGCTTTTCTTGTCTCCGTCTATGATGACTTCTCTACTTATTTTCGATCCCTTACGACCGGGTCAACCATCGCCCGGCTTCATCACTTTCGAAGCGTCCCTATACTTAAATCTTTCGGTGGCTACGGAATTTCAACCGTATGTGCATCGGCTACGCCTTTCGGCCTGACCTTAGCCCCCGGCTTACCCTGAGCGGACGAACCTTCCTCAGGAAACCTTAGATTTTCGGCCATTATGATTCTCACATAATTCTCGCTACTCATTCCGGCATTCTCACTCGAATAAAGTCCACCAGCGCTTCCGCTCTGACTTCACCCCTTATTCGACGCTCTCCTACCACTGTCATTACTGACAATCCCAAGCTTCGGTGTACATTTTAGCCCCGTTGAATTTTCGGCGCAGGGTCACTCGACCAGTGAGCTATTACGCACTCTTTTAATGAGTGGCTGCTTCTAAGCCAACATCCTGGTTGTTTATGCAACCCCACATCCTTTTCCACTTAAATGTACTTTGGGACCTTAGCTGTGGGTCTGGGCTGTTTCCCTTTTGACTGTGAGACTTATCTCACACAGTCTGACTCCCATGAATCGATTATCCGGCATTCTTAGTTTGATAAGGTTCAGTAATCTTTCGACCCCTAGCCCATTCAGTGCTTTACCTCCGGTAATCTGTCATGAGGCTAGCCCTAAAGCTATTTCGGAGAGAACCAGCTATATCCGAGTTCGATTGGAATTTCACCGCTAACCACACCTCATCCCCGGCCTTTTCAACGGACGTGGGTTCGGCCCTCCATGGAGTTTTACCTCCACTTCAGCCTGGACATGGTTAGGTCACTCGGTTTCGGGTCTATTGCATACGACTTATTCGCCCTATTCAGACTCGCTCTCGCTTCGGCTCCGTGCCTTAAGCACTTAACCTTGCCGCATACAATAACTCGCCGGACCATTCTACAAAAGGTACCCGATCACCCATTGACGGGCTCTCGGTGCTTGTAAGCATAGGGTTTCAGGTTCTTTTTCACTCCCCTCCCGGGGTTCTTTTCACCGTTCCTTCACAGTACTATTCGCTATCGGTCATTAGGTAGTATTTAGGCTTGGAGGATGGTCCCCCCATCTTCCCACGGGGTTTCACGTGTCCCGCGGTACTCCGGATACAGCTCGCTGCTCTGACTTTTCGCTTACGTGACTCTCACACTCTACGGTTCGTTTTCCCACACGATTCAACTAAATCATTACAATGCTAAATGCTGTCCAAAACCCCAAAGGTATTGCTACCTCTGGTTTAGCCTCTTCCGCTTTCGCTCGCCACTACTCACAGAATCTCGGTTGATTTCTCTTCCTCGCCCTACTTAGATGTTTCAGTTCAGGCGGTTCCCCCCATACAGCTATTTTATTCACTGTACAGTGCATGAGCATACTCATGCGGATTGCTCCATTCGGAAATCTGCGGATCACTAGATACTTGCTCTTCCCCGCAGCTTATCGCAGCTTATCACGTCCTTCATCGGCTCCTAATGCCAAGGCATTCTCCCTACGCTCTTATTAGCTTAACCTTAGAATTATGTTATCCTTAATGTTATGCTGATTGTAGTTTTCCCGACTAATTTCTTTTAGTCGTTTTCCTCATTTGCATTACTTTTAATATTGCTTCATTATTCAATTTTCAAGTTACTGTCAGAGGACTTTCGTCCTCAGTGGGCACAAGTGGACTCGAACCACCGACCTCACGCTTATCAGGCGTGCGCTCTAACCACCTGAGCTATGCGCCCAAAAATCGCTAAAGCGATGTTTTGGCAACGAGCTTTTAGTTCTCGTCTTAGTTCAGCTGTGTGATTGCGTCCTCGTCCCATGGTGGAGATGAGGAGGATCGAACTCCTGACCCCCTGCTTGCAAAGCAGGTGCTCTCCCAGCTGAGCTACACCCCCGTTTAAGGGACTCTTATGCTCTTTTAAAGATGCTTTAGACATCTTCAAAATTGAACAACCGACTGTTTCCACCACTTGCTGACCGGAGATTTTTTTTATGAGAATTTTACTTCTCGGTTCTCCATAGAAAGGAGGTGATCCAGCCGCACCTTCCGATACGGCTACCTTGTTACGACTTCACCCCAGTCATCAATCCCACCTTCGACTGCTTCCTCCTTGCGGTTAGAACACAGGCTTCGGGTGTTACCGACTCCCATGGCGTGACGGGCGGTGTGTACAAGGCCCGGGAACGTATTCACCGCGGCATGCTGATCCGCGATTACTAGCAATTCCGACTTCATGTAGGCGGGTTGCAGCCTACAATCCGAACTAAGACTGCTTTTAGGGTTTTGCTCCACATCACTGTTTTGCTTCCCTCTGTTAACAGCCATTGTAGTACGTGTGTAGCCCAGGTCATAAGGGGCATGATGATTTGACGTCATCCCCACCTTCCTCCGTTTTGTCAACGGCAGTCCTGCTAGAGTGCTCTTGCGTAGCAACTAACAGTAAGGGTTGCGCTCGTTGCGGGACTTAACCCAACATCTCACGACACGAGCTGACGACAACCATGCACCACCTGTCTATACGTCCCCGAAGGGATTTCACATATCTCTATGCTGTGCGTACGATGTCAAGACCTGGTAAGGTTCTTCGCGTTGCTTCGAATTAAACCACATACTCCACTGCTTGTGCGGGCCCCCGTCAATTCCTTTGAGTTTCAGCCTTGCGGCCGTACTCCCCAGGTGGATTACTTATTGTGTTAACTGCGGCACGGAAGGGGTCAGTCCCCCCACACCTAGTAATCATCGTTTACGGCGTGGACTACCAGGGTATCTAATCCTGTTTGCTCCCCACGCTTTCGAGCCTCAGCGTCAGTTAAAGCCCAGTAAGCCGCCTTCGCCACTGATGTTCCTCCTAATATCTACGCATTTCACCGCTACACTAGGAATTCCGCTTACCTCTACTTCACTCAAGAACTACAGTTTCAAGTGCAGTTCAGGGGTTAAGCCCCTAAATTTCACACCTGACTTGCAATCCCGCCTACGCTCCCTTTACACCCAGTAATTCCGGACAACGCTCGCTCCCTACGTATTACCGCGGCTGCTGGCACGTAGTTAGCCGGAGCTTCCTCCTTGGGTACCGTCATTATCGTCCCCAAAGACAGAGGTTTACAATCCTAAAACCTTCTTCCCTCACGCGGCATCGCTGCATCAGGCTTTCGCCCATTGTGCAATATTCCCCACTGCTGCCTCCCGTAGGAGTCTGGGCCGTGTCTCAGTCCCAATGTGGCCGTTCAACCTCTCAGTCCGGCTACTGATCGTCGGCTTGGTGGGCCGTTACCTCACCAACTACCTAATCAGACGCGAGCTCATCTTCCGGCAATAAATCTTTGATAGATAGGTCATGCGGCTTATCTATGTTATGGGGTATTAACAATCGTTTCCAATTGGTATCCCCCACCGAAAGGCAGATTGCTCACGTGTTACTCACCCGTCCGCCACTAGCTTGAAAGTGCAAGCACTCTTTCGCTCGTTCGACTTGCATGTGTTAAGCGTGCCGCCAGCGTTCGTCCTGAGCCAGGATCAAACTCTTAATTAAGTTGTATCCTAATACTCTCTTCAGAGTAATTATGATCTCAGTTTCGTTTCACTGAACGTTTGCATTTTATAGTCTTTGCTTGACTCTTACTTCGATTACCTCAAAGTATTTTCAAGGGTTTTCGTATTCTTGGTTGTTCAATTTTCAAGATGCCTTTTCGTTGTCTGTCTTTGTCAGACAACTCATTTATTATACCACACTTTTCTTCGTTTGTCAACCCCTTTTCAGAAGTTTTTTGAAGATTTTTTTGAACTCTTTTCAGAGTTCTTTGTGCGTTATAAGCTGTTTTATTATACCACATTTTTCTTCGTTTGTCAAGCCCTTTTCAGAACTTTTTTGAAGTTTTATTTCCGAGCTTAGTTCTTTTTTATTGAACTTCTCTCTTGTGCGGTATTTTTTATTATATCACTTTTTTGCTCTTTTGTCAAGTGCTTTTCGTGATAAATTTTTGCTGCTTCTGAGTTTCGCTCTTCTGAACTGTTCCGGTCCTCGTTCTCTTATCCCTAAGTTTCCCGCGCTTTATTCGTTCTTTCGTGCTCTCTCGTTGACAGCTTAATTATTATAGCACCTTTTGGCCCGTTTGTCAACACTTTTCGACGTAAAACGATTTTCGATGTTTCGACAATATTATATGCATTTTGACAATTAGAATTTCTGAACCTAAATAATCAGCTTGTACATCTCATCATACAATATATATATCTTATCATCAAAGCACCTATTTACGTGCCAATGCCCTGCAAACCACTTCTTGAATTCAAGGTTTCTATACAGCCATTCAAAATACCCTGTCAATTCAGCATCATGTACATCTGTATTCTTTCCTATACGGTATATCATCGAATCGGGTATCGTATGTGTCAGCACATAGTCCACCTTATATCCAGCCTTTTCCAGATTCTTTGCCGCTTCATCATAATCCTCTTTTGTCGGCAGCTCCTGTTTCCACCAGCTTCTTCCCTCTTTACGCATATATTTATCTATCGAATAAGCGCCGCCGAATGTAAAGTAGCTCTTCCCTTCTATGTCGAAGATCTGCCCACGCATCAGATGATATATATTATCCGCCACCTTATGCGCCTTACCTCCGCAGTAATCCACCACTGGATATGTTTCCAGAACATCAAAATTCTCGTGATTACCGTCCGCAAACAGTATCGTGAATTCTTCCTTAGCCAGCTGTTTCAGATAGTACTGATGCTTGCCGCCTATCCTTCCCACAAAGCCGAAATCTCCGCACACTATCACGGTGTCACCTTTACCGACACCGTTTTCCGCAAATCGTCTCACCGTATCATTATATTCACCATGAGTATCACCCGTGACAAATATCATCTCGATCCCTCCTTATATAGTATGTATAAAAAAGAGGACTGCATTCCACAGTCCTCTCAATGCCTCTTTAGCTGAATTTAGGTTCGCAGGTGAGATTGATGCCCAGACGCTTGAAGATCCTTTCATCTACCGCGCTGAGTATTACCGTTGAATGTACCTCACAGCCGCGGAGCTTTTCAAGCTGATCCATGGCACGCTTTGCATTCTCGTCGGTCGCAGCACAGATAGACAGCGCTATCAGTGTCTCATCTGTATGTATCCTTGGGTTGTTGTTTCCGAGATGATTTGTCTTCAGATTCTGTATAGGCTCAATAACATGGGGCGACATCAGCAGAGTATCATCATCTATCTCGCCGAAGTATTTAAGTGCGTTGAGTATCAGCGCCGAGCAGGCACCCAGCAGATTTGAAGTCTTGCCCGTTATAATAGTACCGTCGGGAAGTTCCATAGCTGCCGCGGGAGAACCTGTCTCCTGCTCCTTTGCAAGAGCCGCAGCCACTACCTTTCTGTCAGCAGGACTTACCTTTGCCTGATTCATCAGCATTTCAAGTTTGTATGTATCTTCCTCGGAGCAAGTGCCCTTCTTTCTGTCACAAAGAGCAACATAGTAACGGCGGATTATCTCCTGCTTTGCAGCCTCACGTACTGCTTCATCGTCGATTATGCAGTTGCCTGCCATATTAACGCCCATGTCAGTCGGTGACTTGTAGGGCGAAGAACCCAGGATATTCTCGAACATCGCATTCAGTACAGGGAATATCTCCACATCACGGTTGTAGTTGACTGTTGTCTGTCCGTATGCTTCAAGATGGAACGGGTCGATCATGTTAACATCGTTCAAATCCGAGGTAGCAGCCTCATATGCCAGATTTACAGGGTGTTTCAGCGGAATGTTCCATATCGGGAATGTCTCGAACTTTGCATAGCCCGCATTTACGCCCCTCTTGTGCTCATGGTAAAGCTGAGAAAGGCAGGTAGCCATCTTTCCGCTTCCGGGACCGGGAGCAGTTATAACTACCAGCTTGCGTGTAGTCTCGATATAGTCGTTCTTTCCGTAACCCTCATCGCTCATTATAAGCTGAAGATTAGCAGGATAACCCTCGATAGCATAGTGGTGATAAACCTTAACGCCCAGTGCTTCAAGTCTCTTCTGGAAAGCAACAGCCGAACGCTGACCGTCATACCTTGTCAGAACTACGGAGCTTACATAAAGACCTATCTTTGTGAACACATTATACAGACGTATAACATCAACATCATAAGTGATGCCGAGGTCGCCTCTTATCTTGTTCTTCTCGATGTCGTTTGCATTGATGACAATAACAATCTCAGCCTCATCTTTAAGCTGTAAAAGCATCTGGAGCTTACTGTCAGGCTTAAAACCGGGGAGAACTCTCGAAGCGTGGAAATCATCATAAAGCTTTCCGCCGAATTCCAGATACAGCTTGCTGCCGAAATCTGCTATCCTCTCACGGATACGTTCCGACTGCATCTTCAGGTATTTGTCATTATCGAATCCTATCTTATTACTCATAAAACAACCCTTTTCCTTCTCCAGCCGCGACCGCACTTTGCAGCCGCTTCGCTGTAAGATTTCAAATTACCTTGATTTTCATACTTTTTAATTATACCACGCGAAACCCGTGTTGTCAATAAAGAAACCCATAAAAAATCATACCTTTCAACTCACCTGCATCGGCACATCACCCTTTGTGAGATATCCACAGCGCCATACATCCTACTTTATGCAAACATACGTTTTATAATTTAACTCAGACATATTTCTGCAAGAGTTGTACAAAAACGTACAACTTTTGACCCCAAAAAGGGTGATAGTGAAAGCACCTTTTTCATCCGATCGAAAAATTACCAATCCACCCGAGCACCATCAGGATAATTTATCATTATGCGCACGATGGCAGGCAGTCGCCGACTATTACTACGGGATATGAGGCGGCGTGTCATACTGCATAAAGTTAAATATCACTATGTGGCTCACAGAAACAGTAATTCGGAACATCTCTGCCAGCCCCATGACAAAACAACAAAAAACAGAGAACGACTGCCGCCGTTCTCTGTAATAAAACTATCTTCTGTCCTGGTCGATAAACTCCAGCGATACTATAGAAAGGAATGCAAATCCAATTATGAATATACCGAGATTTCCCCAGCATTTCAAAACGTTCTTTGTCGATGATTCGTACTTTTTCTCCTGATTGTTGCTTCCGCATTTCAGCATCAGCTCGTCCTTGCGGTTTGAAGCTGTTATGTAGTCCAGCATATCATCAACAGGTTTCTCCCCCTCGACTTCAAGACTTCGCATCTTGCTCATTGAAGTCCACAGCGAGGTCATAGGCAGGTCGTTGTAATGTCCCTGAGCACAAAGTGAGGTCAGACCCCATTTTGATACCGTCAGATAGGACATCTTGTAAGCCTTGCCCTCCAGAGAGAAAAATCCTCCCGAGAATATCAGCTGGAATATCAGCAGAAATGGCACGAATGTCATAGCAGTAGTCGTGTTCTTAACCACCGAGGATATGAAAAGCGATATCATATCCGCCGCATAGGTTATAAGGAACATGGTCACAAACATATCAAAACCCGCATCGAATACCAGACCGTTTTCAGGCATACGCACCTTGGCAACTATCATAACAAATATCATGATTATGACCTGACTGGCGCACAAAAACGCCTGATATATCATGTGTGCGAACACATAAGCCGTCATGTGCAGACCCGAACGGTGTTCACGCTTGATTATAGGTCTTTCACGGCATATTACCTGTATCGAATTGAAAAATCCGTTCCATATGCATATGCATGAGAATGCAAACGCACCTCTGAGCGTGCCCTCCATCGAAACGTTCATCTTCTTGCCCACAACAAAAGATACAAGCCCCGATATTACAGCCGCCATCGGCATGACCTTCCAGTCGTTTCTGAATATAAACATTCTGAACAGCTTGCCAAGGTATACAAAAGTCTGCTTTACCCTGCCTGTGTGCTTTACAGCAGTATCCATCAAAGCTCACCTCCTGCCACGGCAGCCGTGTACTTTCTGACAAATTCGTCAGCCTTGCCCTCGCCGCCCTCTTCGCGGCGGTTGACTGACATAAGTATCTCTTCCATCGATTTCTTCCCGAAAAATCCGTAAGACTTTTCTCTCGCACCATAGTAAGCAAGTCTGCCTGTACGGTTTGCGTCCTTTGCAACAACTATCACATCATCAAAAAGGTCAGCCACACGGTCGGGAGTATGGGTTATAACTATTACTATCTTTCCGCTGTCCGCAATAGCACGAAGCTTCTCAAAAAGCGCTCTCGCCATTACTCCGTCAAGTCCCGAATCGGGCTCGTCCAATATAAAAAGTGTAGGGTCTGAAATATACTCTATCGCAATGGAAAGCCTTTTACGCTGACCGCCCGAAAGCTTGTCCACAAGACTGCTTTTAACAGGCGTAAGTCCGAAAGTATCCAGAACATCGTTTATCCTGTCCCGCCTTACATCGCCTTTCATATCTGATGGAAGTCTGAGCAGAGCCGCATCCGACAGGGTTCGGTATACCGTGTCACTTCCGCGTACAAGGTCCTGCTGAGGTACAAATCCGATATCGTACTTCATGCTTTTATAGTCCTTATAGACGTTGCTTCCCGCCAGCGTTATAACAGCCTTAGCCTTCTCATATCCCGTCACAGCATTGAGAAAAGTAGTCTTTCCCGAACCGGAACCGCCCAGCAGAAGCACCATATGCCCCTTGGGTATGCTGAGGTGTATATCCCTGAGAAGTACCTTTCTCTGCAAAAAATTCATAGCCGTCCGCTTTGTTATGTTTATCGAAAGACCCTCATCAAGAGATTCAGCTTCAAGTCCGCTGACCTCGGGGGCAGCTTCTTCCTCGTCAAAGGGATAGCCCTCCGCTGTTTTGAACCTCTTTGAACAGCCCCACAGCAGCGCACAAAGACACCTCAGTATCAGCCATGGTATTACCCACAGCCTGTTCCGCCCGAAAGCATCTGCAAGCCCGAAATATACACGTATGCTGTATATCACACACGGTATCATCATAAGCATCAGCAAAAACATTGATATCATGCTTTGCAGGCTGTTAGGCTTAAACATACATATCGTCGTTATCATTACAACGATACCCAGACTTATAAGAGCCAGCGAGCGTCCTTCCTGTACTCTGCCCGCGCATTTGCCCATTCGGTCGTGTCTCAGAAAAGGTATGAACGCCAGCCAGGGACGTCTGCCGCATTTTTTGAATATCCCGTACGCACCTATCATTTCGATGATCTCGGATATCGCAATTGCGGCAATTATGGTATTTTTATACTCCATCATTTTTCATTCACCCCCGGGGCGATCTGATCTCTGAGCATTTTTTTGATATCTTCGGCTGCAAAAGAAGCATCAGCCGCATTAAGCAGAACTTGACGCTTCTGCTCCGCAGTCAGTCCAAAACGACGCTCCATATACCTGAATTCTGCCGCGATATCGGTACGCTCGATTGCAGGGTCATCGGTGTTTATAGTAACTTTTATACCGCGTCTGAGATATTCCGTAAAGGGATAATTTTCCATATCCTCCACCGCATGGGTCAGCCTGTTGCTGTTAGGGCACATCTCCAGAGGTATGCCGCGTTCGGCGATCATAGATACCAGCTCAGGGTCTTCGTATATCCTTACCCCGTGACCGATACGCGCCGCACCGAATTCTATCGCTTTTCTGACGCTCTTCGCACCGTCTGCTTCTCCTGCGTGTATCGTGAAAGGCACACCGCTTTCCCGCACTTTAGCAAAAAGCTCCGCAAAATTCTCCGTCGGAAAAAGTCCCTCCGCACCTGCAAGGTCAAGAGCGCATACTCCTTTACCGAGATATTCCTCCGCCAGTTCAGCCGTTTCAAGATTTTTTTCTTCTATACCCTCGCCCCGCATACAGCAGAGTATCAGCCCTGTTTTTAATTCACTGCGCGAAAGTCCTTTGATGACAGCCTTTACAGCGTCGCGCTGAGTAAGTTCTTTCTCACAGTGCAGCTGCGGCGCAAACCTTACTTCGGCATAGATCACGCCCTGTTCACGCATTTTCTCAGCCACCAGGAATGCGCACTCCTCCAAAGCTTCAGCCGTCTGCAAAAGCTTCAGCGGAAGTTCAAAACATTCAAGGAACTCGTTGAGATCCTTGCAATCATCACCCACCGAAAGCAGTTTTTCAAGTGCTTCACCCTCGGCAGGCAGTTCTATCCCCTGCATATCAGCAAGATGCTTCGCTATATCAGAAGTTACAGCCCCATCAAGATGAAGATGAAGGTCTATATACTTATCCGGAAATATCCTTTCAGTTTTTCCCATTTAAATGACTCCCTTTCATTAGTTAAAACAAATGTCATTTATTATATTGTACTACCACTTTCAAGGTTTGTCAACACAGTTTTTGCTCATTGTTACCAAATATTAAGATTGACTTGCTATAATGCTTGTGCTATAATCATTATATCATCAACACACCGAAAGGAGATAACTTATATGAAACTATGTGTACTTTTCCCCGGCATAGGCTATCACTGTGAAAAGCCCCTGCTTTATTATCCGGCAAAACTCGCCAAAAGCAAGGGCTATGATGTGATACCTCTTAAATTTTCGGGGTTCGATAACTCAGCAAAGGGCAACGAAGAAAAAATGTCCCGCGCGGCAGGGCACGCTATTGCCCTCGCCGCGGAACAGCTTTCCGATATCGATTTTTCTCAGTACGAAAAAGTAGTATTCATCGGCAAAAGCATAGGCACGATAGCCTGCCTTGCTTACCGCGAAACATCGGGCGTCAATGCCTCCTGCATACTGCTGACACCTCTTGAAATGACTTTCGATAGCCTTTCTCACCGCTGTACAGCTTTCCACGGCACTGCCGACCAATGGGCAGAAACCGAAGCTATCCGCAAGCTTTGCAGAAAGCATTTAGTCCCCCTGCATGAGTATGAAAACGCTAACCATTCCCTCGAAACAGGCGATACTTTCACCGATATCCGAACCGTACTTGATGTTACCGAAAAAATAGCCGAATTGCTCTGATATCATACCTTTGCAAGATGTGCCATGAAATGCTCCTTGTTTTCAATAGCAGTGGTTGTGGGTCTGCCCAGATCATCGCGGGCCCCCAATGCACATTTCACCTCGATGAATGTCAGCCCACTGCCATCACGGGCTTCTGCAAGCGCTTTGTCAAGGTCATCATAATTCTCCGCCGCGAACACCCTGCCGTAACCGCAGGCACGGGCTATACCTGTTATATCCGCCGTCCCCGCAGCTGTCGGCAGTCCACCCACAGTCTCATGGGCAGAATTGTTTATCACGATATGCACAAGGTTATCGGGAGATATCTGCCCTGTTACCGCAAGACTTCCCATGTGCATAAGCATTGAACCGTCGCCGTCTATGCACCAGACTTTTCTCTCCTTTTTATTAAGGGCTATCCCCAGTGCGATAGATGAAGTATGTCCCATTGAACCAACCGTCAGGAAATCTCTGCTGTGCCCCTGACCATTCTGTTCTCTTATCTCAAATAGTTCACGGCTTGCTTTTCCCGTGGTGGATACTATCGGCTCATCAGCGGTAAAGGATACTATATGCCTTATGACTTCCTCTCTGGACATGGCATAGCTGTTTTTATAGGATATTTTCTTCTCATAGGTGAGTGCGCCTTTTCGTATAACAAAGGCTGCCTGTCTGCCCTCTGAAAAGGCTTTTTCAAACTCCGCAAAAGCGCCGCGCACTTCATCTTCCGTGGTATCCCTGCTTATAACGAAACTTTCTATATCCATATCTTCAAGCAGTTTCAGCGTTACTTCTCCCTGATATATGTGCTGTGGTTCATCATGAACTCCCGGTTCTCCACGCCAGCCTATTATGAAAAGCATTGGTATAGCGTATACCTTTCTGTTAAGCAGGCTTGCGGCAGGATTGATGATATTCCCCTCCCCCGAATTCTGCATATACACCACAGGCACTTTCCCCGTGGCAAGATGATATCCCGCGGCTAAGGCGGTACAGTTGCCCTCGTTTGCCGCTATTATATGGTGTGCGGGGTCGGTGGAATAAGTATCCATAAGATAGTCGCAAAGCGGTCTTAAAAGGCTGTCAGGTACTCCTGTATAGAAGTCTGCGCCTATTATACGATCAAGTATTTTAACGTCCATAATTATCTTCCTTTATATCATCGGGTATCAGCCTGATTATCTCCCCGAAGGGCATACATATATCATCACATTCCTGTGCGCGGTGATTTTTCAGTATCATTTCCGCCGCTTTTTTCATTGCGGGAAAACTGCTTCTTGTCAGCTGATTTGCATATATCACAACGTTCACGCCTCTCGCCTTGAATTCTTCCTCCGTAACAGAATCAAAAGCCGTAGGCACTACAACGATAGGAGTGTCAGCGTCCTGCGCTCTGAATTTTTCAACAAACTCAAAAACTTCGGCGGGGTCTTTTTTTCGGCTGTGTATCATTATGGCATCAGCACCCGCTTCGGTGTAGGCAAAAGCCCTTTCAAGCGCGTCCTCAACACCTTTTTCAAGTATAAGACTTTCTATGCGTGCGCATATCATAAAATCGGAAGTCTTCTGCGCCCGCTTTCCCGCGTTTATCTTTGCACAGAAGTCCTTGATGTCAGCCTGTGTCTGTACGACTTCATTTCCGAAAAGGCTGTTCTTTTTCAGACCTGTCTTGTCCTCGATCACCACCATTGATACGCCCATTCGTTCCAATGTACGTACATTATACACAAAGTGTTCTGTCAGTCCCCCCGTATCGCCGTCGAATATTATGGGCTTGGTAGTTACTTCCATTATCTCATCAACAGTCCTGTATCGGCTGGTCATATCCACAAGCTCGATATCTGGCTTGCCCCTCGCAGTAGAATCACAGAGAGAGCTTATCCACATGGCATCAAACTGCCTTGCACCGCCATTTTCGTATACCACAGTCTTTTCCGCTATCAGACCCGTAAGTCCACTGTGGGCTTCTATTGCAGTCACAATCCCTTTGATGGAAAGCATCTTTTTCAGCCTGCTTCGCCTGATAGCGGGTGTGGAAAGTTCAGCCAGAGAACGCCGTTCCAACTCGATATATTTTTCATCATAAGCATAAGGATACTCCACAAGTCTGCCGCCGTATTCTTTCAGCAGGGCAATAGTTTCCTCACGGACTGTACGCTGTACACCGCTTCTCCAGTCATCTCCGTGTACAACGATATCGGGGCGCAAACGCATGATATTCTCCCTGTAAGAAAGTTCCTGCTGATCTACCACGCGGGATACTCCGCTTATGTTCTCGAACATCGTCTTTCGTTCCTCAAAAGGCAAAAGCGGAAACCGCTTGTATCCCGCAACAGCTGCATCTGAAAGCACACCTATGGTCAGCCTGCCAAGGTTTGCGGCTTTTCTGATTATGGCGATATGTCCGCTGTGAATAACATCGGTTGAGAAGCACATATAAACGCTTCTGTGTTTTATGCTATCCAGTTTTCGGGACACTTCTTCAAGATCATCGGCGTTATCTATCTCACTGCAAAGCAGTTCACCCACATCAAGGGGACGTATCTCGCACTCACACGATATCTCGTTCAGGGCTTTCTCCGCATAGCAGGTGCGCTTTTCATCAATACCGCTTTCGCAGTAGGCTATGATATTATCAAGCCATGTGCGGAAGTCTTGCTTCGTCAGCTTATAAAGGGGCTGTGCAGCCGCGGCGTTATTAAAAAATTCAATGCCGACTTTGACTATCTTCCCATCTTCAATTACAGCTTTGAAGTCCTTTTCGGGCAATGGCGCAGATGCCGATACCGTCATGCAGCTGCCCTCATGGGCTATGACTTCATCGAGAACAAGGCTGTCAAAAACCAGGTCACCGTGCATAAGTATTATATCGTCATCGAGAATATGTCTTGCAAGGTATATCGACCATATATAGTTTGTCTTATCAAACTCATCATTGCGTACAAAGGTGATATCAAGTGGCATATCAAGGCTTCTGACGTAGTCTTCCAGCACCTCTCCCAGATATCCCGTGGTTATCACCACATTTTTAAGCCCCGCCGAGACCGCAAGGGCAAGCTGTCGGCTGAGGATAGTTTCACCAGCGGATATCTCCGTCATGCACTTCGGGTGACTGTCGGTGATATCGCCCATGCGTGAACCTCTGCCCGAATCAAGTATAAGCAGTGTCATATATTCTCTCCGTCTTATTTTGCAAACTCAGCGATATCCTCGTCGGATATCTCCGCACCCGTATCCCAGCCCTTTTTATAGGCGGTCATATCGGGTATCTTCACACTCCTGCCATCATCGAGGATAAGTGTTACCATTGGTTCTTCGCCCTCTGCAAAGCCCTCACATCCGTTATCGGGTTCGATGAGGTCGGTTATTTTATGCATCATGAATGATCTCTCCCTATGAAAATTTTGTTCATAACTTCTACATTATGATAGCACATAATTGTCAAAAAATCAAGGGCGGAAAGTGTGTGCTGTGTGTTGATGGCAGGTAATATTTCAGACAAAAACATCCCCTGTTATTCAGCGTTACTGCTGTTACACAGGGGATGATTATTTCTATTCTTCAGAGAAATCTGTATCAAGAGCGATCTGGAGTTTATGATTGGGAAAAGCTTTTTGTACATCAGCTTTTATACTTTTATATACTTCACCGCGGTCTTTGGCATCGAAGCTTACTACCACATCAAAGCGGATAGTATCGGTCTCCTTGGTAAGATAAAAACCGTGCATCTGCAATACATGGTCGTGAGAGAAAACTATCTCGCGGACTTTCTCCTCTACCGCTTTTGCCTCTTCGTCCTTAGTGTTGACAGAGTACACACCTACTGCTGTGAGTATCACCCTGTGTTCTCTGTTCACGGCTATCTGTATCTCCCTGATAAGGCGGTCTATCCTGTCAGCCGAAAAAGTGTCGGGTACTTCAATATGGATAGAACCGTTCCATGCATCGGGACCGTAGTTGTTCAACACAAGGTCGTAAGCGCCCTGCACTCCGTCGAATTCGGTGACGGTCTTCTTGATGCTTGCCGCAAGTTCAGGATCACTGCGTTCACCGAGAATACGTGACATGGTATCTTTCAGCATCTCGATGCCCGACTTGATTATTACAAGGGATATGACAGCACCCAGCCAAGCTTCAAGCGAAAGCCCGGTGACCATGAAAATTATAGCGGCAACAAGGGTCGATGCGGATATAACAGAATCGAGAGTAGCGTCCTCGCCCGAATTTATCAGCGAATCAGAGTTGACCTTTTCGCCAACGCTTTTTACATATCTGCCCAGAACTATCTTGACTGCTACCGCAACACCTACTATTATAAGGGATACAAAGTTATAATCAGGGGTAGCAGGCTTGATTATCTTCTTCACGGATTCAACGAATGAAGTTATGCCCGCATAGAGAACTATCACCGATATCAGCATAGCACTGAGATACTCTATACGCCCGTAGCCAAAAGGATGTTTCTTGTCGGGCTGACGACCTGCAAGCTTTGTGCCGATTATGGTTATCAGCGAACTTCCCGCATCGGAGATATTGTTTACTGCATCTAGTACGATAGCTATTGAGTGGGTCAGAGCACCTATCACTGCTTTGAAAGCGGCAAGGAAGACGTTTGCTACTATCCCTGTTATGCTTGTGCGTACTATTACCTTACTTCGGTTATCTGTATCCTGAGTCATATGCTCACGACCTTTCTTCGGAGATCAGCTCCTTCGATTTTTGCACCAGAAATGCCACTTGGGTGCAGGTGGCATGGGTTCATGCCTGATAAGTGCTTTTATCACCCGACGGTGAGTAAAACAACAGCATCCGACAGCTGCGATGACAACTAACAGAACAACAGTACCTTTCATGGTCATTTCCTCCTTATGATATATAGTTTAAGCGTTTATGAGCTGCTGGATAAGCTCACGTTTTTCGTAAAGTATACAGCCACCGTCGTGGTCTTCCAGAAGATATCCCTCATCACGGAGAGTCTTGAACAGCGGTGAATCCATTGCTTCACGCAGTGATGAATCCCTGACGTTGATATCAGAGAAGGGCGAGAAGGGACAAGGTTCTGCACCGCCGTGGGAATTTATATGGAAGAATCCTCTGCCTGCGGCAACACATCCACCAGAACTTTTTTCATCACCGGGGAATGATACGTATACCATCTCCGGTCGAGTCTCTCTAAGGCGTTTTATCTCAGCCTGCATGAATTCACGCTCGGTATCAGTCGGGGCGAGATCTTTGCTTTCCTCGGAAACGGGGACGTACTCAACATATATAACAGCTTTACAGCCCCTTTCCGAAAGGTTGTCGAGAAATTCCCGAGAGGTAACTTCCTTGTAATTCTTCGTGGTCACAGTCACGGAAGCACCGAATATAAGACCCCGCTTTTTTATTTCGTCCATATTGGAAATCAGCTTATCGTATATGCCTTTGCCACGCCTTTCATCGGTCCGCTGACGGTCGCCCTCGATGCTCATTATCGGCACAAGGTTGCGGCAGTTTGAAAATAGTTCAAGATATCTTTCATCAAGGTAAGTGCCGTTGGTAAATATAGGAAAAAGTATATTCGGCTTTCTGCCTGCGGCTTCGATAACACCGCGTCGCAGCATGGGTTCACCGCCCGCTAACAGAATGAAGCTTATACCCAGTTCTTCGGCTTCATCGAACACTTTCTGCCATTCCTCATCGGTGAGCTGTTTAACGGGCTCCGCATCGACAGTTGCATGGTTACAGCGGGAATAACAGCCTGCACAGTGGAGATTGCAGCTGCTGGTTATACTTGCGATGATGAATGGCGGGATATGCTCGCCGTTATCCTCGGCTTTGCGGCGCTTTTTTGAAGCTGCACTGCTGGCAGCAGCAAAGCGAAGCATGAACACACTTTCCTTCGGATTTTTGAGAGTGGCTTTTACCGCTTCGGAAACTATACGTTCAACGCCTGCGGTCAGATAGTTTTGTAAATCAAATCCTTCGTTCATAATTATCACCCCATGATAATAAACATCGTTAACGGTTTGTGTTATCCAGTAGTTCATAAAGAAGTTCCCGAAGCTGTATGGCTTTTTCGGGTGCGATATCGACACATTTCCCGATCCGCAGCGGGATATCCTTTGCCTGCTGGCGGAGTTCCCTGCCCTTATCGGTGAGAGTTATGATGAATGAACGTTCATCCATCAGGCTCTGATGTTTTTCGATATACCCCTGCTGACGGAGTTTTTTGATTATCGGTGAAAGTGTGCCGCAGTCCAGCATAAGACGCTTGCATATCTCACCGACTGTAATTCCGTCCTTTTCCCACAGTACAAGGAAGAAGATGTACTGGGTATAGGTCAGCCCCAGTGGTTTAAGGTAGGGGGTATATAGAGAAGTGATCGCCCTTGAAGCGGCGTATATCGGGAAACAGAGCTGATTATCAAGTTTGAGAAGTTCACTGCAATCTATGTCCATTGATATCCCTCCTCTCATATTATTTGTGTACAAATATATTTTATCACACATAAACTATTTTGTCAAGAGGAAAATGAAAGTTCACAAAATATTTTTATACTTGACAAAAGGGCACAGCTATGTTATAGTATTTACAGAAAAGAATAATTTATGGGAATGATGATCTCCCGAGGTTTTTACCTGAACCGCTTATTTCAAGCTGATGACGTCTGTTTTTACGCAGATGCTGTCGGCTTTTTTTATTTTGTTCGGAGGTGCAGTTATGCTATTTTCTTTTGCAGTGATATTTCTTGCAGGACTTGGTGCGGGAGCGCTTTTTCAGATGATGAAGCTGCCGCGGGTGATAGGTATGCTGGCGGCGGGGATAGTCGTGGGGCCTTTTGCACTGGGACTTCTTGATGACAAGGTGCTGTCGGTATCGTCGGAACTTCGTCAGACGGCGCTGATAATAATCCTTATCAAAGCTGGACTGGCACTGGAACTTTCAGACCTGAAAAAAGTTGGGCGTTCGGCGGTGATGATGAGTTTTCTTCCTGCTTGTTTTGAGATGTCGGGGTACATGGTGTTCGCGCCGATGCTTCTGGGGACTTCGCGGATAGAATCAGCTTTGATGGGTGCTGTGCTTAGTGCGGTATCCCCTGCTGTGGTGGTGCCGCGAATGGTATCTCTTATCGAAAAAAATCGGGGCACTGAAAAAGGTGTTCCGCAGATGATACTGGCGGGGGCTTCATGCGATGATGTCTTCGTACTGGTGCTGTTCTCAACTTTTCTGACTATGGCGCAGGGTGGAAAAGCTGAACTTTCTGGGCTGATCAATATCCCCGTATCGATAGTGCTGGGGCTGATGATCGGAGGTATATCCGGATTTCTGGTATACGGTCTGTTTGAAGTGGCTTTCAGACACGGAAAGAAGATACGCAGCAGCATGAAGCTGATCATAATGCTTTCGGCAGCGTTTCTGCTGATGACTCTGGAGAGTTCGGTAAAGCCTTACGTGGCTGTTTCGGGATTGCTGGCTGTTATCGCGATGGCTTGTGTTATAAAGAAAAAGAGCAATGTGGAAGTTTCAAATCGGCTTTCGGAGAAGTTCGGTAAAATATGGATAGCGGCTGAGGTGATACTTTTTGTGATGGTCGGTGCGGCTGTTGATATAAGGTACACGCTTTCGGCGGGGGTATCGGCGGTGTGCATGATATTTATTGCGCTGATATTCCGTGCGCTGGGCGTAGTGATATGCATGGCTGGAACAAAGCTGAACTTCAAAGAAAGGTTATTCTGCGTTATCGCTTACCTGCCGAAAGCAACTGTACAGGCGGCGATAGGTTCGGTGCCGCTGGCGGCAGGGCTTGCCTGTGGAAAGGCAGTGCTTTCGGTGGCTGTGTTGGGTATAATACTGACTGCACCTCTTGGGGCGATAGGTATCGATATGAGTTGTGAAAAACTGCTGACAGATGACCGAAAATCTTGAGATATGTCGAAACTGACAAACAGCACGGAGGTGCGGTGAGTTTAGCGGCGGTTTTGGGCATGATACTGACCTTGCAGATGGGTGCTGTCAGGTCAGAACGAA
The DNA here is from genome assembly GCF_000526775.1 of Ruminococcus albus AD2013. Lineage (NCBI taxonomy): Bacteria > Bacillati > Bacillota > Clostridia > Eubacteriales > Oscillospiraceae > Hominimerdicola > Hominimerdicola alba. The sequence goes on from NZ_JAGS01000001.1 coordinate 1,608,760, forward strand.
CTTATGAAAAACTGCTTTCAGGAGAGTGAAATTCCTGAAAATATGTCAAAAAGACACGTTTCTGACTTAAACGTAAAATATCTGTTTTAAATTTTGTTCATAATCACGAAAACTTTTTTCGATAATGCTATTGCTATTTTGACTAAAATAATATATAATTATGTTATGCAGTTGAGGTTTTTGTGTATAATTACCATCACGAAACTTCTGCTGAAAATATAAAGACTAAGGTCACAGATAGGAGCGAATCACATTGAAAAAGTTTGACAGTACAAAGATCAAGAATATTGCCGTTGCAGGTCACGCAGGGTCAGGTAAGACCTCACTGACAGAGGCTTTGTTATATAAGAGCGGAACAGTTGACAGACTTGGCAAGGTGCTTGAAGGCACAACGGTATCAGACTACACTGCTGACGAGATAAAGAGAAAGTGTTCTGTATACACTTCCCTTTCCGTTATGGAAACAAGCGATCTGAAAGTTAACCTTCTGGATACTCCCGGTCTGTTCGATTATGAGAGCGGCATGGTAGAGGGCATCTACGCAAGTGGCTGTGTGCTGATAACCGTATCGGCTAAGTCGGGCGTTAAGGTCGGCACTCACAAGGCTTACGAGTGCGCAAAGAAATTCGGCAAGCCCACCATGTTCGTTGTAACAAAGATAGATGACGAGAACGCTAACTTCAACAACGTGCTGACACAGTTAAAGAGCGAATTCGGTCCTACAGTTTGCCCTGTTGTTGTACCCGTTATCGCCGACAGAAAGATAGTAAGCTACATCAATCTCATTGAGATGAAAGCATACAAATACGTTGACGGCAAGGCTGTTGAGACAGATATGCCTACTGCAGAAGTTTCCGAAAAAATGGAATACCGTATCGACGGTCTGATCGAGGCTGTATCGGAAGCGGTCGCAGAGACCGATGAGGAACTGATGGACAAGTTCTTCTCGGGCGAATCCTTCACACAGAAAGAACTGATCGACGGCATACACAGAGGTATGAATGCAGGCGTTATCACACCTGTTACCTGTGTATCCTCAACTGATCTTTCGGGTGTTGATATGCTTCTGAAAGAGATCGACCTGCTGCTGCCTCCTCCCTCTGAGAAGGACGCTATGATCGGTGAGACCGCTAACGGTGATACGATCGAAGTCGAGTGTAAAGAGTCCGATCCTCTGGCTGCATTCGTATTCAAGACCGTTGCCGATCCTTTCGTTGGCAAGATGTCTTTCATCAAAGTATTTGCAGGCGTACTCAAGCCTAATATGGAGATAGTCAACGCTACCACAGGCAGCACCGAGAAAGTCGGCAAGCTGATGACCCTTGTGGGCAAGAAGCAGATAGATATCACCGAAGCTGGCGCAGGCGACATCGTTGTTGCAAGCAAGATGAACGTCAACACAAACGACACCATATGCGATGCATCGAGAGTTGTAAAGTTCAGTGCTATCGAATTCCCGAAGCCTTGCTACAGGATGGCTGTAAAGGCTACAAAGCAGGGTGATGAGAGCAAGATATCCGCCGCTATCGCAAGACTGCTTGAAGAAGACCTGACCCTCAGCTACGAGATGGATACTTCTACCAATGAGATGATACTCTCCACACTGGGCGGTCTGCATCTGGATTCGGTACAGGGCAGATTGAAGAGCGATTTCGGCGTTGATATGGAAGTTGCCGCACCTAAGATAAGCTACCGCGAGACTATCCGCAAGAAAGTCAAGGTACAGGGCAGACACAAGAAACAGTCAGGCGGTCACGGTCAGTACGGTGATGTATGGATAGAGTTCGAGCCTTGTGTATCAGACGAACTGATATTCGAGGAGAAGGTATTCGGCGGTGCTGTGCCCAAGAACTTCTTCCCCGCAGTTGAAAAGGGACTTCAGGAGAGCGTAAAGAAGGGCGTGCTGGCAGGCTTCCCTGTTGTGGGACTTAAAGCTATACTGGTAGACGGTTCGTATCACCCTGTTGACTCTTCGGAAATGGCATTCAAGATGGCTGCTTCCATCGCATACAAGGAAGGTCTGAGACAGGCTGAGCCTATACTGCTTGAACCTATCGGTGCGCTGAACGTTATCGTTCCCGATGACAACACAGGCGATATGATGGGCGAGCTGAACAAGCGCCGCGGCAGAGTTCTCGGCATGAACCCCACCGACAAGCACGGACTTACCGAGATAGTTGCAGAAGTTCCCATGGCAGAGATGCAGGACTTCACGCTGACACTGAGACAGATGACCCAGGGCAGAGGTTCATTCACATTTGAGAAAGTGAGATACGAGCCCCTCCCCGCAAATCTGGTAGCTGATGTTATCGCTAAGAACGCTGTTAGTGATTAATTTATGATATGATAAAGAGAGCCGTAAGCAATAGCTTGCGGCTTTTTTTGAGTCAAAAAATTAAGTACATATTTTTGTACTCAAAGAATTGACTTATTTTTTTGAAAAGTGGTATAATGCTAACAATAGGAAATGATATGCTATAATAATAAGACCTCATCACATCGGCTGTGAAAACAGCTCGGTCAGATATTTTTCCGCATCAAGACCATTTGCCTGTGCGGTTGAAATGATCGAGTACAGCACTGCACTTGCTTTCGCTCCGTTGGCTGTGTTGCTGAATAGGGTAGTCTATACATCACTCTTTTAGCCCCGTAAGTCAACGAATAAACGGATAACATTCCCCCTGTTCCCGTTAGAAATATTGAAAGGATAAAGCCCTTGTATTTGTAGTTATCCGACAAAGAAATATAATCACCGTGAAGCTGAAAAAGGGCAAAAAAACACCCCACTGATTTACCAGTGAGGTATCAAATCTAACAGCATTTTCATTTTCAGCCGGTCAAAATGCTTTCATCTCTTAAAAAATGTTCAATGCCTACATACTGAATTCCGTTCTCGTCTTTATAAGGTTTTAGATAATCCCTGACAACAACAATCTTCTTGAAAGAATCCGGTATTCTCAACAATGACGCTATTTCCTTTTTTTCTTTTCTGGATCTGCAATGGTAAGCGCAGACTGAATATAATATCTGTCATTTCCCCTGTTGACCACAAAATCAACTTCCAACTGTTTTCTTACTTTCTTTCCATCCTCCATAGTAGCAATTTCAACTACTCCGACATCCACATCATATCCTCTTCTAATAAGATCATTATAAAGGACGTTCTCCATCAGATGTGTTTCCTCTATCTGACGAAACCCAAGTCTGGCATTTCTCAGCCCCGGATCTGTGTAATAATACTTTGAAGGGGTTTTGATATATTTTCTTCCTTTCACATCATATCTTACAGCTTTTTGAATCAAATACGAATCTATAAAGAATCCGAGATACCTGTCGACAGTATCCGGTGCAACAGTTACACCTCTTTCACTTTTAAAAATATTTGACAGCTTGCTTGGGTTTGTAAGGGCACCAACCCCCGATGCAATCACATCCAGCAGGGTAGCAAGAACTTCTTCATTGTTCAGAATCTTGTTTCTCTCAATAATATCCTTCAAATAAGTTCTCTCAAATAAATCACGCAGATATTTACTCTTTTTTTCATGAGTATCCAGAGAAAGAACAACCGGCATTCCGCCGTAGGTATAATAGTCCTGCCATGCCTCACGCTTGTCACCTTCATAAGCATCATAAAACTCTGCAAATGATAATGGAAATACTCTTATTTCATCTCCTCTATCCCTGAACTGAGTAAGGATATCCGATGAAAGCATTTTGGAATTACTTCCGGTAATATAAACATCAGCATTACGGATTTTCATCAGTCCGATCACAACATCTACAAACCCGATCTTAGCATCAGGATCATCCACGTACGGATTCTGGATTTCCGATACCATCTGTATTTCATCAATAAACAGATAGTATTTTTTTGTACCATCAGTAATCTTTTTTCGGAAGAAATCATCGAGTTCCATTGGATTTCTATACCTGGCATTACTCAAATCATCAAGTGCAACACTGATAATCTGTTCCGGCTGAATGCCTTCACCGATCAGATAGTCCCTGTATATTTCAAGTAACAGTACAGACTTTCCGCTTCTGCGAAGACCTGTTATAATCTTAACACGACCATTATCCTTAAGGTCAATCAATTTTTTTAAATACTGGTTTCTTGGCAGCATCTTATCACCTCTGATTTTTTTGCAGGATGGAACGCATTTTTCACTTCTGCTATTTAATTATAGCCATGTAAAAAGTGAAAGCCAAGTTCTCTCGTGAAATTTTTGCAGAATGGACATATTTTTTTACATCTCATATCATCAGAGAAAGCAGACTACATATAAATATCATGTGCAGAACCATGCCAAATAATCCTATTCATCGGTTATCTGCACATTTTTACATCAATTTATATGTATATACAATTTCTTTTCTGCATATAAAGCAAGATGTTTTATGCACAAACAGTGACTAAGGAGCAGATTCACCTTGCACCTGCACCCTCGTAATTCACGCCGTCTATCAGATGGGAGCTTGTGAAATCCCTGGTATTCAGCATTGTATGAAAAAGGTAGTCGTGCAACTGCAGATCAAGGACAGATGTTTTCTTCAAACTACCTTATACCAAATGGAGATAATAACTATCAAGCCAAATATGTATCTGCTTATACTGGCGAAGCTAGAAACACCAGCACCTATCCTGTTGATGTTTTTTTATACAATTATAGCACATCAAACCTTTACGATTACTACGGAGAAACCAGTTCCCGATCTACTACCACCCACACTGTGGGCATCAACACTACTGCCCTCCACACCGTGGGCATCAAGAGCCTGATAGGAAAACAGGCAACAATAGTATTCATTCACGCTACCGCAGTCTCTCACAGCTCCCAGCCACACTCCTGCTATACAGCCACACTTCCGCCGTTTGCTTCATCACTTTACATTTCTAAAGCGCTCATTTCAAGAAATAACACCTCAGATTAATATCTTAATCCAAGGTGTTATCTTTTTGATCACTTTACTGACAATCCCCAAACCTGTGGTTACAATCAATAATCGCATGGTTTTATCACCAAAACTTATGCTCTTATCACCCCCAGCCCGTTTCCTTCTAACCACATTGGGTGTGTTCAAAGGTGGGTGGGGGCGTTTGCTTGTTTTGAGATGATTGGGAATGATTCCTAAGACGCTATTAGATTAATAACGTCTTATGGGGTTCATTATTGTGTTTGTATGATATTCTCTTACTCGCATCCCTATTCCGATATCATATTATACTGAAGCTTTGAGTTCGTATAAATGATGTGATCCCATGCATGCGTTGGATTATCCGGAGTAACCGTGGTACCGATGGCATCATAAAGATCTGCTGTCAGCGATACTTTATAATTCGAATAAGCCTTTGTTTTTCCAAAGCCATTAACCTCACCGGTCAATATGTCATAGGAAATATCAATAGTGTAAATCTTATCAGCTATTTCTTTCAATTTACTCTTATGCGCCCTTAAAGTAATCATCGTTCCGTCAACACTCGTATATGCTTTTAACAGTGCGGTATCTGACGAGCTGCCTTGCGTAAACAAAGTAGTATTATTCGCTTTTATGGTTAAGTTATTCAGATAATCACTTATAACAAGTGGTACTTTATCGTAACCACCATCATTCTTACATGTAAGTGTCAGATTAAACTCAATGTACTCTCCGGGATCCACAATATCCACATAGCTATATATCGCCGTTGAATCAATATGGCCTTTGTTTGTTACAACTTTAGCGGTTTGTTCATCAAACGGATTAATACCAAGCGAACTATACTGACCGTTAGGACTGCTTGGTGTTTTATTAGCAGTATATGTCAGCTTAGCTGATGAAATATTTTTGGTATAGTATCTGTGAGTATCACTCGCCGGTAAAGAAATCGCACTGTATGCTCCGCTTTCGGCCACTGAAGAGATATTAGAGAACCCACGTACCAATGAGCCGATGGTTGAGTCACTCTCATCTTTTCTTTCAGGAAACTGCTTAGAAAGATTCTTTTCAGAATATTCAATGGCAAAGGTAACATGAATAGTAGCTGCATTATCATGCCCTGCAGTAGAGTTTCTTAAGTACTCATTCAGATTTTTATTGTTTCTCAACTCAATATAGTTGCTATTCATAAGATCCTCAGGATCAGATGCATTTGACCGTACGTCCTCACCAGGATTTGCTTCAATATCCGCTGCTTCGGTTGGAACCGTCAATCCATAGTAAATTTTGTAATCTGTAATAGTAACAGATTGAATCGCTGATGTATCAACTCCTATCTTGGATGTCAGTGCGTCCTTTTCCATCATGTCATAATTCATCAGGAATGTCTGGTAGATGGTAGAATTCACGTTTTGAGCTAGATTCTGCGGAATCTTTTCATCCTTTGCCGCCTGTGTCAGACTGATATGAGATGTCATAGTGATGGTCAGCACATTATTACTCTTGGTCATTTCATAAGTACTTGCCACACGAGGAGTAACAGACAACTCAAGATTATTATTCGTATAGAGATTACCAATTATTAGGTGAACAGGATTATTATAACTTCTGATAATCTTATTCGGCTTCCAGTTATCATTATCTGTACTATGCTGCTCAAATCTCTCCACAGAATTAATCTCATAATGATAGACCTTATCATTACCGGAGTTTTTGTTTGTGAAGAAGCTCAGATAGTATACTTCCGGGTTGACCTCGGTTACATCCACAGTATAACCTTGAGCGGAATTCCCTTCCGGGCGCGGCATATACATTGTGTTACCATCAGGAGATTTAACTGTAGCCTTAGTTGCATCTGTCGTAACAACAAGTGGTCCATTATTCGTCGCCGAGACAGTGTATTCAAGTAACGAACTCATCGCAACCGGCTTATATGCTGCTCCACCTGATGCACCGTTTGCAGTAAAGCTGTCAAAAGGAATGTGATAAATGCCATTTGAATCCGCCGTTACAATCGAAGAATCCAGATAATAATGTTTATCATTATTATTTGCATCCACAAGAACGAGTCTGGAATCAGGAGCCCAGCCGTTACTGTTCATTGACATCTTAAGCTCTTTAAAATAGTTTGAACCATAGAGAACATTTTCACCACCGTTTATAGCATCTGCCCAATCAGTAGCAGTTCTGTCATAAGTGTATTCAATTCTAGCAGTAACAGGATTACCGAGATTCTCAAAAAGAGTCTTACTGCTAATACCTGTATAGGCATCTTCATAGTAATTGGTTCCGGAAGCTATTTGAGCATTAAACTTATAGTTAATCTCCTTTTTAACGTATATAGGCACATAAAGATGATAAGCAATCTTTGTTTTATCATCCGGGTCAAAGAATTGAACATCCATCAGTGTAAACTGTGGAGTGGAGGGGTCAGCATTATCAATACTCCCCGGTTCCATCTGAAAAGCCCCTGCATAGTGTTTTAAGGATCCAGAATTTTCAGCAGGATCTACTGTAAACGTTCGTGTTGTCTTGTCATAAACGCATGAGTGAAGTGTTACTTTGAATATATCCTTTATTGCACTATTATTCGAAGCCAAAGAAAAATCATAATTGGTGTTCGTCAGGTTTCTCAGATAGTAGTTGATATAGTTAGTCACCTTAGTTCTATCCGAATCCTCAACCTCAAGAAGTGGGAAATTGTAAGGAAATGCGGATCCAAACTCCTCCCTAGTTGTTTTTAGATGATCGGTTACATCCTTAAGCTGATTCGTATTTACAGCAGGAGCTGTCTGGTATGATTGCGCACCATTCTGGCTTTTTTGAGTATCTTGCTTGTCAAGAATAATCTGCTCAAATGCGGATCCATCGTATGTTGTCGAACTAACTGCATCTCCAGTTAAAAACTGATTATCACCAATAAACAACTTTGGACTTGAAGTTACATAAGGATTGTTATCTGTAACATCTTGGTTTTTATAATCCTTAACGTTCGCAGAGCTATTTATATTAGAGAAAACCTTATTACCGCTAGATGCGGTGCCTTTATAGTCTGCAAATATAACATATCCAGCATTAGCATTATAATCGTTTGTTCCTGATAATCTTGGCGGAATAAAATATGCCAATGATTTTGGAGTGGCATTCTGTATAGATAGTCCTGCTATCTTAATACTATTACCATTGTTTTTGGAAACCAAGTATCCATGCTGAGCAGAATTGTAGCTTGTTCCGCCGTTTCTATCCTGAAATTGAACATTATCACAAAGAATATTATATCCAGTTAATGGCTTAGGTAGCCATCCAAATAATGCAGCAGAATAATCAGACTTTAAAACAACGTCCTTAATCATAAAATTACGAACACCAAAACCACCACCATCAACATTAGCACATATTCCTGCAGTGTCTTGGTATCCTTGTAAAGTATAACCCTCTACGCTGCATGTATCTATGATAACTCCATTTGCAGCTCGTGCACCGCCAAAAATACCTCCACACGCTCTGTGCTTTAAATTATTGGAATTAGAATTAGATGGAAATAAACCATATAATTCAGATTCATTATTACTTTTAACATTAGAGTTATAAATAAGTATTTTCGACTGAGTATTTGTATTATTATCTGCGGCATCACTTCCGATCAGTCCACCGACTCTGTGACCATAAATACTGATATTATAAACGTTACAATTTTCTATTTTTAAGGAGTAATCATTACTTCCTTTATACGTATTATTTCTTCCGATTATACCACCAGCAACAACAGTTGCCGTGGTAGCAGATGTGCAAGGGTATCCATCAATATATCCTATTCGTGATGTAACATTACTGCTTAATTGACCAAGCTGGATATCGGTTAATACTATAGGACTGTTTCCGTTAACATTTTGACAATAGCCTATTAATCCACCAACACCATTATCAAAATCAGTTATACTACTTCCGACGTATTCATTAAGCACCGTTGGCAATAATATTTTTACATCACTGATGCTCAGATTCCCTTGTTTAAAGTATCCGATTATTCCTCCAGCATAGCGTTTGCTATGAACTGTAAAGGCCTCTTGCGCATCAATATCTGATATGGACACCTGATGCGATGTCGCACTATTAGCAGAGAGCTGAAGATTGCCAAAGAAACCGCCAGCCGTTTCAAAACCATTTACAGTAAGCCCTGAAACACCTATAGCTTCTACAGTAATACTATCATCACCGCCAAAGCCCGCATAGCCAGAAATGCCACCACAATTCAAATATGAAGCATATGGAATGTATGTCTTATTATATGTCATCACGCCATTATTATCGCTATGTTTAAAAACAAAGTAATCAATTTTACCTGTGATATTCAGATTACTAATCTTATATTCATCTTCTATTGTTCCCTGATCAGCTCTGTTATGATGAAGGGTATTGAACAAACCAAAACCGCCCTGACCATTGTTGACAGGATAGTAATTCTCATAGTCAACTGAATTCTTTTGGTCTCTCTCATAATGCTGAAGTGACATGTTCAATTTAATGGTAACTTCATCGCCTTCACCATAATTATTTTTACCATTAAACTTATGCAGGCTGATAGTTCTGTTGGTGAGATTTGATCTCTTAAATCCAATACACCCGATGCCTCTGAAACCATCAGGAAGAGTCCATTCAGTTTCTGTTCCTCCAAGATTGAAATTGCAGACCGTGTTATTATTGGTCAAAGCAAGAACGCCATAGTTTGTCGTTCCGCTAATAACATTAGTATAGTTCTTTACTAGGAACGGAACACTGGTTGAAGTGTGGTCCGCAACAGCAACTGTATAATCTGCAGGCTTATTGTCATTTGCAGCGTTTGTACCTACGGCACTATAATCTGCACAACGCATCCTATGATATGTTCCTCCATAACTGTCACTAGAACCAAGAGCCAAAGTGCTCGGATCGCCAACCGTGGTACTACTCTGTGTCAATAAAGACATAACGAACAAAGCCTGTGCGTTAGGGATACTAACGTCAGTGCTATATGATGATGTACCAATCGAAGTATATGCTCCGGTGGAAAGCATAGCAATGTCGTTGCTCTTTGTTATATCAGCAATAGAATAATTCTTCCTGCCGTTATGCATAGTTACGTCATTTTCCGATGTTTTATAACTCGAGCTTTCGGTCACTGCATAACCATTTATAACCCTGCCTATGATCGGGTTGACATAAAGGTATTTTTGATTAGTAAGTTGCGGTAAATAACTGCTCGATATCGTAGTTAGACCCTGAGTGCTATTGGTCATGTTCTTAAAGACAACCGCTCCATTAACTACAACACCAACATAACCGCCAATTGGGATAAGATGGCCATAAGTGCTGTTTCCTATTGTAAATCCTTTTTTCATGTTGCTATAATTGACAGATGTCCCATCAATTATATTGTCCCCGCCAAGAACATTTGCTATAAGTCCTCCATAGCTTTTACAAGTCGGAAAAGTGTCAGTTGCATTTGCCTGAGTCAAAGAAATAGGCTGTGACTCTTTTTCAACACTTACCGTAAGATTCTTAATCACGCAACCATAACTGTTAACAATTAACGGTGATGCGCTTTTGTTTATTATCGTTAATTCGCCCCCGTCAATAACGCCTCTGAACACTGCAAAGTTGTTTGTGCTATCTATTGCAGTAAAATTACTTATACCATCAAAACTATCAAGAGTTATATTATCACCAAGCTTATAGTAAGCACTTGCCAAATACGTTCTGACCTCTTGCGTTGTTAATGAAATATCACCATTAACGAAATTTGAACCATTACACTCAAAAACCATGTGATGACTTTTTCCTGATTTATCATCACACCAAAAAGCTGTTCTTTCAGTTGAATTTGGTAGAGTAATTTTAGTTCCGGTTGTTGCCCCACCATTAATGATAAGCGCAATATTTTGAAGTTCAGAAGCCTTCTTTATTATATATGGGTCATTATATGTGCCGCAACCTTCAGCATTCGATGTTCTGTGGTTTACTTCAAGCTGATGGGTTGTACCATCAGCATCATACGGCGTAGCTACGTACGGAAGAAAACTGTTTTTCAGTATGGTAGAAACAGTTGCTCCATCAGCATCATTATCAACACCCGGGTTGGTGTATTCTTCCGCATCTGCAGTTGAACCTTCAAAATATTGACGCTCTTGATTTGGAAACTCACCCTCGGTTATATAGCCTACTTCTTTACCATAGGTGACTTTCTTCTGAGAACTTGAACCCCAGTCATGTGTCCATGTATAAGTATACTTGCCTTTAGAACCGGATTCAAATTCAAACTTATCAAGCAATGTTGCTTTGGTAAAGATTGTACGGTTTGTTCTATATTTTTCATTAAGCTTACTATCACCTGTTGCAAGAGCTGCCGTTCTGCCGTCAAGTTGTATCGTTTCAAAGACAAGGTTTAAACCCTTTGCAGTTGACGAACCCACTTCACCAATAAGGCTGCTTCCTGCTTTTGGAAAACCGCCACTATCCATTTGGATATATGGAATACTATCTATATATCTATATGGAGAACTTGTACTTGTCTTAACATTTTTCACCGTCAGATTTGTATATTTTGTAATCCTATTGATAAGCAGTGGCGCATAAGTCACGGAATCACCAGTCAAGTTTTCGATATTATGAATATACGCACCTTGTAATTCGAGATTATTAATGGTGATATTAGCCTTATTGGTATCCGAGCTCCCATCAACAGTACCGCAAATAAGCATGCCACAATACTTATCGACTTTTGCAACATTTCCTCGTAATTTTGTATTACCATTTATCGTTACTGTCTTTCCGCTGTAAACATTTCGAAACAAACCGCAATGCATAAGATAATGCTGTGTTTTGTAGTCTACGTTATCGTACGTTGTTGAAATAGAAGACTTCTGCGAATTGTATGTTCCAGCATTTTCGGCTTCGCTTAGTTCAAATTCTTTGTTTACAAATTTGAAATTTCCTTTTACAGAAACAGAAAAATCAACATCAACAGGATACCAGCTATAACCTGTCATGTCATAATCCACATTATTTACACTAATGCTATTGTTAGTAAAAGGATCTACAAAATTCGATTTAATGCTTTGATGCGCATATTTGTTCAGTCCCCAAAGCATAAGTTTTCCAGCATTTTGCCCAGAATAACCATATTCTGTATTGGTAATTACATCAAGGTCATAATAATATCTTGTCCATGGATTTGGTTTTGCACCGAGAGAGGTTTGTGCCTTGTAACTATTACTTTCACTTCCTTCTTCCATAACAAGACCGAGAGTAGGTACATCACCCTCTTCTTCAGGTTCTGCAGCAATATGTATCGACACTATGCCGTTACCGTTTTTGAGAATATACTCATCTCCATCGTCATCGGTTGCATTCCTAGTATTGCCTTCATCTCTGTAATAAGCACTATAAGCTACCAATTCATCAAAAACAGCGGCAGACGAAAGAGAACTGATCGTTGCAGATGAAATCTCGTAGCATTCAGTTGAAGTAAGCATAAGATATATTGCCGAAGAACTACCATCACTTTTATAATTCTTTCCACTATCGCAATACCAACCCTTATTGACAATCATACCAAATGATCTGGGACTATTTGCAGCTATATTAATAGCAGTTATGTCAAGGTCATTTACTGTCCACTTGCCTGTAGCATTATAGACCAGACCTGCCATATCCTTAACTGTACCGGAAGCGGTTACTTTGGAGCCACTACCAATAGTAACATTGGTATCTTCATCAACCACACCGAGCACAACGTCTGTATTTTGCCAACGATAACCAAGCAGTCCACCCATAGAGGTAGCTGCTCCACCTTTTATCTCCAGATTTGTGGTTGTTACATTACTGAGTTCTAATGTTCTACTATTATAGTTACTAGTTGCAGAGTATCCTGCAATCACGGCTATCAGTCCGCCAACCATCTGTTCGGTTTTTGTAGCTTTGTTTTCAACAGTTCCTGAAACAGAAATCTCTCTGATAGCCCAATACTGTTCTTCATTTTCTGTGTGGTAGATTTTTCCGGCAATGCCGCCTAAACAAGTCCCATCACTGTTATTTTCACCGGATATTGAACCTGAGAAAATGCAGTCAGTAATCTCTACTTCAGACGTTCCCTCATCTTCAATTGCAGTCGGGTCGTTAATCTCGCCAATAAGTCCTCCGAGATATACATTTTCACTTCCGCCAAAATCAAATGTTGTACTTACATCAGTCTTATAAACATTGACTTTTTCTTTAGCAACAGCCGCAACTGCACCAACATAAATACTGTTTGCCTTCGGTGAAACACTGCATGTTCCGTCAATAGTTATTGCGTCATCATCAACAGAACCAAAAGAAGTATCATCCGTACCCTTTAAAATGCCAAACAAACCATTGAATCTGTGATTATAGATTCTTCCATCACCGCTAGTTCTGGTCTCAGCATCTTTCAGATTACTTTCTCCTCTATAACCATACGGCTCACCTATTGCCAAGGTAACAGTATACCCCGAAGCACTAAACGATCCATCAAAAACACAGTGTGTATCATATAAATCCAGACTCGAACCCGCATTATTATCTCTAGTAAAGCCAGTTAATCCTGTTCCTGATAAAGATATATCGTCCTCCAGAGTAATGTTATCAACACCAGCTCCAGAAGTAACTATACTGCCGCTACTTATCTGTAAACTCAGTGCAGTTGCAGCAAAATCTGCAGTAGTACTTATGGTATCAGGTGAATCGGCGATTGAAATAGTGTGGGTAGTCTCATTAATTGTCAAAACTGTATAGCTGTCAAATTGCTCATATGTAAGATCATAGGTTATATCTTCATCGGTTTCTTGATCAGTATCTTTTGAATCAAATCTAATAACTTCGCCCCAGGCACCAATGTCATCAGCCTCTACTGCTTCGCTACGCTTTAATACCCATCCCGTTTCAGAAAAAACAATTGCGTTATCTCTGTTTCCTACTATCTGGCCATATTTATATGCATCACTGGTAGGTGCAACTGATTTTGCATTTGAGAGATCTGTAGTACCGGTCATTTTTAAAGAACCGTTTCCAAGATCGCCAATTAGACCGCCGCCATAAAAAGTCCCATTCACTTTTATAGTTACATCATTGGCGTCGACAAAAGATTTCTTGGCAAAGCCAACAAGCCCACCAAAGGTCAATGCGTTTGCATTATATGCTTTATCAACTTTAAAACCATCGAACTTGATATAGTTTGCAGTTGTATCATCAGCAATACCTATCGCACCACCATATACTACTCCCTTACCGGACTCATTTTTAGTTTCTGTGGTAACACCGCCAATCGTCAATGTGTTCGAAAGGGATGTATTCGTGTACTTTCCAATAAGACCACCATAAGAAGCAGCTTCACCGCTTGCATGTTTGGATTTAACAGTCGTGTCTGTATCAATGGTATAACTATGATTACAAACAAATTCTCCGAACAGACCGCCAATATTAGCTTTAGCAGAACAATTTACTTGTCCATCGATACTATATTTTCCTAAATCAATAGTGTTTTCATTTGAACCAGGTTTATAATAACCATATATTCCTCCAACGCCTATAGTTCCAGATATATGTTGCTTTATATTATATGTAGCGTCAGAAAAAGTGATAGTGGCACTGTCTATTTTACCAACAAGTCCCCCTGCATATCCACTCTTAGCAGTCTCAATGACAGTATTATCCTCCTGGATGTTAGTTCCAATATAGTTGAATGTCGACCCGGATTCCATTTCGCCAACAAGACCGCCAACATTGCCAGAAGATGTTCCAATTTTGCTGATATTTCTAATTGTGCCGCCTTCGGATGCTCCGATAGAGAAATTCAGAATAGCATTCTGCTTAATCAGACCACAAGCTAATCCAAGATTGGATTTTGATTTCATTTCTATGGAATCAGTATCACCAGTCTGCTGATCCATAGTAACGTTCAGTGTAAGCTGGGTATTGGCAGCCATTTTTCCTATCATTCCACCAAACGCACCAAGAGTACCGTCAAGCAACTCATCGTCAGTTGCAGATGGCTTTACAACAGAAATATTCCAAGTTGCCTTAGGTTTACTTGGATTCTCTGAATCAAGGACAACATTTTCCGCTACGAGCGGTGTTGTATCATTGATTGTTTCACCACTCGGAATTTTAAAGCCATAGAATCGAGCTATCTTTAAAGTATCCTCATTGTTTAAAACAGCAGTATCAGTAACATAGCTAAACAGAGGTGCATCAAGATTAAGAATGATATCTTTATTTGCCTCTATCTCAATAGAACCGGCGAAGGGCTTTGTGCTTGTTCCTAGCCCTTTAAAGCCCCTTTCATAGTAAGCGGTTCCGCCACTTGACGTTTTAATTGTGATCTTATCATATTGATGATAACCAGGGTATCTACTATAGCTCTGAGAATACTTATAGAATTCCTCAATTGTAAGTGAAATTTCCCCGTTCTCATCATGTAAAAACTCATAGTTCTCCGGTGGTGTATCATTATCAGCTGCCTGAACATTAAGAACGAACGGATTGTTCACACCCATCTTATTGCCTATATCTGTAATCGGGAAAGCATAAAGAAGCATGACAAGAGCCATAAAGGCACTTACCACACGCTTTCCTATTTTGATTTTATTTCTGTTTCTGTTTTTCATACGCATCGATCTCCTGAAGTATGAAATTATGTCCAATATATTATGTTAGCTAAAGGTTCGTTAGTCCGAGTCGGCAGGTATATTTATCTTTATACATACATTACCCGAAACTGTATCGCTTATGAAGTTCCACGACGAACTCACTTCTCCGTTGATTTTATACAACTGTATATCATATCTGTTTCTATACTCTTTCGTTGAACTGTACGAATCAGCATTTATTACTAGCTTATTCCACCCAGTTGTTGTTCCTCCGCCTTGAGTATATACAACCTCACCGGATACAAATGGAAACGCGCCATTACTTTCATAAAAATCTTTATTCAGAGCAATCTTGGTTGGATCCCATTCTATTTCAATAGTTTCACTGCCCGTACCTGTTAACACCAGGTTATATGCATCATATGCGGAAGGTAGCGCTGATGTATTAAGTCGTTGCTCATTGATATAGTATTTCCATCCTGTCGAAGAAGACCCCTGCTCTTCCTTCAAACCAATTGCTGCTGCAAGAGGCTTAAGGTCGGGAAAACTCGAAGTCGGAGTGGCTTTAATCATCACACGCTTGTTTGCATCATTTTTTAAATCCCAGTTTTTTGAAAACTTGATGGTATACTTGTTCTGGCTTCTTGCATTTGTCGCAAGTGTTTCAACCTGAGGACTGGAATAGGTATAAGAAGCGCTACCACTGTTAAAAGTAACCAATGCAGTAGAACTGTCATTCTTAGCAATTTGAATATATTTTCCGGCATCCATACTGCTGATTACATTGCCTTGGTTATCAACAACGGAAATTTCAAGATCATATTCAATTTGTCTTTTATAGTAATCTCCGCTACCGTCTATATCATAATTCCACACAAAAACATCAACATCATAAGTCTGAGCCAAATCATTCACAGTCAATTCCTTAACATAATAAGGCTGAAATGAAATCCTGTTATTCTCAATATAAGTCAGAAGATTTGACGAGAACATCGAATCACTTGAATCATCAAACAGAACAACTCTCTTAACAAAGTTATTTGTTCCAGGATACTCAGCAAATGCAACAATCGTGCACAGCGCCAGTGTAACAGAGACTATCCAGACAAGAAGCCACTGTCTTTTCATGAATTTTATTATTCTGTTTTTCATATTCAGTCGCTCCTTTCCTTAAATAATCTATATCATTTGGTTTATCTTGATGCTGTTATGTATATCATGTCCGTTTCTTTATCTTCAAACGTTCTGTTTGCTCTTTTTTCCCACGTTACTTCAATAATGTAATAATCGCAGAATTTTTTATTTGAGTCCAAAGAAACAGATATTGAATCCGAGTGCCAGTAAGATGGGATATCATTCTCCTCAACATTTGTTTTATCACCATAATTTTCAACATAAAACGCATCGTCATCTTTGGCTTTCATAGGATTGCTTGTTTCATTATTTTTGTATTCTCCGCTCAACGCTGTTGCGGATTTCACATAATACTTCGAACCACTCTCACTGTACATGTCATCAGAAACCGGAATAGTATTTTCGGTATGACTACCAGCATGCATAGCATATAGCACAATATCGTTTTCATCTGTACCGGCAGGAATACTTGACTGATCATCGTATTGAGTAGCAGGGTATATAGTATAAGTGAATTGATTATTATTTGTATGAGCCATCTGAAGTTTATAACTCTTTGTGTTTGATCCTGAAACTGAAAAAACATATAACTGCCTTGTTACAGGAATCAGCTTTCCATCATCATCATGTACCAATCCTCCGGTCACAGGATCAGTTTTGTAAGGGCTGATCGCATTCATATTAAAATACATTCGATCCTCACGCTGAGCCGCATTGAGATACAATGAATTAGGGAATTCGATCTTATACATTTCCGCTGTTTTCCTTTGCATATAAAACCATGCAAGAACCGGAATAGAGCAAAACAACAACAGTGTCAAACTAAAAGCTGTTATTAAGGCTATCCTTCTCTTTATTGGCATATTATTAAATTTTCTAAACAAAGTTTTCATATGCCACACTCCTAAAACATTCAGTCGGGCAATCCAACATTTATATCAACAATAAAATAACTCAGACTGGATCCGATCAAAAAATCCGCATCGTTATAGCCGTCGCTCAATTTCTTGAAGCTGGTTTTATCTCCGGCATTATTCGCATCATCTATTATGGCATCAGTTATTTCAGAATAGTTCGTAAAAACAAGATTCTTATTGTCTTTCAGATACTGAATTACTTTGCCTTTATCCGTATTTGAAATATCCGAAGTTCCATTAGCAACATCCTTGACTATTGGATAATCGCTTCTGTATCCTGTCGTATTATTTCTTAATGCTATCTGTCCTAAAGTGTTCGTCCACATCCAGTATATAGTCACCTTCTTCGGAACATTTTTTCTTGCATTTAAAAAAGTCTTATTTAATGTTCTGGTGGTTATCGGCTTCTCATAATAATACCGAGAACCCTCCAGAGTATTCTCATCAGTATCGCCTTCTTCTTCAAAGAACATTATGTGTCCTTTAAGATAATTCTCTGCTTCTTGGTATTGATCAATAACCGATTGTTCCAGTCCAGAATTAGCTACCGTAAGCTCCGAAACACGCTTTATTGTAGTGTTTGTTTCACCCAGTTCCCTAAAACCTATCACATTGAGATCGATCTGAACTGTCAGATCCCCATCCTGCTTTGGAACAACATAGAATTCAATTATTCCGCTACTGCCGGGCCCAAAATCAGTTTCTTCTTCAGCAGATGGAGTATACCTGATTTTAATCTGGGTATCGTTACTACCGGTCAAATAATAACCGGAAATAACTTCATCGTCACCATATGTGTATGTGTTGTCCGCTTTAATGAACTCGGTGTCATTACGCACAGTCGAACCCTTAACGGCGATTTCAAACGGCATTGTAGCAGTTTTTACAGACATCCCCCCTGTCCCGACTTCCCTATTCATAGTAAACCACGCGATCGTCACAAAGATAAGGATAATTGCACTAAAAGCCGATGCCGTACCCAGTTTTATAAGCTTCGTCTTTTTCGAGCGCTGCTGTTCTTCTACGGCGATTATATTTTCAGCTGTCAATGAAGCAGATTCGCCTGTATCCAATAGTTTTTTCACATCAAAAACATTGTTTTCCATCTGCTTCACCTCCTTGCTGTCGGCCGTTTGATACTATAATACAGACGTTGTTTTCAGGACTATTCGATGGTGTTATGTTTAAATTAATGTGTTTTAGTAATAATATATAAAATAAAAGTTCATATATCTTTCCTATTTTATTATATCACAACGCCACGGTGATGTCAATTGTTTTGACATTAAAATCCGTTAATAAATTAGAAAGATAAATAAATATTTAATCAAAAGCACATACAGATCGGTCATGTAGAAAAAGAACATCGCCTTCTGAAATTACAGCGTATTTTCCAGTGTATTTCCATTTTTAAATTGACTGGTCCCGGAAATTGTTATCCGAATAATCAATTGTTAATTAAGTCACAATAATAGAAAATCCGAGTTTTGCAAAAAGATCTAGTTTACAGTTAGTTAATATTGTTTTTGAATAAAGTTAGAATTGAATCTCCTGACCTGTCATTCCGTGTTTTTCATGCAGATAAGCGTCGATATGCGTAATTGCCGCTGTACAAAAGTGATCGGACAAAAAGAATCCCCCACCTGGGTGGGGTGGGGGGAAAGGAGTTTTTAGAGAGGGTTTTATTTAATGATAGGGGTTAATATTTCTATTTTATGAGATTGGGGAATGTGGTTGTTTAGTTAGTTGTTAATTTCTTAGGTTTGATTATGAAGTAGCAGTAGTAATATTCGTTGCAGCTGTCGCAGCTGTTGTACCATCACCGCCGTTAAGATCAAACTGAAGATCAAGCTTATACTTATTGGTCAGTGCAGCATATGTCTGAGATGTACAAGTAGTATCTTCACCTTCAAGCCACAATCTAATTACAACATAATAGTATTCTGTTGCATTGCTGGCAATTGTAGAATCTACGGTTGCAGCTGTGTCATAGGTAGCAGCAGATAATGTATTTG
This sequence comes from Ruminococcus albus AD2013, assembly GCF_000526775.1. Lineage (NCBI taxonomy): Bacteria > Bacillati > Bacillota > Clostridia > Eubacteriales > Oscillospiraceae > Hominimerdicola > Hominimerdicola alba. Next base: position 1,628,386 of record NZ_JAGS01000001.1, read on the forward strand.
TTGAATCAACCGCATTTGTTCCACTCTGATTTCCTGCACCACTTATTCTAAGAATGGTCTTTTTAAGCGCTCCACTATATGACGGAGTCTGACCGGAAGTATCAACTGTAGGAGCTGTTCCTGCACTAACACTTGAACCTAACTCTTGAACAAACATTGCAACTCTCCACGCCTTATCTGTCGGAGCAGCCCAAGTATCACCAGTGGTGTTGTATAAGAGATTACACTTTGACATTACAAGAGTTCCAGTATCTGAACCATTAGTATTGGTAGCTTTCAGATAAAAAGCATAATCAATATAACCATATGCTGTATCAAATGCGGTAGTGCTTGGAGAAGCGCCATAAGCTGTATTAAATGCAGCATCGTACTTGGTTTTAGCAGCAGCAGTGTCGTTCTGAGATGTGCCATTAGCTTCATTATAGGCTGTATAGTTTTCTTCCAAAGCATCACCATTAGAACCTGCATTAACAGTATAGAAATACTGAATGCCATCTACAGTAGAGGTAGGCTCCAATAAAGCCTGTCTAGTTTGCGAAAGGGATTTTGCAAAAGCTGAATCGCTCGGTGTTTCAGAGATAAGCAGGTTCGATCCAACCTTAGTCTTAACTTCCATTCCTGTTACCGTAACCGTCTTATTCATCGTAAACCATGCATAAGTCGATGTTGCAAGCATTACTGCCGAAACCATCAGCGAGCCGGCAGCGGGTATTAGTTTCTTTGCGGGATTTCCCTTTTTCTTTGTATTTTTCATATGCATTTTCCTTTCATACCAAATTTCGGCGTGAATCTCGCCGATGACTCGAAACTTCCACGAAATAGATTGTTTTTGTTTCTTAACTTGAACTTATTATACATGATTTTGTTTGACCTGTCAAGAGTTTTGGATTTTATTCATATTTTTAACTTTGAAAATCAGTCAAGTGCACAAATGATATTTTTCGCTTTGTGCATTTTTACTGGTTAATAACTTAAATTAATGTTATCTAACTACAAAATGTCGTAATTTTACCCCGAATTTAACCTCGTGAGCCCTATGATCAGCCGAGACAGAAATTGTTAAGCGCCATATATCGTCGTTTAATAAATATTAACAATTAAATTTATTGTATTCTGCGCCCGTATTCATTAAATATTGTTTTAACTCAGCTGTTAAATAATAATTAATTAAATCTATAAAAAATACCCAATTTCAATTGACATTATTCATAATATGTTGTATAATAAAATAGAATAAAAGACACAAGGAGGGCGGCGTAATGAGATCCAATGTTCAAACTACTGTTGGCGGTATGCGTGCTGTCGAGCTTTATTACAGACCGATAAGGAATATTTCCGCAGGAAACACCGCCTTTTATCAGTCCCAGACAAGGCTGAACTCACCGGGTCTGGGGGTGCTGATGCCCGAGAATTTCAGGGACGTTTCCGAGATAACTCAGCAGTGCCTGAACCTGTTTGAGCTGGAACTCTTTCAGGCGATGCAGGCGGTGACTACATTTAATGAGCGCGAACTGCTGTTCAACTGGATATCGGTATATATGCCGGCGAAGTATCTGCGTGATATCGATGCGGAGAGCAGGATAATGGAAGCGAGCGAAAAGATGGGTGTGAATTCCTCTCAGCTGTGCTTTACACTTTCGGAGAAGCTTTTCGAGGAAACTGAGCACATCGTAGCTGACAACATCAAAAAACTGCGCAACAGAGGTTTCCATTTTATGCTGATGGATTTTGGCAGTATAAGCAGTCCGATAATGAAGCTTTCGGAGTATGAGGTCGATTATGTAATGCTCAGCCCCGAGCTCACGCAGTATATCGGCAAGGGCGAAAGGTCGGACAGTGCGGTGAAATCCCTTATCGACTTTGTGACGGGTCTTGGTGCAGAACCTGTGGCAGACGGCATCTCAAATGTGCATCAAGCTGAAATACTTTACGAGTTTGAATGTCACTACTGCGCAGGCGAGCTTGCGGGAAAGTACATGGCTGAAAGGTATATCAGGCGCAAGAGCAAAGAAGATTGACATTCAATATATTATATTACATTTTTATAAAGGAATGGGGTATCTGATTTGGCAGACAATAATAACAATAATACCAAAGTTATAGATGTGCTGACACTTCGGCGTACTGCCAAGGAAGCTAAACGGCACGTCATTGTAATGAGGGTATTGGGGCTTCTGGTGATAATACTGGTCGCTATCATAGCCATCGCCTATGCGATATCGTACTTCTACGACAAGTATGGGAGCTTTACAGTAAAGATCAATAAATACGATATGATGCGTCAAGGTCTAACACTTTCCGAGACTCCCGAATACGACAAAACGAACTCGGTACTGAATGCGAATATAGTCTACGACATGACCAACATCAGCGGCGATGATCTTCCTGATAATCTGGATATGATAAACGGAAGTCACAACGGTGAGAGTTACATAGCCTACACCTTCTACCTTATTAATGGCGGTGATGACACCATAAGCTATGAGGGTGAGATGTCGATAGAAAATGTGACCAACAACGTTGACGAAGCCGTAAGAGTTGCGCTTTACGTAAACGGTGAAAAAACGGTATACGGTAAGACGAAATCCAACGGCACGGGCAAGGAAAGTGACTGCGACAGTGAATTTACGTCAGCCACCGTGGTAATGAGAAATAAGCGTGAAAAGTTCGAGCCTAAGGCTAAAGATAAGTATACTGTGGTCATCTGGCTGGAGGGCAACGACCCCGACTGTACAGATGAACTTATCGGCGGCACTCTCAAGCTTGGCATGGACTTCAAGATAGTTGAAACTACTTAATGTTAGGAGAAAAGATATATGAAAAAAGTTCTTAAGATCACTGCAAATGTATTAGTCTGGATAATACTTATCCTTGCTTTGCTGGTAACTATAATGGTATTCTCATCGGGAAGAAACAACGGTGTGGCAAATCTGCTGGGATATATCCCCATGACTGTTGAATCGGACTCCATGAAACCCACATTCAAGAAAGACGACCTGATAATCTGCAAGGAAGTTGACGACGTATACGCACTGCAGGAAGGCGATGTCATCACTTTCTGGACGATAATCGACGGTCAGAGAGTAAAAAATACCCACCGTATCGTGGCGATAAACGAGATCGACAACACAAGAAGCTTCGTTACACGAGGCGATAACAACCCTCAGGACGATACAGTACCTGCTTCTGCCAACGATATCATCGGCAAATGGACAGATGTAAAGCTTGGCGGCTTTGGCAAGGTGATGAACTTTCTCAGAACAAAGACAGGTTTCTTTATATGTATAGTTATACCTATGGCAGTGTTCTTCCTGGTAGAGCTTTACAAATTCATCGTTACACTTGTGGAATTTAAAAAGCCCGCGCTTACCGATGAGGACGAAGAAGAGATCAAGAAACGTGCTATCGAGGAATACCTTGCGACACAGAAACAGGAAGAAGAAAACAAGAATAAAGCTGAGCAGTCTGTAAGCGGCGAGGATAAGTCCGCCGCAGCTGAAAAGTAAACATAGTACAGCATGAAAAGCTAAGCTTATTAATCGATAAGGAGAAAGGCTATGACAGGATTTCTCAAATGGTTTTTTGTATTTATGACAGAGATGCTGAAAGGCTTTTCCATGATCTTCAAAGGGCTCTGGAACGGCATAAAACAGATCTTCAACATAAAGAATTACATTCAGATATTCAAGACCTATTCCACCGATTTCGGTGCCTTGGGCTGGATACTGTCTATACTTGCGATAATCCTGGTGGCTGGCGTATTCGTGCTGCTGGGTCTGATGATAGTGCTGGCAATAAGAAAGTACATCAGGTTCAGGCATTCCATCGTCAGCAATGAAGATCTGCTGGAAGAGATATCAGATCTTCAGAGACAGGTACTGAAGATGACTAAGGAAAAGGACGAGATCATGGCGATGAAGGTGGCACAGATGGGCATACCTACTACGGGTGCGCTGTCTCTTGCCGGGGCAGATGGTATGCCCGCCCTTGGCATGGAGGGCGGCGATGCTGCGGTGGCGGCAGTCGGAGAGACCGGAGACGACGGTGTTATCCAGACAGCCGACAGAAGATTCTCGAGACTTATGGAAGTGGACAGCTTCTACCGCTCATACACTCCTCCCGAGTACAACAACACCATCACGCTGGAAGAGCTTTGCGATACCTACAGGAATTTCGCCTGCTCGCGTATGCACCTGTTCTATGAGCCTAAGACTATCAGACTTTTCATTGCGGGCATGGCTTCTACAAAGCTGATAATCCTGCAGGGTATCTCCGGTACAGGTAAAACGTCACTTCCCTACTCTTTCGGTAAGTTTTTACAGCATGATACCACCATCGCTTCTGTACAGCCATCATGGCGTGACAGAACAGAGCTTTTCGGATACTTCAACGAATTCACAAAGAACTTCAACGAGACGGAAGTTCTTAAAAGGATATACTCTTCAAGCTACAACAACGACATCAACCTGGTGCTTCTCGATGAGATGAACATCGCCCGTGTCGAGTACTACTTCGCGGAGATGCTTTCTATACTTGAAATGCCTAACGCAGATGAATGGGAGCTTGACCTTGTTCCCAACGTATGGAGCACCGACCCTGTAAACCTCAACAGAGGCAAACTGAAAATACCTCAGAACGTATGGTACATCGGTACAGCGAACAACGATGACTCGACCTATGCTATATCCGATAAGGTATACGACCGTGCTCAGCCTATAAATCTGGACGCTAAGGGCGTAGCTTTTGATGCACCCGATACAGGTCCTATCGATCTGGGCTTCGATCATCTCGATCAGCTTTTCAAGGAAGCTTTCGACAAGTACCCCATATCTCAGGAAACTCTCAAAAAGATACAGCAGCTTGACCTCTGGGTAATTGAAAAGCTGCGTGTGGCTTTCGGTAACCGTATACTCAAGCAGATGGGTCTGTTCGTTCCTGTTTACGTCGCTTGCGGCGGTGAGGAACTTGAAGGCGTTGACTACGTTCTGGCTACCAAGATATTCAGAAAATTTGAATCGCTGAACCTTGCAATGCTCAGAGATGAACTCAGAGAACTGGTAAACTATATGAACAAGTCCTTCGGAAAGAACAAGATGAAAGAATCCATCGAATATCTTGAAAGACTGCAGAAGCTGTTCTGACAGCTTATTCCCGTACTTTTTGCACAGTCACTAATTATCATTCATGCAAAGGCAGGTGAGGCGATTGGATAGCTTGTACGGCAAGTGGTATGAGGATTTTAAGGAGTCCACGGGACTTTTTGATGATGATGAGCTTTTCGGATCGCTGGATACCCTGTTACATTCCAGCAGGAACACCTTTGCGATGAACAAAAAGCTCATGGCAAAAGCGATAGATGTCAGCTGGGTAGAGGCTATCGAAAACGGACTTGTACATCTTGACAATGTGCTCAGAAATCCAAGACGTACCATAGAGGACGTTGAGGAGATAGTGCCCATAGCCCTTTCAAGGAAAATAACCGTTGAATCGGTAAAACATTTGGCACAGCACACCGACCTTATACAGAGCTTCGACAAAAAGACAGGCAAAGTAACGCCATCAAAGGTTTTGAATGTACATAAGGAAGAAAGCCTTATGACCTACGAGAACAAGTTCGTGAATACGCTTGTTGACAGGCTATACATATTCATTACCACCAGATATGAAAAACTTGCGCAGGTAGCCCGTGATGAGGAAGTCTTCACACTGGGGTACGATACCTCCATTGATGACGGCGCAGGAGGGAAAATGAAGATACAGGTCAAGCTGGAAACAACTTCCAGTCTTGACAGCTACAATAAAAGCGGTTACACCGTATGGCAGAGAGTTGAAAAGCTTAAAAAGATAATCGAGGGCTATAAAGGCTCCGAACTATGTCAGGCACTTGGAAACACTTTCGTCAGACCGCCTATAATGCGTACCAACGCAATAATGAAAAACGTTGACCTCAAAGCCTGCCTTACCCTTTGGCAGTACATAGTAGGGTATGAAAAGGTGGGTTATGAGATAAACGTTGAGGATACAGCTGTAAAGCCTCAGGATAATTACATTGAGGATTTCTACAAGCTGGTGATACTCAATCTTCTGCTTTTCAGGTCTTATACCGACGAAAAAGGCAGAGAGCTCCCTGAACTGAAGACACAGAAGCTGAAAAAAGCCGCACCTAAAGTGGTCAAGCGGTTCAACAGCGAACTTTCAGGGGATTACAATATTTACGCCGAGGGAGTTGCGGGTTTTGTGGCTTCCGAGGGTGAATTTAAGGTAAAGAAATCTCTGCCCGAGGATATACGAAAGGTATTCGATGAGGTAAACAATGTTATCGACATCGAGCGAGCCTTCATCGCACAGCTGGAGGCTGAAAGACAGAAAGCCGAGCAGCAGCGTCTTGAAGAAGAAGCAAGGCTGGAAGAACAGCGCCGTATCGAGGCGGCAAGGGCAGAAGCTCTGGAAAAGATACGCAAGCGCCGCGAAGAGGAAGACCGAAGACTGGAAGAGATGCTGGCGCAGAAGCGGCGTGAGCAGGAAGAAGAAGAACGCCGCAGGCAGGCTGAGGAAGCCGAACGTCAGGCACGTCTTGAAGATATGCGCAGACGCGAAGAAGAAGAGCGGAAGCGCCGCGAGGAAGAAGAACGTGCCGCCGCTGAGCGTGAGCGTATCAGCCTGAACAAAACGAAGATGCTCAACGAGCTGGGCGAGGCTGAAGGTCTTGACAGCAGCGAGATAAATAACGGTCCCAGTGAAGAAGAACTGCAAAAACAGGCATATGCTGAAGTCACCGAAGAAGAGATCGAAGAAGTCAAAGCTGCTATGGAAGAGCAGGAAGACGAAGAAAAGTCGGCTGAATTTGAAGATCCCCGTGCAGTGGCTGCAAGGCTCAAACTGGAACAGCAGCAAAGGGAAAAAGAACGACGTGAAGCTGAACGTGCCGCAAGACTCAAAGCGGAGCGAGAGTACTTCGAGAGCAAGCCGTTTTGGACTATATACAAAGAATACTCCAGGAACCCGATATACGTTATACCGAGATTTATCACCTATCTGCTGGTCATATGGTTCGGCATAATCCCGAAATATACAGATAATCCAGATTACGAGCGCAGGCGCAACGAGAAAGAAGCGAAGAAGCGCCAGAAACAGGAAGAGCTGGAAAAGCACAACGAGATGGAAGCATACTACAAGAAGTATGCACAGACCTTCAAGTACCGCTTCATGAGAAAGCTGGCAGACCGAAAGTTCAAGAAGCGCAAGCGTCTTGAAATGAAGGGCAAGCCGAAACCCGTATACACACCGCCTGAGCGTACTCCCGAAGAACAGAATGCTATCGATACAGAGATGAAGCGTCTGTACAAGGAGTACCACGTAAGCATTTTCGAGAAGCTCCGCAGGCATATTGAAGAAAGCAGGCGAAATTACGATCTCACCCATAAGAACAAGCGCAAGGCAAGATCAGATGAGCTTATGGAACGCATAAACAACGGCGGTGAGATCAATGAAAATGAAGAAAGCGGCTTACGCCGTGCTGCTAACATCATTACAAGCATCATACTTATTGCAGCAATTGTATTCACGGCTTATGTGATGATATGTGCGGCAAGGCACAAGGCAGTAGATGTATTCGGAAAGAGCGTGCTGAAAGTCGTCACTGGAAGTATGGAGCCTTCGATAAATGTTGGCGAATACATCGTGGTGGAAAAGGTCGATAGATCAGCTCTCAAAAATGGAGATATCATATCTTTCTATTCCGAGCAGACCGATATCTACGGTATGCTCGTGACCCACAGGATAGTCGATATACAGGAAGACGGAACGTTCATAACAAAGGGCGATGCCAACCCCATTGAGGACAGCGTTGCTGTAAAGCCCGATAGGATAGTAGGAAAATACACAGGCAAAGCGAGATTTTTCATATGGGTGAACTCATTTGCAAGCCCGAGGAAACTGCTGATGATACTTGTCATCATACCTGTATTTGCGATCTTCATCTATGAACTGAAGAGCCTTGCCAAACTCAGCAAGAAAGTCAGCGAGGCAGAAAATGTATCCTACGAGGAACGCCGTCAGGAGCTTATCAGAGAAGCTATCGAGAAAGAAAAACTAAGGCTGGCAGAGGAAAACTATCAGCCCGAGGAAGAGGTGACAGCGGATGAACCAAGAGAAGATACTGAAACGTAGAGTACTGACATTTCTGATCCTCTGGATGATCACGCTGATCGGTCTTCTGGTATTTATCGGACTATACATCGATGAAACAAGGCGTGTACAGGAAACGTACAGGAAACAGTATAAGGTGGAGCTCAGCCATGCCAGCAAGGAGATAGATTCCTATCTGCTGAATCAGGGCGATACAGCACTGCGCTACAAGCGCATAACCAGCTATGTTACCTGTGCGAGTTCCTTCGCGTTCCTCATCGACGAAGGTTTTGCCGAGGAGCAGAAAGTCATAAATGAGGTCAACACCTGCCTGATAAAGTATCCCGAACAAATGGGTACTAAGCTGGAAGACCTTAAACAGGCTTTTGATGACATAGGCGCAAACCTTGACAAAGGCTATGAGGAAGCTCAGGCAGTAGTCGATTCTGTGGACAAATTAGGTAATTAGGAGTGGTCAAATATGAACGAAAAGAGAAAACTCAAACGTGAGATCAAGATATGCCGACAGACTATCGAGGAAATAGAGCGCAAGCGTTCAAGATCTCAGTCGGCACTTGTACAGGCAGTGCTTTTGCAGGAAGAACCCGATGAGAACGACGTTGAGTGGTTCAACAAGTATACAGGTGAGATCACCGCTTGCAGAAATCACATGATCGAACTGCAGAAGAAGCTTAATTCTCTGTAACAGAATGTATATCAGGTCAGTATATAAAAAATCGAGGGGCTGTTGCAGCCCCAACAAAGAAAAAGACGCCTGACACACCAAAAAGGTAGTGCCAGGCGTCTCATTTTGTGGTATAATGTAATTGCAAATATAACATCAAACCAACGAAAGGATTGTACCACAAAAATGAGAAATTGTCAAGTGCGTCTTAACATGAATTATGAGATCTACATCGAAGAAAGCTCACCTGTCAGAGTATTGAGCAATGTTATAGATGAGATCTATCAAAAAGAAGAATACACGATAGTAAGCAAGTGGAATGGCGCCATACCCGAGGATATCATGATGAAGATACTCATCTACGGCTACATGAACGACTCTTTTTCAAGCCGTAAGATTGAACAGCTCTGCAAAAGGGATATCCATTTCATGTGGCTTCTCGATGGCTTTGGAGCTCCGGATCACAGCACTATCTCAAGATTTCGACAGAAAATGGGAGAACAGATCGAGCGTGTGTTTTACGCTGTTGTAAAGTATCTTTTGAATATGAAAGAGATAAGCGGTGAGAACCTGTTCATTGATGGCACCAAGATCGAAGCTAATGCAAACAGATATACATTCGTCTGGAAAAAGGCGGTCTCAAAAAACGAGCTGAAACTTCGTACCAAACTGCCTGAGATACTTGATGAGATAAATTATGCTTATGGTGTGAGATTCCCCGAAAATACAGGAGTATCGGATATGATCTCGACCTTGTCATCTCTTATAATAAAATTCGGTATTGAACGAGTTTACGGAAAAGGACATCATAAATCAGTATATCAGAAAGCACTTGAAAAGCTTGAGGGATATCAGCAGAAAATACAGCAGTACGAACAATATAACAGCCTTTTTGACGGAAGAAACAGCTTTTCAAAGACAGATACCGATGCAACATTCATGCACATGAAGGAAGACCATATGAGAAACGGTCAGCTGAAACCCGGATACAACATACAGGCAGCGGTGGAAGGTGAGTATATTGTAGGTATAGACGTTTCAAGCGAACGAAGCGATGTAAATACGCTGATCCCGTTTCTTGAAAAGCTTAACAGTCTTGAGTTGTTTGTATTGAAAAACATTATCTGTGATGCGGGTTATGAGAGCGAGGAGAACTATCTTTATCTCAGATCACATAACATGACCTCATACATAAAACCCGTAAATTATGAGCAGAGCAAAAAGCGGAATTATCGTACAAAATACGGCAGACCCGAGAATATGGAATACCACGAAATGGGCGATATTTTCGTATGCAAAGCCGGCAGGATACTTTGGAGAGTAGGGACTAAACACGAAAAAAGCAAGACGGGATTCGTTTCCGAAAAAGCTATGTACAGATGTGAAAGCTGCGAAGGTTGTCCCTACAAACAGAACTGTACAAAAGCAAAAGGAAACAAGACGCTGTCTATATCGCATAAGTTCAAAGAACTGAGAACAGAAAGCCTGGAAAATATAACGACCGAATTCGGAAAACAGCTCAGAATGAACCGAAGCATACAGGCTGAAGGCGTATTCGGAGTGCTGAAACAGGATCATGGCTTCAGAAGATTCCTGTGCAGGGGCAAAAATAACATCAGAACTGAGTTCCTTTTGCTGGGACTTGCATACAACATAAAGAAGCTTTTTGCTAAGATCTCAGAAAACCGACTTGGAATTTCTCTTTTTGAACTGAAAACGGCATAAAAACCAGCAGAACATAACACCCCCGAGTCCTCTTTTTTGAAGAGGGCTTGGGGGTGTGCGCACTGAAACAGCTTATTTCACCAATAAATATGTTTTTTTACTCTGATGTTCGGATATGGTTAGAGGGTGCTGCGATTGCAACACCCCCTCAAATTATGTGATCATAAATTACTTACTGCTGTGCATGCGCTTTTTTTCATTGTACATTGCTTTATCTGCACGGGACAGTATACGCTCAAAATTCTCATCACCCTCGGCAAATGAAGCGTAGCCTACTGCTATACTGAGCAGGAACTCTTTTTCGTATGCGAACTCGCCGTACTCGCTTCGGTCGATATTCATCCTATCCATCATATCGTGGAGAGTTGCGTGAAGCTCTTTGAGTTCATCTTCGCTCTTATCACTGAGCAGGGCGATAAATTCATCACCGCCGACTCTGTAAACCTTATCGAAAACAGACAGCATACACTTTGCCGCCGATACCAGCAGCATATCTCCGCCGAAATGGCCAAAGCTGTCGTTGGTGGTCTTCAGCAGGTTGAGATCCATAGACATAACGCTGATATTCTCCAGCGGTATAGCTTCGGCATCTCTTTCAAGTGCGTACCTGTTGCCAAGACCTGTAAGCTGGTCGGTGTAAGCAAGATTATGCAGCAGCTGAGTTTCGCGCTCGCGGTTAACTTCGTTCATTATCTTTCGCAGACCGTTGACTATCTCAAATGCAAGATAGATGATGAAACCTATCCTGATAAGGAAAGACTGGTCTCCGGTGGTGGATATGAACATATAGAAAACAACATTTGCAAATGCAAAGCCCAGCAGGCACATCAAACCTATCCTGTATTCAATGTCTATCAGCCTGAAACGCTGTATTATCAGGAAGCTTGATACTATTGCAAAAAAAACCGACTGCTGCTGTAAATACTACAACCGTCCTGGTATAGGAAGCTATCCCAATAAAATGTAATGCGGACAGACCTAACTCCAGTGCTACAAAGCCGTAGAACATCCATTTCATATTCAGGGTCGGAACTATATCCTCAAAGTACAGCATAGCAGCCAGCGGCAGCATATACAGCGAGAAATATATCATGTAGTACTGCGCCACGGGGTTACAGCAAATAAACTGGTGGAAAAACAGCGGACACGTCAGATATACCGCAAAAAGCAGCGACAGCGAACCCAGTGAGAAAGTCTCGGGGGTGTCTATCTTTTTGAATGAACCCACAAAGTGTATGACCATCAGCAGTATGCCGAAAGCCACCATTATGATATTCATCAGTGACAGCTTAAATTCCTTTTTAAGGTAGAAATACACCAGCTCGTTCTCTTCGGCTGAATACACCTGATAACTTGGCATATATTTATGGTTATAAACAGTATCAACGACGATGTTCAGGTATTTTCCGCCGCTGTCAGGCGGCAGGTGTATAAAGTGGGTATATGTTCCCGGAGAATCTCCGAAGATAGGTTTTTCACCAAAATGGTATACATTCATTACCGATGTACCGCCCGGCTCATTGCTGAGATAAGCGTCAACATAGGAATCATAAGTCTTGAAAGACAAGACCTTACCATTTATATCCTCGCTGACAGGATGCCGCATAACAAGACGAAGAGTACTATTTCCATCTTCATCTTCATGTTTTGCACGCTCATATGTCCAATCAGCGTCAACTTTTTTTACATTAAAGTCTTTACCCACAGGAACATCTTTATCGATAGAAAAAGCAAGTATCAACACTATTATCATTATACTGAACAGATATAGTCCGATATACCTCTTTTCCAGAAATTTCATAGGGTACTCTCCTTTTCGGACAGAATTAAAATATAATATCCCATATATATTATAACATATCATCACAAATTCTTAAATAGATTTTTGAAAATTTTATTGTAATTAATTAGAATAATTACAAATTCATTTCACGAAATAAAAATGGTGTTTTTATCATAAAAAGCGATAATACGCGTTTTTCTGCCTATTTGTTCTCACAAGAACAGTACTTTCCGTGCCAAAAAAATATGCCCAAAAATTTATAAAAAGTTATCCCGGTGATTGACTAATCTGTGTTTTTATGGTATAATATATACAACATATAGTTTGATTATTTCTTCAATTTTATAACATATAAATAAGCTAAAAAATTATACTATTGATGGAGGAGAATGAATATGCGTTTTAATACCTATGGCAACAGAAGTAATCCTATAATAATCATGCTAACAAGTTCTTTCTGTTCTGCGGATTCTTTGTCATATCTTTATGAAGAACTGACGAACGATTATTATATAATCGTACCCGAATACAACGGTCACTACGAGGGCAGCAGTGATTTCACCACAAGCCAGCAGGAGGCTAAGGAGATTGTCGGATTTCTCAAAGAAAACGGTATCGGTCATCTGTGCCTGATCTACGGACAGGCTATGGGTGCTGAGATAGGTATGGTACTGATAGCACAGTGTCTCAAACAGCACATCACCATCGAATCCGCTTTCTTTGACGGCGGTACTTTCCTGAAACAGCCCAAGCTTTACAAGGCTATCATGAACTTCAAGCACAAGTCCATGATGAATAAGATGAAAAATCAGAGCGTAGATGAAGTTGTCAACTGGAAATCGGTTGACCAGTTCACTAAGGACGACACCGCAACTATGCGCCCTGTTATCGAATCAATGGTAAAGACTGCCCCTGTTATTACTGACGGCAGTATCAAGAACGAGACTGAGGCAAGATATACTTTCAACTTCCCTTACCTGCCCGATGAGATGCAGGAGAACATCTTCTTTGTTTATGCTTCGGATGAGAAGAACTTCAAATCGTGTTTCAAGCACCTGATTGAGGCTTATCCTTCTGCGAACTTCAAGACGCTGAGGGGTGAGGGTCATCTTACTTACTCGGTAAGAAAGACCGACGATTATCTCCGCGTAATCAGGGCTATCTGCAACAGAAACAATGACGATGAGGATTAAACAGAGGTCTGCAATATTATAGGATAATGCGCCGTGGTCTGGTACTGCGGCGCTTTCTTGTCAGAACAAACACTAAATAAGGAGGCGGTCAGCACAATGAATATTGATATTATCAAACTTCCATGCACGATGATAGATATAGGTGACAGCGACGAAAGTTTCAAGCTTTTCTTTGACAGGTTTGACGAGGGACAGACCGAACATTCGATACAAAACAACGGTCTTTCGGGAATCTTCAAAGCCGAATACAAATGCAGAGGTATGAACTGCTGTTTTGACATCGACCTCACCATCGGGAATCTATATTATTTTAACTACGACCTCGACACCGCGTGGGATATACATTTCGGCAGGAATGCCAAAGCCGTGCTTAGGAACTACGGCGATATCTGCCGAAGTGAACTTGTTTTCACCTTCGATGAATCGGGCAGATGCACTGTTAGAGGAAAGTTCAAGAACAGCGAATGCGGTTTCAAAAACGGCATATCCTTTGAAATGGAGATCGACCGCTCACAGATAACCGATCAGACAGTAGCTATGACAAGATTCTTCGATAAACTTGCCGAAATTCAGGGGAACAGAAATTTCAATTAACTAAAAATCCCGAAAGCGTCAACTGCTTTCGGGATCATTTATTTGCTCAAAATATCAAACCACGTCTTTTTCCTGACCTCTGGTGATCTCGGGTTCTGCCTCGCCTCTTACGCACTCAGCAGTAATTTTGATACCTGTGATGCTGGAGTCGGAGGGAGCATCGAACATGAGCTTTGTGAGAATGCTCTCAACAACTGCTCGCAAACCTCTTGCGCCTGTTTTCTGCTCGATAGTAACCTTAGCGATCTCGGTGAGTGCTTCTGGTGTAACCTCGAAGTCGATATTATCAAACTCAAAGAGCTTGGTGTACTGCTTGATAAGCGAGTTCTTAGGCTCGGTGAGTATCCTGCAAAGTGCAGGCTCATCAAGCTCGTCAAGTACTGTGATAACAGGCAGACGACCAACAAGCTCGGGCACAATGCCGAATTTTACCAGATCGTGAGGAACGACCTTTTTGAGTATATTATAATCGGAGCTCTTATCCTTTACCTTGCCGCCGAAGCCCATAGATGAAGAATCTGTACGCTTCTTGATAACGGCTTCAAGTCCGTCAAATGCGCCGCCGCAGATGAACAGGATATTCTTGGTATCTATCTGGATAAACTCCTGATGAGGATGCTTTCTTCCGCCCTGGGGAGGAACGTTGGATACTGTGCCCTCAACTATCTTCAGCAGAGCCTGCTGAACGCCTTCACCGCTGACATCTCTTGTAATAGAGGTGTTCTCGGACTTTCTGGCGATCTTATCTATCTCATCGATATAGATGATACCGTGGGAAGCTTCCTCAACATTGTAGTTGGCAGCCTGTATCAGACGTGTCAGCACGTTCTCAACATCATCGCCCACGTAACCTGCTTCGGTAAGTGTGGTAGCATCAGCGATAGCAAAAGGAACATTCAGAAGTCTGGCAAGTGTCTGTGCAAGAAGTGTCTTGCCTGTACCCGTGGGTCCCAGCAGCAGAACATTGCTCTTCTGTATCTCAACGTCGTCGCTATCGTCTTCAAGGGTCAGTATACGCTTGTAGTGATTGTACACAGCCACGGACAGCGCGATCTTAGCGTCGTCCTGACCGATAACGTATTCATCAAGTACAGCCTTTATCTCGGCAGGCTTTTTAAGAGTGATACCGCCGTTATCAGCTGTCTTGTTCTTTTTCTTTTCAGTGACCTTAGCCCTGGGGCTAACGCTGCCCTGCTCTTCAAGGATATCATAGCAGAAGAGGACACATTCATCGCAGATATGGTTATTACCTGCAGAGAACATATTCCTTACCTTGTTTTCGGGCTTACCACAGAAAAGACATTTTTTCATAGTATCATTAGCCATTAAGATCTAACCTACCTTTTAGTGATAACTTTGTCGATCAGTCCGTATTCCAGTGCTTCCTGAGCTGTGAGATAATTATCGCGCTCGGTATCCACTGCTACCTGTTCTATGCTCTTGCCTGAGTTTTCAGCAAGTATCCTGTTGAGCTTTTCTCTTGTAGCGACCAGATGATCGGAGTGTATCTTAACATCGGTGCACTGTCCCGAAATACCGTTTCCGCCGATAAGAGGCTGGTGTATCATGATCTCACTGTTGGGCAGTGAGAATCTCTTGCCCTTTGTACCGCTTGAAAGCAGGAACGCACCCATAGATGCTGCCATACCGATACAGATGGTATTTACATCGCATCTGATATACTGTATGGTATCATATATAGCCATACCTGCGGTTACGGAACCTCCGGGGCTGTTGATATACAGATCGATATCCTTCTCGGGATCCTGGCTTTCAAGATAAAGCAGCTGTGAGATCACGAGGCTGGCAACATGATCGTCTATGGCCTCGCAGAGCATGATTATCCTGTCGTTCAGCAAACGGGAGAATATATCAAAACTTCTCTCTCCCCTGCTGGTCTGTTCTACTACATAAGGTACAAGTGCCATTGTAATGCCTCCTAAACAAATATAAGTATTCGCCCGCAAAGGTCGGGATACCCCGACTAGTGCAGGCGATGTATGTTTTACTTACTTGATAACAGCAGATTCCTTGATAAGATCAACTGCCTTGCCGACAGCCAGATCCTTCTTCAGATCTTCTGCGCGTATGTAGCTCTTTACCTGCTCAACTTCCATTCTGTAAGTCTCAGCCAGGTTCTTGAACTCGTTCTCAAGATCCTCATCGGTAACTTCTACATTCTCTACCTCAGCGATCTTCTCAAGAGCCAGTCTCAGCTTGACCTGCTTCTCAGCCTGCTCAGCATAGCCTCTCTTGATGGTGTCGATAGTCTGACCTGTGAACTGCATATACATATCCAGAGAGATGCCCTGAGGAGCCATTCTCTGCTCCAGCTCAGCTACCATCTCGTTTACTCTGTTGTCATACATAACATCAGGGATCTCAGCAGTCATGTTCTCAACTACCTTGTCAAAGAGATCGCCCTCGACCTTAGCGTCAGCAGCCTTCTCAGCAGCCTCTTCCAGCTTGGTCTTAACGTCAGCCTTGTACTCGTCAACGGTATCGAAATCTGTGGAATCCTTTACCATATCATCGTCCAGCTCGGGCAGCTCCTTCTTGGAGATGCTCTTGAGGTTGATCTTGAATACTGCGGGAGCGCCTGCGAGATCCTTTACCTGATACTCCTCAGGGAAAGTAACGTTGATCTCGAACTCTTCGCCTGTGCTGTGACCTACGATCTGATCCTCAAAACCGGGGATGAACTGACCGCTGCCCAGCTCAAGATCGAAGTCCTCAGCCTTGCCGCCGTCGAATGCAACGCCGTCCTTGAAGCCCTCGAAGTCGATCTTAACGGTATCGCCCTTCTCTGCTGCTCTGTCGTCAACAGTAACGATCCTTGCGTTCTTCTCTCTCAGCTCGTCAAGCTTCTTCTGAACATCCTCGTCAGTTACAGCATTGACAGTTTTCTCAACCTCTATACCCTTGTAATCCTTAACTTCAACTTCGGGTCTGGTTGTGCACTTAGCTGTCAGCTTAACGCCGTTCTCCTTGTTGATCTCGGTAACTTCGATAGTAGGCTGACAAACGAGGTCAAGACCTGACTCATCGATAGCACCGTTAACAACGGGAGCGTACAGCAGATTGATAGCGTCCTCGAAGAATACCTCTTCACCGTAGGTCTTCTCGATCAGCTTTCTGGGAGCCTTACCCTTACGGAAACCAGGCAGAGCAATGTTCTTTCTTGCTCTCATGTATGCCTTCTGAAGTGCATCTTCAAAATCCTTTGCGGGTATCTCGATCTCCAGCTCGTAGCTGTTAGTGCCAACATTATTTGTAGCTTTTAAACTCATTTTCTAATTCCTCCAAAATAAAATATATCTTTAATATTATAGCACACTTTTACCTGTATTTCCAGTACTTTTTCAATAATTGTCACTTTGCACAATTCCAGTGATGTCTAATGGGTCAAAATGCAAAAAATCACTTGATATCAGCCGGTACTCTATACCGTCATACATACCGTTTACGGCATAGCCGTGGGCTTTGCCGTGAAGATGTCCGTAAAAGACCTTTTTCACGCCGTATTTATACAGTACATCAAGTATCTCGAAATTTCTGCTCTCCCCGAATACAGGCGGATAGTGCAGGAACACCACGGGTGTCAGCCCTGCCGATATTGCAGATTTCACCGACATTTCCAGCCTTATGGCTTCGCGGGCTATTACCTTTGCGCTTGCGGGTTCCGAATTATCATTTACCCAGCCGCGTGTGCCGCATATACCGATACTGCCGAACTGATAGTGGTTCAGATGAAGTATATTCAGGCTTTTGAAGCCCTTTTCATCAAAAAATCTCTGCATTTTCGACACGGTGTTCCACCAGTAATCGTGGTTGCCTTTGGATATTATCTTGGTGCCGTTGAGACTGTCAAGGAAAGCAAGATCCTTTTCGGTCTCTTCAAAGTTCATCCCCCACGAAAGATCCCCGGGGAGAACTACTATATCATCGGGACATATCTTATCCTGCCAGTTCTTTTCAAGCCTCTGCACATGGTCGTCCCAGCCGCCGAAAATATTCATCGGCTTATGGACACCAAAGGAAAGATGCAGATCGGCTATGGTGTAAAGCTTCATATCTCGCTCCAGTCTATTGGTATATATTTCCGGTAATATCAGCCATCGTACTGCAAAAACTATTCTCACAAGACGAAAAGGAGTGATACAAAATGGATAAGATCAGAGGTATCAGCTGCGATGTTGAAAACTGTGTCCACAACCACAAGGGCTGCGAATGCACCGCAGACAGCATACAGGTGTGCAGCACCTGTTCCGACCCGAACTGCTGTGACGAGACCATCTGCAAGACTTTCAAACCCTGCGATGGCTGCCACTGAACTGTGCCGCCCTCGGGCGGTACATATTATTTTACATTAAGTGCCTTGAATACGAAGTCCTTCATCTCGTCCTTAGCGATAACTTCAGAGAAGCGGATCTCCTTGTTCTTGAGAGATGCCAGAGAAGCAGGTACGGGCATACCCGAAGCTTCGCCCAGTTCTTCAACGAGAGTGAACTCGTCGCTGCCTGTATCCTTGCCAAGTGCGCTGAGTACAGAACCCGAGAACTTGTAGGGGCTTGCGGTGGAAGCGATAACTGTCTTGGTCTTATCGCCTGTTGCCTTTACGTATTCCTCATAAACGGAAACTGCAACCGCGGTATGAGTATCGCAGGTGTAGGAATACTTGTCGTAATACTCCTTGATGGTAGCCTTTGTCTTTGCATCGTCGCAGCAGCCAGCATAGAACTCGTCAGCGAGAACTGCCTTAACTGCGTCAGTTACCTCATATCTGCCCTCGCTTGCCAGCTTGCCGAACCACTCTCTGATCTGTGCATCATCTTCGCCGCAGAGGTGATAGAGAAGTCTTTCAAGGTTGGAGGAGATCAGTATATCCATAGAAGGTGAGATAGTTGCATAGAACTGTCTGTTTCTGTCATAAACGCCTGTCTTGATGAAATCTGTCAGAACGTTGTTGGAGTTTGAAGCGCAGATCAGCTTGTTTACGGGGATACCCATCTTCTTTGCATAGTAGCCTGCAAGGATATTGCCGAAGTTACCTGTTGGAACAACGATGTTGATCTTGTCGCCTTCCTTGATCTCGCCGTCCTTCAGCAGCTGTGCGTAGCTGGATACATAGTAGATGATCTGAGGTGCCAGTCTGCCCCAGTTGATGGAGTTTGCAGAGGAGAACATCATGCCGTTCTCAGCCAGCTTTTCGCCGATCTCCTTGTTTGTGAAGATAGCCTTAACGCCGTTCTGTGCATCGTCGAAGTTGCCCTTGATAGCGCAAACACCAACGTTCTGACCCTCCTGAGTGGTCATCTGCTTCTTCTGCATAGCAGATACGCCGTTATCGGGATAGAATACCAGTATCTCGGTGCCGGGAACGTCCTTGAAGCCTTCCAGCGCAGCCTTGCCTGTGTCGCCCGAAGTAGCAACGAGGATAACCACCTTCTTATCGAGGTTTATCTTCTTGGTTGCTGTTGTCAGAAGATAAGGCAGTATCTGGAGAGCCATATCCTTGAATGCGCAGGTAGGACCGTGCCACAGTTCAAGCATATAAGTGCCGTCGAACAGGTGTGCCAGTTCAGCGATATTCTCGGTATCGAAGTTCTTGGTATTGTAAGCGCCCTCAACACAGTAGCGTATCTCAGCCTCTGTGTAATCGGTAAGGAACTTTGAGAAAACAAAGAAAGCTCTCTCTGCATAGGTCATATCTCCCAGCTTTTTGATATCCTCCATGGATATGGAAGGTATCTCGGAAGGAACGAACAGACCGCCGTCCTCTGAAATGCCCTGTGCAATAGCCTGTGCCGATGTAACATTTACACCGCTGTTTCTTGTACTTCTGTAAAACATAAAACAACAACCCTTCTATTTTATTCCCCATACGGGTATTTTTTTACTTTACTTACTGCTTGCATCAAATGCGGACTTGTAGTACTTGAAAAATACCACATTACCGCCGTCGTGATGCACGACTGCAACATCGAATCGGCAGAAGGCTCTGATATTCTTCTTTGCAAGGTATATCCTTGCTGTCTTTATCAGCCTTTGCTTCTTCGTATATGTGATGGCTGATTCGCCTGTGGTCAGCGCCCCGACTTTTCGGGTCTTGACCTCAACGAAAGCTATCTTATTGCCTTGTGAAGCTATAATATCTATCTCGCCGCCCCTTACTGTGAAGTTGCGTTCGAGTATCTCATAGCCATTCTCTCTCAGATATCCGCAGACATAGTCCTCGCCGATATCCCCGATACTACGGCTGTTCTGATTTTTTTGCATAATACTTTTTCAGAAAGCTGGGTCTGTGTATCGGACTTTCCCCGTACTTATCTATCATCTGATAGTGAAGCTTAGTCCCGTAGCCCTTGTGCTTCTCAAACTGCCATTCGGGGTATTTTTCAGCCATTTGCAGCATATATCTGTCCCTTGCGACCTTAGCAAGTATCGAAGCCGCCGCTATCGCCTGTGACTGTGCATCGCCCTTTACAACAGCTATCGCATCACATTCCAGGTCGGGAGTCTTATTGCCGTCTATCAGGCAGACATTCGGCTTTATCTTCATGGCTTCCACCGAACGCTTCATCGCCAGCATCGCGCAGTTGAGGATATTTATCTCCTCTATCTCCGCCACCGTAGCGCACTGTATGGAAAAATCCAGCGCCTTTTCGATTATCTCATCAAAAAGCTTCTCGCGCTTTTTTGCGGTCAGCTTTTTGCTGTCGTTTATGCCCTCGATGACCGTATCCTTATCGAATACCACTGCCGCCGCAAAAACATCGCCCGCAAGAGGTCCTCTGCCCGCTTCATCACAGCCGCAGACTACCTCATACTTATCGCGGTAGCTATCGTCAAACTCTTTAAGCGTCATATCATCGACCTTTCGGCTTTTCAAGAGAAAGTCTGCCAAGCTTGCCGCCGCGGAATTCGTCAAGCACGGTATTAGCCGCCCTTTCGGTATTTATCTCGCCGCCCGATACAAGGAAGCCGCGCTTTCTACCAACTCTTTCCAGCAGTTCATATCCCTTTACACAGCCCTGCATATCGTCCATAGGTTCGGGCAGGTCTTCAAGAGATATCCCATATCTCTCGGTAAGCAGTTCGGGATAATCCTCCGCCAGATATTCCAGCAGTCTGCACGCCAGATACTCAACATCGAGTATAACGTCCTTGACAGCACCTGTGAATGCAAGTCTTTCACCCACAAGCTTATCATCAAATTTCGGCCAGAGAACACCGGGCATATCCAGAAGTTCAAAACCGTCCTCCAGTGCTACCCACTGTTTTCCTCGGGTAACGCCGGGTCTGTCTTCAACCTTAGCCAGCTTTGCACCGGCCATCCTGTTTATGAATGAGGATTTACCAACATTTGGTATTCCCACTATCATCATTCTTATGGGGCGTCCCGTCATTCCGCGGGTATCCCATTTTTCTATCTGGTCAGAAAGCAGTTCTTTCAGCATGGGATAGAATTTATTCACGTTCCTGCCGCTCCTGCAATCCGTGGCGAGTGCGGCTACTCCCTGCTGTTTGTAGTACTCTATCCACATTGAAGTTACATTCGGGTCGGCAGAATCCGCCTTGTTCAGCAGAACAAGCCTGGGCTTGCTGCCGCATATCTTCTTTATCTCGGGATTGCGGCTTGAAAAAGGTATCCTCGCATCGGTTATCTCAACCACCGCGTCAACAAGCTTCAGGTTTGAAGCCATTATACGCCTTGTTTTCGCCATATGTCCCGGAAACCACTGCACCTTGGCAGCTTCGCTCATATCAGCCGCCTCCTTTCGTTATTTGTAAGTATCGTTTTCAGTTCACAAAGCCCGTCTTTGCTTCGCTTGAACGGAATCTGTAAACTGCTTTTCCGATTATATCATCTTCCGGCACCGCACCGAATAATCGACTGTCCGAAGAATGATCCCGGTTGTCCCCCAGAAGAAAAACTTCTCCCTCGGGCACATCATATTCGTACACGTCCCTTTCGGGGTCGTAATAAGCCATATCATACCCGCCCATATAGTCAAGAGCGTGATACTTCGTATAAGGTTCATCAAGCACTTCGCCGTCAACACTTACAGTGCCTGCATTGTAATCCACCGTGACTTTCTGTCCGCCCACGGCTATCACACGCTTGACGATAAGCTTGCCCAGCGCTTTGCTGTCGCAGATAACTATATCTCCGTTTTCGGGCTGATACATAAACCAGGATATCACCAGTCTATCGCCGTCGAACAGTGTGTTCTCCATTGACTCTCCCTCAACGCCCACACGGCTGAAGAAAAGTGTTGTAGCGATAAGTACCGCCGTTACCGAATTCACTATGACCAGCGCCCATTCCAGAACGTTATCTGTAAATCGGGGAATATCCCCGTTCTTTTCAGCCATTATCAGTCAACACGGCCAAGACTTTTGAATGGGTATACACGGAATATCGCCTTGCCCATTATCTCGCTCTTGGGAATAAAACCGATGCTTCGGCTGTCCTTTGAATCGTTTCTGTTATCGCCCATAACGAACACCGTATCCTCGGGCACTTCATATTCGTATACGCCTGCGTCAACACTGTACTGAGGGTCAAAATAGAAGCTGTCTAACATGACTTCCCTGATATGTTCATTTGATATCTCTTCATCATTTACATATACATGGTTCTTATTGTAGTCAACAACGACCTTGTCACCCTCTATACCGATAACTCGCTTGATAAGTACTTTGTTGGCAGCTTCGCTGTCAAGCACCACGATGTCATCTCTTTCAGGTTCGTAAGCAACGTGAGTCATTATAAGTCTATCGCCGTTCTGCAGAGTATTTGTCATGGATTCGCCGTCAACCATTACGATCCTCAGCAGGAATGTCAGTACCAGCTGAACGATAAGCAGTGCGAACACCAGCGATTCAAACCACTCCAGTATCTCCCTGCCTATATTGAAAGGCTCTTTTTCCTTTATATCCTCAGGCTCGGCTTCCTTTGCCTTTTCGATATCCTCTTCACTGACTTCTGCAGTCTCGGATATTTTCTCGGTTTCTTCCTCGGCATCTTCCTCTGCCGTTTCAGCCTTTTCCGAAACATCCTTGATATCTTCTTCAACTGCCTTTGAAGCTTCCGTAACTCTCTTGATATCTTCTGCAGTCACAGCCACGGTTTCACCGCGATTTACAAGCGCCTCAACATTGATGGGGCCCTCATCATCGCCGGGTGTCACAACATGAACACTGCCCACGCCATCAGGGAACTGCTCATTCAGTATCTGCTCCAGTTCTGCTGCGTCTTCCGTGATATCTTCATCGGTGGTGCCGAATACATTAAAATCCTCGCCGCTCTCATCAGCGTCGGATCCGCCTGTAACATTGGGGTCGGTCTCGTTCAGAAGTCTTTCGAGATCATCATCAGCCCCGCTGATATTTCCATTTGTTGTCTTTTCGTTTGGTTCACTCATAGATACTACCTCTTTTCGTGATAGATGCTGTAATCGCGATGATACTTTATTTTGGCGACTACTCATATACACTATATTATAGCAAATATGTTCCGAAATTACAAGGGTTTTTTCAAAAAAAATTATTTTTATACTTATTTTGTTTACTTATATAAATAAAAAGAGCCGACTTGCGCCGACTCTTTTATCAGAAGAATTATCTGATTGCTTCCTTGACCTTAGCTGCCTTACCAACTCTGTCGCGGAGATAGTACAGCTTAGCTCTGCGAACTTTACCGCTTCTAACTATCTCTACCTTAGATACAGCAGGTGAATGTACGGGGAATACTCTCTCGATACCGCAGCCGTGTGCTACTCTTCTTACAGTGAAGGTCTCGCTGATGCCGCCGTGCTTCTTGGCGATAACTGTGCCCTCGAATACCTGGATTCTGGACTTGTCACCCTCTGTGATCAGAACGTGTACCTTTACGGTATCACCTACGTTAACTACGGGTGCGTTTTCCTTCATGCTTGACTGTGCGATCTGTTTTAAAGCGTCCACTTTAAATTCCTCCTTTGATTTTCCGGACGTTCATACACTGCCGCTTTGGCAGCCAGTGGACCGTCTCTTTAATGTCGTGCCTTTTGGCTGGCATTAACTCTCGTCGGGGATACCGACGGTATTCATGCTTGAATATTATACCATATCGCGCTCAGGATTTCAAGTACCTCTCAGCAAAAATCTTCACCATTCTCAATAAGTATTTTTGTGCGTTCCACACAAATCTCATCGGCAGTCATGCCATACATATCAAGAAAAGCCTCCGCCGCCACATTTGCATTAAGGTTGAAGCTTCCCCCCGCAGGCAGCTTCATGGTGAGTTCAAGATACTTCTCCCCCGCTTCCATCGAGATAAGTTCCAGCGACGGTCTTATATCCACAGGTTTATATGTACCTTTTTTTGTACGCTTCTGTATCTCTATTACTTCCCTGCCCATAAAATCCTTGAACATCTCTGCCATTTCCGCAGGTGTCTTATCCGCCGATATTCGTATAATGTACTCCGCATGGGTTATCTCCGTATGGCTGTGTACAGGTGCCGAACAGCTGACTATCCTCATGCCCTCGGGCATCTGGGCATCAAGGGCTTTAAGCACCTCTTCATCGGGCAGATCCTCCAGAAGCGCGAAATCCATGACTTCCACCCTGCTTTCAAACCCCAGCGAAAGGGTCAGGGGGAACATTATATATATATGCGGGTTGAAGCCCTGTGTATACCATATCGGCAGTTTCGCCCGCTTTATCGCCCTCTGCATGGCACGCATCAGGTCAAGGTGTGAGATATACTTCGCCCTGCCGCACTTTTCATATACCACCCGCTTGTCATACCTGTCGGGGCGCAGGTCTACATTTTTAGGTTGAAGTCTTTTTTCCGCCACAGTAAACACCTCCGCATTCGGGCTTTATTCCGCAGCCCGAACAGCCTTCCTTACAGTTTCTTGTAGTCTGTGCAAGATGGGCTTTTTTGTTCTCTCTCACAAGAAATTCGTGAGATACCAGATAATCCAGATGCGACCAGGGCGCCACCTCATCGTAGCTTCTCGTCCTGTTAGCGTAGAACGCCGTATCTATGCCCGTTTCCTCAAAGGCTTCCAGCCATTTGTCAAACTGAAAATGCTCGTCCCAGCTATCCATGTAACAGCCCTTTTTCCAAGCCGCATACACCGCCTTGCACACACGCCTGTCGCCCCTTGCCAGAACAGCCTCCAGCACCGAGGTATTTGAATAGTGCAGGCTAAGTTTTATCTTCTTGCTGGTCACAGCGGATTTCAGTATCTCCTGCTTGTGCTTTATCTGTTCTTCCGTCGCCTGAGGTTCAAACTCAAAGGGCGTGAAAGGCTTTGGCACAAAAGTCGCGGTCGATACCGCTATCTGCACCGACCGTCCCCGCTTCTCCTTGGGCGTTTCAAAATACAGCTGAAGTATCTTATCCGAAAGTTCCGCAATACCGCGGATATCATCGTCTGTCTCCGTGGGCTGACCCATCATGAAGTACAGCTTCACCTGAGTATACCCCCACTCGAAAGCCATCTTGCAGGTATTGATTATCTCGTCCTCGGTGATGTTCTTGTTTATAACGTCACGCAAACGCTGTGTTCCCGCCTCGGGAGCGAATGTCAGTCCGCTTTTTCGTACAGCTTGTATCCTTTCCAGAAGTTCCTCGTTAAAGCTGTCAAGTCTTAAAGACGGCAAAGCAAGATTAACATTCTCGCCGTCGGTATACTCCGAAAGGCTGAGAAGGAGCTCGTTTATCTTGGTATGGTCACTGGTGGAAAGTGACGAAAGCGACACTTCCTCATACCCCGTCTGTTCACACAGCGACTTAGTTTCATTCTTTATCGTATCGATATTCTTCTCACGGAAAGGTCTGTAAATAAATCCCGCCTGACAGAACCTGCATCCGCGGATACAGCCGCGAAGCACTTCCACCACCGAGCGGTCATGTACTATCTCGCTGAAAGGCACAACAAAGCTATCAGGGTAGTACACCTTGTCAAAATCCGCGATGATGCGCTTTTTTATACGTGCAGGTGCTTCGGGCACATTCGGGGTTATGCTCTTTACCGTGCCGTCCTCGTTGTAGTCAACGTCATAAAAGCTCGGCACATATATGCCCTCTATCTTCACAGCCTCCCGCAGAAATTCCTCTTTCGTAGGATTTGAGGGCTTCATCTTTTCGTATAGTCTCAGAAGTTCAAGGTTGACTTCCTCGCCCTCACCCAGTATAAACAGGTCAAAGAAATCCGACATAGGCTCGGGATTGCACACGCAGGGGCCTCCCCCCACAACCAGAGGTGTCAGTGATTTACGGTCTTTTGCCAGCACAGGCAGACCTGCAAGGTCGAGCATCTGCAAAACGTTATTGTACGATAATTCGTACTGTAAAGTAAACCCGATGAAATCGAAATCCTTTATGGGGTCAAGACTTTCCAGCCCGTACAGCGGTATATCATTCTCCCGCATAAGAGTCTCAAAGTCCTTTTCGGGCATGAACACTCTCTCGCACCACCAGTTGGGCACCTGATTTTTCAGCCCGTAGAGGATCTTCATACCAAGGTGAGACATACCCACATCGTAGGTATCGGGAAAGCAGAACGCAAATCGCACATCGACCTTGTCCCTGTCCTTGACAACACTGCCTATCTCGCCGCCGATATAGCGTGCGGGTTTGGTGGCTTTAAGCAGTATCTTTTCGAGTTTGTTTTTTATCTCTTCCATATATTACCTCCCGTAGCAGTCATGACCAACCGCACCACACAGAACATGGCGGTCTGTGGCTTTCTGTCCGATGAAAGCCTGATATTAAAAATAATTATAACATACTCCGCCCCCAAAATCAACTGCGAGATATTAATAAACATCTGCATGATATGAGGGTCATTTATACTTTCGCAGACTTTGTTGGTATAGTCGGATATTTGCCGTATTCATTGGTTTGCGTGTTTTCGCCCCTCAGCTGCGACTGCGTCGGCAGCGCCCTCGGGTCGAGAAATCGGATTCGCTATCGCTGTCCGATTTCGGGCGCGACAATAATTTACGCAGATAGAAAGAGCGTGGACAGTCATTTTGTCCACGCTCTGAATGTCTTTATTGCCGCGCCTTTTTAGGCGGGAAGTTTCGCTGATTGTGGCTCCCCGCAAGCCTTTCGCGAAAGGCTTGAGCCAATGTTCACTAGCGATAAAGCACGAATACCGCCTTATGCGGCTTTTTTGCGCCTGTCGAAATCTCTGCCGTCAAGGACTAACCTTGATTTAACGACATTGAACCTGAAAATGATCTCGATCTCCTGCGTCCTGTGACCGCTGGATTTGTCTGGCTCATGGACTATTATCCGTTCGATCATTTCACGCAAGCTTTTAGGTGTCAGTTCGTCGATGTGCTTTATCTTCTTGACTAGCTCGATGAAATCGTGAATATCCGAGCATTTCTGCTCTTTATCCTCAATGAACTTAGTGAGCTCTGCGACCTTGATCCTGAGCTGTTCCTGCTCATTCTCGTAGTTCTTGGACATCACTTCAAATCGAGCATCGCTGATCTTGTCCGAAACATTGTCCTCGTAGAGCCTTGTAAAAAACCTGTCCAGCTCAGCTATGCGCTTTTCAGACTTAGTAAGAAGTTTTTTCGCATTCTTGACTTCGCTCAGATATTCGGCATTTCTGCTGTCAATAGTTGTGCGAACGAACTCCTCTTCGTTTTTGGTGACTGTGTCGAGAATGCTGTTCATTTCAGCGAGGACGACCTGTTAGAGCACTACAGTGCGAATGTAATGCGCGGAGCATACCTTGCTGTCATACGAATAGCTCCCGCATTTAAAATGCTCGGTGCTTTTGCCCTCTTTCGAGTGGCGGCAGATGTACATCAGCTTGCCGCAGTCGGCACAGTAGACTATCCCTGAAAACGGGTTTATTTGATTAGTCTTCTGCTTGCGCCTTCTGTTTTTGCGTATCTCCTGAACTACGTCGAAATCCTGCTGGCTGATTATCGGCTCATGGGCGTTCTCGAAAATCATTCGGTCTTCAACCGGATTTGTCAGCGTCTTGTGGCACTTGTAGGACTTCTGGCGTGTCTTGAAATTCACGATCTTGCCAAGATATTCCTGCCTTTCAAGTATTCCCACAACCGACTTACAGTTCCAGCGATAAGGCTTTTCGCAGGTTATCTGACCTGTCGATCTCAGCTCATTATAAGCTGTTGGTCGAAGTATCTTCTCGTCTGTCAGGATATTTGCGATCTTCATCGGACCGTAGCCCTCGATGCATAAACGAAATATCTTCTTCACAACAGGTGCGGTTTCTTCATCGATCACCCACTGATCTTTGTCATGCTCAGACTTCTTGTACCCATATGGTGCGATAGGTGACAAAGGTTTACCTGACATACCTTTCGCCTTGAATACCGCCTTAATCTTCTTAGAAGTGTCCCTAGCGTAAAAATCGTTGAAAACATTTCGGAACACCATCATGTCATTTTCGGACTTTTGAGTATCTACATTATCATTGATGGCAATGTATCGCACATCATGGTCAGGGAATATCATTTCAATATATTGACCCGTGATTAGGTAATCTCTGCCTAATCTCGAAAGGTCTTTTGTTATAACCGTACCTATTTTTCTGTTCTCCATATCTCTGACCATGCTCTGAAAATCGGGTCTGTCGAAATTCGTTCCCGACCAGCCGTCATCGACATAGAACTCGGTGTTATGGAAACCATTCTTCTTTGCGTAGTCCAGAAGCATGGCTTTCTGATTTGTTATGCTATTGCTCTCGCCCTGCAAGTCATCGTCGTTGCTAAGGCGGCAATACAATGCTGTGATCTTGTCTTTCATTCATTCCTCTCTTTCCGACGATCACAGCGGATCATGTTAATTATAGCACAAATGTTCGTGATTGTCAATACCAAATGTGCAATGACCCGCTGTTCCTTCGGATTATTATATGCCGTTAAGACGACATCGCTTTGCATATCTCTTTTGTTACCAAACGCTGGAGCAGATCTTCCAGTGATTCTCCGCATTCAAGATCGAAGTAGGTCTTGACGATGTAGGTCGTGTGACCGATCTTGTACTCTCGCACCAAATTCAGCTCGTAGCTCGGGTTCTTCTGTTCTTCTTTTGTAAATGTTGTTTTCAAATTCATTCTCCTCTCGTTTGAGAAGATGATGTTTTTGAAGTGGATCCGTTTTCCTGCCGTAAGGAGTGACGGCAGGTATTTGAAGATTTTACAAATAATTATCAAGGCTGATGAGACCCCGAATCTGTTCCCGAAACATTGTCAGCAATAGCATGGACGAACGGCTCCTGCCGACAGCGGATAATTGTGCATAGGTATCACCCGACCTTTCCTTTACTCATTTATTTACGCTGATTCGCTGCTGCCGTCTGAATGAACGACTTCGTCCGCTGATGCAGTTTCAGCCGCATTACTATTTTCTTCGGCAGACTGTTCTTCCTGCTTTTTAGCTTTAGCAGCTTCCTGTTCCTTCCGGTGCTTGGCAATAATATCATCGATGAACTCAACGCAGTCCTCATGCATGAACATGAAATCGATGATCTCACCATATTTGTCCAGCGGCAGATCAACAGTCATTTTGCTCCTGAACTTCTTGCCGACTGCCTGATTAGTCACTATTTCGGCTTTCTCCAGTTCATCGGCAATTTCGGCATCGAGCTTCTTTTTAGCTGTCCGCATGGTTTTCATTTTATTTTGCAGCCGTGTCATCTCATCTTCATACTCTTTTGACTTCACAATTTTTTCTTCTGTTGTCAGCTTCTTGTTACTCAATGGCATTCTCCTTTCCTTGATGGCAATTCTGCCCCTGCTGCATACGCAGCTATTCGCATACGCGAAAGTTTGACAGGGCGATAAGTTTTGCGAATTTTTTATTCGATAGTCATTACCCACCATAACCCCGTAGGGCGCACTTATACAAACTCTTCGAGTTTGAAGTGCGCCAAAGAGGGAAAACTCCCTCTCTGGACTCTCCCTTATGCAAGCGATACCGCTGGGGTGCCATACAGCACGTGTTTGAATATGCTGCTATAATTACCGCTTCGGCTTTTTGGACGGTGCAGATTTCTGTTGCGTATTACTCCGGTCGTCCCTTTAAGGGTTCTGTTTCCGAAACTGGGTAAGCAGACCAATAGCTTTTTCCTTTTCGGACTTCGGTATGAACAATTCGTACTTGTCCTTATTGTAGAAAATAAACTCACACGGCACACCTCGCTCCTGCAAGTATTTCTCATATTGTTCCAGCACAGGCATTTTGTCATGTATTGCGAAAGCATCAGACACCTTGCAGCCGATATTGGATTCGATATAGTCAATAGTATCCTGCTTATGTTCTGCACGAATAGCCCGCATTTGCTGTTCAAGCTCTTGAATCTCGACTTCAAGATTGCGCCGCCTGATTCTTCTGTTCTTATTTCCCTTGTCGGTCTTGAAGCCCTTTCGCTCAACAGCGCAGACCTCGACACCCAGATGTATCTGCGGTAGGCGGTCAATTCCTTGCTCCTTGTAGCTTCGATGATCGACACGAGCATCCGAAACGAAATATAATTTGTGGTTACACCAATCCGCCCAACGCTCCCGCCACTCCAACAAAAGCTTTCGGACATTCCACGCTCGTTCCTTTTGGGTGAAACCAGATTTGTTGACCTTTCGCGTCGTCAGCAAAATATGGATGTGGGGATTTCCATCGTCCTTATCATGAATAGCAAAATCACAGCACATTCCCTTGCTGACAAAACACTGCTCGCAGAACTGTCTGACCAAATCAATCTGGTCTTCTCTCGACAGCTCCCTCGGTAATGCCGCATTGATACTCCGGGCGGTTTGGGAATTCTTGCGCTTTTCGACACACTCGGCAGCATTCCATAGTTTGGCTCTGCTGCTGTATTCGGGTGGCGCATTTGCAGGTAGCAATATCTCCTTATGGACAACTTCATGCTTATTACGGTAGTCGTGGATCTTACCGTCACGCTCATTCTTGATCTTTTCACCTGCGATGTACGCGGCACTAGCTACACAACTTCCGCCACTCGTTCTAGTGACCATTTTGACGTTGAAATGATATATTGCTTTTATCTACATTCTTTCTGTTTGGATCAATCTTAATATGCACATACGTTCGATTACATAATAGATTATAGCACAGATGTTCTGATTTGTCGATAGTTTTCGGAACGTTTGTTTGAAATTTACAATTTCAATTCTGTATGAACTCGATTTATTAGGAGCCGATATTATCGTTCTCGGGTATAACAAAAGTGCAGCAGATGTTTGTCTGCTGCACGCACGTAAAATTTTATCTGGAACAGTTATTCATTTCCGATATTGATGATCCTATCACATTGATTTGCAACATACATATCGTGAGTAACTATTATCACGGTTTTGTCGTCTTCTTTATTGAGCTTTCTCAATGTTTTAATTACGATATCTCTATTATTGGGATCTAAGGAGCCGGTAGGTTCATCAGCCAGAATATATTTGGAAGGCTTAAGAATAACTCTCGCTAGGGCAACTCGTTGCTGTTCGCCACCGCTGAGCTGATATATCTTCGCCTTTTCATATCCATCAAGACCTACCCTTTTAAGCGCATTCCTGATTAATTCTTTTTTGTTTCCTTTTGTAAAACGTAAGGCTAGTTTCAAGTTATATTCTACGGTTTCCTCGTCTATCAACGCATAATTCTGAAAAAGATAGTTGAATTTATATCGTATTATTGATATTGCTTTATTACTTTGAGGAGTAATATCCGTGAAATCATCTATTGACACCCTACCTTTATCGACGGGCTCAAGAAGACCTATAATATTAAGAAGTGTACTTTTACCACTTCCGCTTGCACCGATTATTGCAACAAATTCGCCGTCATTTATTGTTAGTGAGAAATTATCGTAGATCACTTTTCTGCCATATTTCTTGCATATCTTTTTTAATACTATCATAACTATCCTCTCTTTGTATATTCAACTATGCTTTTTTTGTCCTTATAACTGATAAATATAGAAGTCAGTAAAGCATCCAGAATTATCATTATGATACCGATCGGCAGGACAAGCCAATTTCTGAATAGTGCTATTGATACAATTATAACACCGACATTTGACATAATCATATCCATAAAAATATCCGAGTACCGACTGATAAATCCAAATCCCAGAGTCTTTTTAACTGCTATATGAACTACATAGTATTTTATATGTATAGTGATATTCTGAATAGTTATCATTATCACTGCTATAAGTGTCAACAGTAACATCATGCTATATATTTTTATCATCAGGCTGTTCTGTGCTACCTGGTCTTCAACAGCCTGGTAAACACTGCATGAAACAAACTTAACTTCATCAAGGCTATAGTATTTGCCGAAAATATTATTTATCTCAGCCTGGCTATCCTTGTAATCATCGACGTGAATGAAATAATTACTTTGTGCAACTATCTGATAATCGTAATCAATGCCATTGTTTTCGGTCAATACATACAGTATTGGATCTTTGATCCTGTTATAATTATCTACAGCTGTATCAACAAGCATTGTAAAGTACGCCTGATCGTTTTCTGCCCATATCAGTTTGAACTTATTTGTCGGCGAAAAGTCGGAGCT
Source organism: Ruminococcus albus AD2013 (assembly GCF_000526775.1). Lineage (NCBI taxonomy): Bacteria > Bacillati > Bacillota > Clostridia > Eubacteriales > Oscillospiraceae > Hominimerdicola > Hominimerdicola alba. Next base: position 1,661,078 of record NZ_JAGS01000001.1, read on the forward strand.
GTAATATTCGGTTATCTCATCAAGCATGTCCTTATATTTTAGCGGAACGATAACCACTGTATCCATTTCTTCTTCGGATATTTCTATTTTATTCCCGTTCTCGTCCTTAACAGGGAACATTTTCAGATAATTGGTGTTTACTCCGACACTCATTCTCGGAACAAAATCCGTTTGCTTGAATTCTTCTGTGTACAAAGGTGAAAAATAGCTGAAATCTGCATATATACCGCCTTTACTATTCAGTTCTTTATATAGTTCTTTGAAATTGCTATAATCCTCATCTGTTTCGCCTGTCCAAGAATTTCCATCATATATTTCGTAATTCGTAATATACGCGTAGTCATGAATCTTTTCCCAATCATCATATTTGTTATGATTCAGATTATAATATGAGTGTATCTGCGTAATAACACCGATAGAAAAACCTATGACAACAATGCTGAGTACACTTTTTATAATAATATTGAAACGATTTATGATTTTAATAGGCAGTCTGTTTTTGATGGCATCACTGATAGAAATGCACCTTAAATAAATAAAAGGAACAGCATTTAGAATAATTGTAAGTATCAGCACAATGCCATTACTTTTTAATATATGCAGGATAAAATCCCGATATAAGTTGTTTATTTCAGAAAAAAGCATTATTGATAAAACAATGGAAGATAATGCGAAAGCCAACACCTCAAACAATGCAATAGCTGTAATACTGCTAATACAAAGATCTGTATTATTATATCCAAGTAATTTTTTTACTGCAAAATTTTTTGAAGACATTATAATGTCATAAAATGTCAGAACACCAAGAATAATTATAGTAATGTAAACTATTATCATTATACTTTTTGTTTCGCCCGCTTCACCCTGTTCAGACGTGTCTTCAGTTACTTTAATACCGTTAGCATTAAGGTGATTTTTAAAGTTTTCATAATCGCCATAATTAGCCATACATATAATAAAGGATTTATTTAACGGATCTGCAGAATTATCAAAATATGTTTTCATTGTTCCGATACTGAATGACATATCTTTTCCGAAGATGTTGATCCTGCCTATACAGTTCGGATCATCTGTTTTTAGGGTCGTGAGATACTTGTCTGAAGAACGATCCGCATCCTCAAAAAAGTGTCCTTCTGCTAGAGAAATGTCTTCAAAAACGTTATAGTTATATACAAGAACGTTTTTAGTGTAAATACCGTCTTTGTCAACACTGCTGCAATATAAATTTCCGACATATTGTTTCAGTGCATCATCAAGTGTGCTATATACAGTCTTTTTATCTTCTTTTGAAGATAAAAAGACATGACAGGCAGTTGTATTCTTTTCGCCTATTTTGTTAAGTTCAAGAAGATAAGCATTTTTCTCTTGCACATAATTGTTAATAAATACAGTACAAGTAATAATTATAAACAATAGAAAATATACTATTTTTTTCATTTCATTCCCTTTACTAAAACAGAAAGTAAAGAGCGAATTTTAATCGCTCTTTACTGTATAAATTTCGTATTCTGTTTTCAAATTATTATATTACTTCATATCTGGATGATTATAATGTGAATGCCATTCATCATAGCTATTATGTCTTTTAGTCTTTGCTTTTGCCCATTTTCCCTTTTTACCCTCTATTCTGACAGTATCATCAATCTTTCCAACTCCAGGACCTCCAGCTCTTCTTATAATAGCAGTAGCGGTATGCCTTTCATTTTTACAATAAAAATATGAATACTGGTAGTTTCCGTTCAAACCCCATTGGTTGCCATATTCCCATTCATCGGCTTTATGACCTAATCCAATACCAGACATATAGTCAGCTGATGCTGCAAATACTGTTGCTGTTGCCATTATAGTTGTTACTGCAAATGTTAATACTTTCTTTCCGAGTTTGTTCATTTTAATTACTCCTTATATGTTTTTTGAACTAAATGTTCAATTCGTACCGCATATCCGTTTGAGATATATTATATACTATTACCACCCCTATTTTGCAGTATGCATTATGTCAAACGTCATTCGATGACATTGTAATGAATATGAAAATTGAATTGATGTTTAACACTTGAACAAATTGAATTGAATAATTAGCTATATTTAAGTTTATCATATATTGGCTAATGAGTCAATATCAACAATTAAACTTTAAAGAAAATTTAACACATAATAATATCCACATCCTAATGATTGAAATACCCCCTAGAGTTTTGACACTCTTTTAAGTGTGTCAACTCTAAAGGGATTATATCAAAAATATTACTACTGATCCGCTGTGTCGTCTGTATCAATTGTTTTGGTATGGATAGATTACTTCTTTAGCGCTAGTCAGATAAAGCTCCCCTCCTTGGCATACTTACCACACTACGTGGTTGCCCTGCCAACAATTATGAATTAAAAACCCGCCGCTTTGTTATCGTATTTACTGTTTTTTTGCCGTGATGATATACCCGCCGCAGTTATCTGTCGAGATATCACAGGTACAGTTTTCGGGCAGAAGCAGGCTGTCTCCTTTCTGTCTTGATATGATGTAATCCTCATATGCATAAAAACTGCCGTACTCCAGACCGTCGATATATTCTTCAAAAGTAAGACCGTTCGCAGTTATTATCTCTGCATGGGGCTGACCCACATACCTGAAATGCCAGGGTTCGTATTTTATACCGGTCACCATTCTGCCGAAAGATGGGTATCTCACAATAAAACCATACTCGGGTGCGTGTTCCGTGAGGTATTTTCCCGCAGGACAATCGATGATATTCTTGCCCGCAAACCCGCTGAAATACAGATCCTGTGCCAGACCAGTTTCATGCTCCGAACAGTGGGGCGGCATAGCCTCGCTGCTGCCCTGATCTTCATACAGTTCCTGCTGTTCCTCGGGCGTGCGGTATGATGACATAACGTACAGCGGTTCTCCGCAGTTGTCCATCACCGCTTTCGACAGTGCCGCATAGCTGTCCACCGAAGCCGTTGACATCATCACCCCTGAATCCTTGTATTCGCATATTGAAGGCTCAAAGTACGGATCCAGCGGGTGATCTTTGTTAACAAGCACCATCGTCGTCCCTATTTTCAGATCTCCCACAGATGCAGTCCTGAGCGAAAGTTCATCGGCAGGCACTTCGTCAAGGTGATACTCCACCCTGCCGCGGAAAAGCGCGGTCACCTGTCCTGCAATGTTGAATTTGTCGGGCTTGATGATAACTACCATCGCCGATATCACAATGAGTACAATTATCAGGACTGTAACTAAAGGTGTCACAGCCGATCTTCTTTTTTTCATAATGTTGTCTCCGTTTCTATGTTATTCTATCGTTTCTTTTTCTTCGTTTTTTTCTTTATTGATGATAGGCATGGTCATGATAGCCTTGAACATATCGCCGTCCAATTCTATCTCAAACCCTCCGCCGCAGGCTTCCGTGAAGCTTTTTGCTATTGAAAGCCCAAGCCCGCTTCCGCCGTCCGTCCTCGACTTATCCCCGCGGACAAATCTTTCTGTTATCTCGTCCGCGGTAAAGTCGATAGGGTAAGAAGAAATGTTCTTGGCGGTGAATACTATGTTCCCGCCGTCACTTTTAAGCTCCAGGAATATGCGCGAACCCTCCAAAGAGTATTTCAGCGCATTGTCTATGATGTTCTGCAGTACGCGGTAAAGCTTGTTTCCGTCGCCCATAACAGGTGCGGTATCCTCGGTGACATTTATCTTTAACGTCCTTCCGCTTCCCTTTATCTTGTCGTCCGCATCTGCAAGGCTCTGGTTGAAAAGCCTTACAAAGTCCAGCTCTTCCATGTTCACATCTATGCCGCTGGTCGCCTTTGCCAGGCTGAAAACATCGGCAACTATGCCTTTAAGCTTCTGTGATTTCTTATCCAGTATCTGAACATAGCCCATAGCCTCATCGTCCAGCTCCGTCTTTTTCAGCAGGTCGATGTAGCTTATTATTGAAGTCAGAGGAGTTTTCAGGTCGTGAGATACATTCGCCACCAGTTCTATCTTCATTCTCTCGGACTTTATCTGTTCCTCCACCGCATCACTGACGGTATCGGATATATTTTTCAGCATATCCGAAGGTCTGCTCAGCTCCGAAAGAGGTGATATCTCTACCTCAAAGGGCGTGTTTCGGTTTAGTGCCGTGATACGCCTGTCCAGTTTAGTAAGGTCACGTGCGAGAAATATCGCCCTTATCTGTGAATATATAAAGTATACCGATGCCGCCACGCATATCACAACGGCAGCTATCTGTAAAGCATCTTTGTTTCCATAAAGTGAGCTTGGAAGCATTAACACCGCCGCGAGAAATGCCCCAAGGCTTCTCACCGAGCGCCACATAAGACCGCTTCCCGCAGGTCTGTTCCTCCGTGTCTCGTAAAGTGTAGTAGTGCGGTATCTCTCACTAAGCTTGCCCATCAGCTTAGGCAGCAGGAAACTGCTCCCGAATTTCCTTAGTGATATCAGCTTTATACCGTGAATGATGCTGTGTACAGCTATACCTGTCATAACCGCAAATATAGCACCGTATGTCAGATACCAGTAAGCCGTCTCCTCTGCCCGTTCATCAGCGGAGTAGACCATACCCCAATACATATGACCTATCACTGCTGTCCCCAAAAGTATCAGAAGCCATGCCCCAATGTACAGTTCAAATGGCAGCTTATCAGCAAAGGAACTTTCATGCTCTCCTGCCAGCCCTCTCACAACAGCCCCCGCGATAAGATAAGCTATCAGCACCAGTGCCAGTATCCCGCACTGCAAAGATAACGATCTTGTTTCGTGATACTCGCTATACAGATCCTCGTACTCCCTGTATATCGAATCGAAATAATAATCCTCCGGTTCAATATATACCGTCAGCCCCTCGGTATCCCCTGCTGTCGCTTTATAGTCGGGCATATCACATATAGGCAGAGTAGAATAATATATACCGGAACCTTCTGCTGTGTTTGACTCTATATCCACCCATTCCCGCCTTGCCGTAAATCCTTCCTCGGTATTTTCGGGATATTCATAAAACTTTATCGGCGAATCATTGCAGAAACTGAAAACGTGCCTTCCGTAATTATCACTGTACCAGCCGCCCAGAGGCAGATAGTTATCGGGATAGGATTCATTCACATTCCTGAGTTTTCCGTTCTTCTCCGCTACCTGATAACTGTAATTATCCATCACCCCCGATGATACATACTTCGATGATATCACATCTTCCGAGCGCAGGATATATCCTCCGTATTTATTTGAAGTCAGCGCATTTATACGCTCCTGCTCGGTCATTTTATCATTTATGATATCCTCCGATATATTCGTGACAAAATGTGTTACCGTCCTCTCAGCCCTTTCCTCCTCTGCTGTCGTTTCATCATCGGTCAGGACTTCATCCGCCATTTCTTCGGGAACAGTATAGGAAACATAGTAGTCGAATATATCTGAATATGGCACTATGCCCTCGCCTGTCTTTTTGTAGCGGTATTCGTTGAAATCAAAATAGTACAAAAGATCGGACTGCACATATTTATTTCCCGTGTATTTACCGTTTTCGTCCATATTCGCAAGCTCGCACACGCCAAGTATGCAAAGCTGTTCATACATATTTTTCAGCTCGGTGCGGTATTTCTCCGATTGCCCAAATCCTTCCCAGGGCGTTCCGCCCATATCCGAAAGTCTGCCTTTTACGCGGCTCACATTCATCTCACCGAACAGCGCTATACCCGCCGCCACACAAGCCGTGATGAAGGCCGTCACCCTGACAGCCTTCGGAAATAACTTAGATATTTTTTTCGATCTTGTACCCAATGCCCCACACCACTTTCAGATATCTCGGCTCCTTCGGATCGATCTCGATCTTCTCCCGAATATGCCTTATATGTACCATTACCGTGTTCTCCACCGCGTAAGCGTCTTCGTTCCAAACCTTGCGGTATATCTCTTCTGCCGAAAATACCCGACCCGCGTTCTCCATCAGCAGTTCAAGTATCTTCAGTTCCGTTGCGGTCAGTTTTACGGGTGCGCCGTCCACCGTAATTGACTTCGCACCCTTGTCAAGCTCCAGACCGCCTATTTTTATAACGTCCGTTTTGTTGATGTTCCCTATATCCCCCAGCTGCATATACCGCCTCAGACTGCTCTTCACACGGGCGGTAAGCTCCATGGGATTATATGGTTTTGTGATATAGTCGTCAGCCCCCATCGAAAGCCCGAGTATCTTGTCTGTATCCTCGGATTTTGCCGACAGCACTATTATCGGGATATTTCGCCTGTCTCTTATCTTCATTATAGCCGAAAGCCCGTCAAGCCTCGGCATCATAACGTCTATCAGTATAAGCTGTATGTCGTTCTCCGAAAGCTTCTCCAGTGCTTCTATACCGTCATACGCCCTGACCGTTTTGTAGCCTTCCAGTTCAAGCAGCTTCGCGATAGCTGCCACGATGTCTCTGTCATCGTCCACTACAAGAATAGTTGCTGTGATATCTTCCATAACGTTATGTCCTTTCCTTGTATGCATATATGATAATACATCATTCTTAAAATCAGGTGAATGTAATTCTTAAGATTAGCTTAATTTTCCAGACTAAACCAATACTTCATCTTCACCTATACTATATAAAAGAATAACATATTTTAACCGAAAATGCAATGCTGAAAAAGCTTGATATAAACAAAAAATAAAGCCCGACACCAAGCCGAGCCGCCTATCCAAAAATAAAATCCGAAATTTAACATAACTAACTTCTGAAATTATCAAGTATGTATTTACCTTTGTAGCAGTATACGTCACAATATTTCACAGAAGACAAATCTATAACCATTCTAGCCATATAAGGCACGCTTTTAAACGTAAAATCTTCACCGCTGTCATCGTCTTTTACGCTGATCGTAAAAGTGTAAGTATCATAAATGCCGAAATCACGTTTTAATTCTTTGCCAACTATCTGCCCCGTTTTACATACACCTTTTCTTAATACAATATACTTGCGAACTATGTATCTTCCGCTAGTTACACAACTCAACAAGATCAAAGTTCCACTTATTGCAGTTAGTAAAAATATTGTTCCAAAAGATGTCACAGCATATTCCAATATATCATATCCGCATACTATCGCAATTATTGATCTGACTGCAATAAGTATAACCGCAAATATGATACCAAGCCTTGCATAACCAAGTTCGTATTCAGCTTTAGTAATATATCTGTTGTCACTTTTCATACCGCACCCCACCGCAAACTCATTTGAGTTCCCTCATTCAGAAAATGTGCATTTTCAGGTATAAACATATCCTGCTTTCTTATCTTACCATATTTCTTCCCCAAAATCAATCCCCGCGGCGGATACACAGTATTTTCAGTTCGGCTTTATAAGTATTTCAAATCTCCGTCACATCATATCACATAAATTTAACAGCCATGCTTTAATATATTAATAAGGTCACAACGCGGGATACAAATCCGACTTTTTCAGTATTACTGCCATTTATGCAAAACGTCGAAAAATCCTGCGATTCATTGACATATCCGACACAGGCTGATATAATAATTACCGTTGTGAGTACGGAATATCGTTTAATCTAACTGCCGATAAGAATAAAAGGAGATTTTATCATGAATAAGAGAATTCTTGCTGCAGCTCTTGCACTGACAATGAGCACCTGTATCTGCGGATGCAGCGAATCCGAAAAAACAACTGCCGACAGATCTGTTTCTCCCAAGGAAACTGTTTCGGGTGAGAAAGGCAATGACATCGACGATGTTGTGACAGATGACGAAACTACCGACACTGAGACCACAGCCGAGGAATCTGCCGTTACCGATGAAGAAACAGTAGCCGACCCCAACGCTGAACAGGAAGATGGCATACACATACTGAAATGCAGCCAGCGTTTCGCTGCCCTTGATGACAAGAACGGTTTTTATTTTGAAGTTGAGTTATCTCCCACCGAGGCTGATTCGGGAATAAATGTTGCCCTATATGATGATAAGGGCGAAAAGGTCGCTGATATGCTTGATGACGGCAGCGGCAAGCCCGACAAGACCGCAGGTGATAATATCTACAGCTGTTTCTTCAAACCCAAGAGCAAAAAAGCGGCTACATACGATCTGACCGCCAAGATAGGCGCTATCGAGACCGAAACCGTCAGAGTTCGCCTGTATGACGAACTTGACAACGACGATTTCGACAAGCTGAGAAAAGTCACCGACGACTTCATGAAGATAGATGCCAAGTACAGGGATAATACAGGCATCATCCCCGATGACAAGAAAGAAGCCGCTCTCAAAGAAGCTTCCGCTCTGGCACAGAAGATGTTCGACAACGGCGAAGTTATAGAATTAAGCATCGACCAGAACCACGGCATTATCACCATCTGGCTTGACAGCTACCTGCCCTACATCTACAACATCGATACACTTGAATAATAAAAAGTCACGGCACGCCTGAAAAACTCGGGCGTGCCGTTTTTTGTTATTCCGCCGCGAACTGGGAGTTGTAGAGTTCGCTGTAAAAACCGCCTTTTGCCATAAGACTTTCGTGGGTGCCCTGTTCGATGATGTGACCCGAACGCATCACTATGATATTCTCCGCTTCCTTGATGGTGGATAGGCGGTGGGCTATGATGAAGCTCGTTCTGCCTTTCATCATCTTAGCGAAAGCACGCTGTATTATTATCTCGGTACGGGTATCTATTGAAGATGTAGCTTCGTCGAGTATAAGCATTGGCGGAAGTGACAGCATCACCCTTGCTATGCAGAGAAGCTGTTTCTGCCCCTGTGACAAGGTGCTGAAAGCATCGGATATCACCGTGTCGTAGCCCTTTGGCAGACGCTTGATAAATCCATGGCAGTGGGCTGACTTCGCCGCCGCAACTACCTCTTCATCGGTGGCATCGGGCTTGCCGTAACGGATATTGTCGCGGATAGTGGCGGTCTTCAGCCACGTTTCCTGCAATACCATGCCGTACATGGAGCGCATGGAATCGCGGGTGCAGTTCTTTATGGGCTTGCCGCTTATGTTTATACTGCCGCTGTCGGCATCGTAAAAGCGCATCAGCAGATTTATCATGGTGGTCTTTCCGCAGCCCGTGGGGCCGACTATCGCTGTGCGCTCGCCTGCCTTTACGTGGAGGTTGAAATCCTCGATAAGCTTGACTTCGGGGTCGTAGCTGAAATAAACGTGTTCAGCATCGACAGTGCCGTCAACCTCGGTGAGTACCTCCGCATCGGGTGCATCGGGTATCTCCTCGGTCTCATCGATGAGTTCAAACACACGGCCCGCCGAAGCAAGTGCGCTCTGGAGTTCGGTTATAACACCCGATATCTCGTTGAAAGGCTTGGTGTACTGGTTTGCATATGAAAGAAAACTGGAAAGATTTCCCACTGTAAATCCGTTGCCGCTGAACACCGCCAGCGCACCCAGTATACCAACAGAGGTATAAACCAGACCATTGACAAATCTGGTACATGGATTTGTCAGTGAGGAGAAGAATATAGCCTTTACGCTGACTTCCTGCAATTTCCTGTTGCAGACCTCAAACCTCGCTTCTCCCTCGTCTTCGTAGCCGAAAGCCTGAACGGTTTTCAGGTCGCCTGTTATCTCCTCGACCAGTGAGGTCATTTCGCCGCGGGCTATGGACTGCTTTCTGAAAAGGTCGAATGTGTTCTTCGCTATGAACCTCGCTACGAACAGCGAAAGGGGTGTCAGCAGGATAACGACCAGTGATATCTTTACATTTATGGTCAGCATAAAAACAATTGTACCGATTATTGTACAGATACCCGTAAACAGCTGTGCAAAACCCATCAGCAGACCGTCGGATATCTGGTCGATATCGGTGATGATACGGCTTATGATATCGCCGTGAGGGTGGGAATCGATGTAGGAAAGAGGAAGTCTGCCAAGCTTTGCAAAAGCCTTGCGGCGGATATCCCTCACCACATTGAAGGTTATCTTGTTGGTACACAGGGACATAAGCCACTGTGACAAAGCTGTCAGGGAAACGGTCATGCACAGCTTTATGATTATCGGCACAAGCGCCCCGAAATCGACGTTTTTCTCGCCTACTATAAGGTCAACGCCCTGACCGATAAGTATGGGCGCATAAAGGGTGGTGGCTACCGTGATAACTGCCAGCAGCATCGAAATTCCGAACAGACCGATATAGGGTCTTGCATAGGAAAGCAGGGGCTTGAGTACAGGTTTTTGTACTTTTTTAGTATCAGCCAATCTCCCTCACCTCCTTTTCGGAAAGCTGTGACAGACATATCTCGCGGTAGATATCACAGGACTGATAAAGTTCCCTGTGAGTGCCTGTCCCAGCTATTTTTCCGTCATCAAGGACGATTATCTTATCCACATTTTTGATAGAAGATATTCTCTGTGAAACGATGAACACGGTCATATCCCCTGTCTGTTCGGCGATGGCTTTTCTAAGCCTTGCATCGGTGGCAAGATCAAGGGCGGAAGCCGAATCATCGAGGATAACTATTTCGGGGTGACCTACAAAAGCCCTTGCGATGGTCAGGCGCTGTCTTTGTCCACCTGAAAGGTTCTTGCCCCCCTGATGTATCATCTCATCAAGCTTATCGGGCTTTTCCATGACGAAATCGTAAGCCTGTGCAAGCTTCAAAGCCTTGATTATCTCCTCATCGTCGGCGGAACTGTCGCGCCATTTCATATTATCACGGACAGTGCCCTTGAAAAGAACAGCCCTCTGTGGCACGATACCTATCTTATGGCGAAGCTGTCTGAAAGGGTATCTCTTGACGTCAACGCCGTCCACCAGAACCTCGCCTTTTGAAGCGTCGTAAAATCTGGGTATAAGGTTTATTACGGAAGATTTTCCAGAACCTGTACCGCCGATGATACCGATGGTCTCTCCCCTGTTCACTGTGAAGCTTATATCCTCAAGGGCATATTCCTCGCTGTCGTGATATGAGAAGCTTACTCCGCGGAATTCGACCGCGGGTGCTGAGGTATCTGCTGTCACCTCGGTATTGCCGTCGTCGGTCACGGTGGGGTCGATATCGAAAACATCGTTGATACGCATTGCGGAAGCCTGCATCTTGGTGATATTGGTGACGAGTATCGCCATGGCAAGTAGTGCCAGCAGTATCTGGTTCATATAGTTTATAAGTGCAATGACCTCACCCTGAGTGATAACGCCGTTATACACCTGATGTGCGCTCGCCTTTAAAAGCACGGCTATACCGAGATTCACGATAACGTAGGTCAGGGGATTCATCAGGGCGTTTATCCTGCCGGCCTTTATCTGCAGGTCTGTGAGTTCCTCTGTCAGCTTATCGAAGTCCTTTTCCTCGTCCTGCTGTCTTGAAAAAGCACGTATCACTCTTGCGCCCGAAAGGGATTCTCCCGTAAGCAGGTTAGTGCGGTCAAGGGTCTTCTGGATATGCTTATATCTCGGTATGGTGATACTCATTATCTTATAGATGACAAAGGCAAGACAGGGTGCTATCACCAGAAATATCAGCGTAAGCTTCACCGATATGGTGAACGCCATTATCACCGCACCGATAACGATAAACGGTGAACGCAGAAGAAGTCGAAGCAGTATATTCACTCCCGACTGCGCCGTGTTGATATCCGATGTCATTCGGGTGACGAGGGTGCTGCTGCCTATCTTATCGATCTCGGAATAGGAAAGGCGGTCGATATGGCGCAAAAGGTCAGTGCGGAGTGCCGTGCCGAAGCCCACAGATGCCTTAGCCGCAAAAAACTGCGCCGTCAGCGAACAGGCAAGCCCCAGAAATCCCAGAAGCACCATTATACCGCCCATGCGAAGTATATAAGGCATATCCTCGTTTTTTATGCCGATATCTATTATGCGCTTCATCACCACAGGCACCGCAAGTTCAAAGCAAGCTTCGATAAGCTTGAACAAAGGCCCTATGACACTTTCCTTTTTGTAGTTTTTCAGGTAACGAAATAGTCTGAACATATTTATCTCCATACACAGACAGTTCCGCACCTGCCTTGCCGCAAACGCTCATTTATCCTACCGAGTGCGGGGTCAACTGAGGGAAACCTTTCTGAAGAAAGGTTATCCCTCAGACTCCTTTCCAAAGACTTTTAACTCTTTTTGGCAGGGGGCAGACATTCTTACAAAGCATAGCAGAGTACGATCATATGCTGAACTCTATAAGGATAGCTGCCCCCTGCCAAAAAGAAACAGAAGTTTTAGGAAAGGGGGTTTGGGGGAATAACCCTTTTTTCCAAAAGGGTTTTCCCCCAATCGGCTCCGCATTCCGTGCGATAAATGAACTTTCGCGGCAGTGCAGGTACGGAAGCTATTTGGTTTTTTTAACTTTTACTTTTACGACGGAATAATGCGATGAACCTTGACCAGAGGCTTTTTTTTTTCGCGGGAGGGGTTTCGGTTTTTTCTGCGATATCCGTTTGAACAATTGGGGTATCCTCGGGTTTTTGCTCCGGTTGGGTCACAGGAGTCACCGTGGGTGATTCTGCCGGTTGCTCGGGTTTTGGTTCCGTCTTTTGTTCGGGTATCGGTTCCGGTTTGGGTTCGGGTTTTGGCTTCGGGACATTCGCATAAGCTTCTGCAAAAAATCTGCTCTGGGCATCTACGGAAACTCCTGCTGAGGGTTTGCGGACATAGGTACCATCGGGGAGCATATCCCTTGCCTTTACGTTGTCGTTCATCTGGGTCTCGAAGATATCGAGTATGCGCTTTTTTATCCCGGCATCGAGAACAGGCGCGGCTACTTCCACACGGCGGGTGGTATTTCTTGTCATATAATCCGCTGAGGATATATACACGCTTTTTCTCACACCGCTGCCGAAGATGTATATACGTGAATGTTCGAGGTAGCGTCCAACTATGGAACGTATGCGCACGTTTTCGGTAACGCCCTCCACCCCTGCAACAAGGCAGGAAATCCCGCGTATCACCAGTTCGACTTTAACGCCAGCCTGTGAACACTCGATAAGCTTATCCATTATCACCTTATCGGTCAGGGAGTTAAGCTTTGCGCCAACATAACCGTCACCGCCTGCTTTGGCTATGGCTATCTCGTTGTCCATCATTTCAAGCACACGGTTTTGCAGACATCTGGGGGCTACCAGCAGAAGGTCGCTTTTCTCCACAAGTTCTCCCACGGACAGGGCACGGAATACCTCAACAGCGTCCTTGGCGATATCCCTGTTTGATGTCATAAGACAGAGGTCGGTATACAGACCCGCTGTTTTTTCGTTGTAGTTGCCTGTGCCTATCTGGGTGGTATACTTCACGCCATCGGGGGTCTTGCGGGTGATAAGGCAGAGTTTTGAATGTACTTTCAGCCCCTTGGGACCGTACATAACTCTACAGCCCGCTTCTTCAAGCTGTTTCGACCAGCCGATATTGTTCTCCTCGTCGAACCTCGCGCGGAGTTCCACAAGCACGCATACTTCCTTGCCGTTTTCGGCGGCGGCGCACAGTGCCTTTATCACCTTGGAATTTTTTGCCACACGGTAAAGTGTCATCTTTATGGATACAACACTTTCGTCCTTTGCGGCTTCGTTGAGAAGTCTTATAAAGGACTGTATGGATTCGTAAGGATAGGACAGGAAGAGGTCGCCCTCATCGATCTGGTCTATCATGGGTCGGCTTTCATCTATCATGCGTGAAAGCTGTGGAGTCTGGGGTTCAAAGAACAGTTCTTTCTTGTCAGCCGCTTTATCGAACACCGTGAATACGTAGGAAAGGTCAAGGGGAGTCTTTTCAACAAAGACCTGTTTTTTGGACAGTTCCAGCCTTGTACACAGTTCTTTCTGCAAAGGGTCGGATATCTGCTTGGAAAGCTGCAATCTCACAGGGCAGAGGCGCTTTCTCTTGTTTATCAGTTCAGACATATTCTGCCTGAAATCCAGCTCGCGGTCGAAGCTTTCGTCAACGTCGATATCGGCGTTGCGGGTTATGCGCATCAGGGTCTTTTCCTCCACCTTATAGCCTGTGAATATCTTGTCGGTAAAGTGGAATATCAGTTCTTCCACCAGTATATAGGCGATGGAATCGTCCTGACGGGGCAGGAATATCACCCTCTCGAATTTTTCACTGCAACCGATTATACCCAGTGTTATGCCGCTTTTTGAAGACAGTTTTGCCGCCACGTATATGCTCTTGTTGGGCAGAAAGGGGAAAGGGTGACGCTTATCGATAACGAGCGCATTTAAGAAAGGCTTGATCTCGTAGGCATAGTAAGCCTCCAGAAATTCAAGCTCCTGTATTGTCAGATTTTTCATGCTTTTGTGCATGATATTCTTGGGTTCGAGGGCTTTGTGTATGGTCTTGAAGCTTTCGTCCTCGGTGGAAATAAGTTCACGCACCCTTGAATATATAGCGCTCAGCTGTTCCGAGGGCTTCATCTTGGATTTGTTGTCCTTATGGGAATCATCAACAAGAGAAGCGTCATAAAGCGACCCTACCCTGACCATAAAGAACTCGTCAAGATTGCTGGAATATATGGACTGGAACAGCAGTCTTTCAAGCAGAGGATTGCGCTCGTCACGGGCTTCTTCAAGCACTCGCTGATTGAATTTGAGCCATGAAAGCTCACGGTTATCGTATACCCTGTTTTTCACGATATTTTCTCCTATCGTATATAATAAGCTATTATATATTATAGTACATTGTGACGAAATTGTCAACAGTTCAAGGACAGGTTATTTCTATTTTGAGATGGGTGGATACGAAAGGAATGCCCCCGAGTTTGGAAACCCTCGGGGGATAAGTATCGACTTTATTCTTTTGATCTCTTGCTTTTCCTCGCTATCCAAGAGGCGCATCACACTTCCAGTGCGGCTCCAGCAGGGATAGATCAGGGATATGTTCTTTTAATTCTTTCTGAACATTTTCAATACCGACTATTCCTTCAATGAAGATACCATTTATTATTTTATTGTCCGGTATCTCCCAGTCATTTTCAATATATTCTTTCGGGACTTCATAATCCATTATCAAAAAAACTGTTGTTTCTATCTTGTTTTCATTTATGAATCTATCAAGCATTTCTTTACCGCGTTCCGTTTCAACATATCCTCGCACAGACACAAAGTGTCGCAAATCGCGGGAAGAAGATGATATTTCCGCAGACAGCAAAACACCTGTGATCAGATCATTGATTTGCTTTCTTGACAGCTCCATTTGTTTCACCTCCGAATCATGATCTATATCATATCTTTGATAAGATCAAAATATTTTTCATCATCGCTTTTAAAAATATCTTCGCCTGCAAGCATATAGGCACGCATAAGATATTCCGTAGCATCATCTTTTCCCAGTTCATGGGAACACTGTCCCAGACGCAGCATCACAAATGGATTTGTATAACCTTCGCCCGATATATTTGATCTTGCATCACACAGATAGGAATATGCTTTCTCATATTCGCCCACCATGAACCAGGCATCTGCAACAGATGTCTGAAACCACACTGCTTCACTTTGCGCATTCAGCGGTCTGTCCAGAAAATCCAAGCCTTTCAGCCATACTTGTATAGCCTCGGAATATTTACCCTCATCAAAAAGTGCATTTCCCTCTTCGGCATAATCATCTGTGGTTTTCTTTTTTGTAAACAGCCCCATAGTATGACCTTCTTTCGCAAATCAACATTCTCAGATTGTAGCTTCATCTTTTTTGATCTCTTGTTTTTTGACCTCTTGCTTAGGTTTCTGATACAGCCGCCATATCATAAGGATCAAGAGGACCCATATTGCATCCCAGATTATCCCGAAGATGATGAGAAATACATACATTACCGAATCACCAAGATCCTTGACATAATGATCTTCAGGGTCATCGGGATCACATCTGACTTTGATCTCATCTCCCTTTTCGATTTTGTGGCTGGTTTTAATTGTATCAGTGAAAGTTTCGCCATTGTATTCAAAAGTATAATTGGCTGAATAATTATAGCTTGTAGAACGGATCCCCTTACTGGTTCTTCCCCTTACTATTTGTACGGATACATCTGTGACTATTTCGCCCTTAACTTCGGCTGAGCAGGCGATCTGGTGTGTGATCTCGGATATACCCATTTTTATCATAGCTGCTCCGAAGATCAGAAATGGCAGGCAACAGATAGAAGCTATAATCACTGCCTTGACAGGTGAGGTCTTTTTCGGCTTTTCTGTGGCTTTGGAAACTTTTCGTTTTGGTTTTTTGGGCGGCGTTTGGTTATACTGGTACTTTTTATTCTTTTTGTTATTTTCGATCTTCTCGATTTTCTTTTTATTCTTCTTGTATTTCTTTTTGCTCATTTTGGTTCTGCCACTCAAAATGTGATTAAATATACTTACATCGAGATGTTGTAAGTTCTCGCGAACATTACTTACTGCTTCACAATGTATGCTTTTGATTGACCGAAATCATATCTACTCACAAGTTCTTGTACACTCCACAGTCGTTAATTCCCGAAATAGCCTTCGGTACATACTTACGTTTGCGTTTAATTATGCAACTTCGTAAGTCATGGCATCTTTCAAATTAAGGGCAGCATTGAGATCTCTGTCTTCGACATAACCACAACTGCATTTATAGATTCTATCTGAAAGCCTTAAATCTTTCTTGATGCATCCGCAACAGTGGCAGATTTTAGATGATGGATACCATCTGTCTACAACTCTTAATTCAATACCATTTTCGTTGCATTTGACCTGAAGTTTCGCTCTGAATTCATAAAACTTCTGTGCCGCAACCGTTTTTGAAAGATGCCTGTTCTTCATCATTCCTTTTACATTCAAATCCTCAATCGTTATATAAGATGGCTTGGTTTTTACTATCTCAGCGATTGTCTTATTGATGTAGTCAGTACGGATATTATCTATCCTATGATAAAGTTTCTGTACTTTGAGCTTTTGTTTTTGTATATTTTTTTGAGCGGACTCTCCTTTCTTTAAATTTTCATATTTGCGAGAAAGACATCTTTGCTCTCTTCGTAATTGTTTTTCAAGTTTCTTAACTTTGCCAGACTTGTTGATATTCTTGAATGTTTTACCGTTAGAAATAATCGCTAAATCCTTTAATCCTAAATCAATACCGATACCTTCGCTGCTGTTTTTGGTGATTTTGTTGTCAGGTATTTCTACAAGTGCAGATACATAATATCTTCCTGCTTTTTTAGAAACTGTACCGCTTTTGATTTTCCAACCATCTTTAGTTGTTGGTATATAACCCTTTTCTTTAAGTTTTACCCAACCAAGAGTAGGGATATTTATTCTATGTCTTTCACAAGCACAATCTTTTGGATTATTCTTTACAAAATACATTTTCACATCAGATTTATCCTTTTTCTTATAGTTGGGATAACCGCTTTGATGCTTAAAAAATTTTGTAAAAGCAGCACATCCATCTTCAATAGATTTCTTTACAGATTTAGAACTTACTTCCTTAATCCATAGTTTATCTGGATTATTTGGAAGATATTCGTTATTTAGCCAGACGCTAAAACTCTTTCCACTCATGAACTTTTCGCCTTTATCGTAAAGTTCTTTGTTATGAGTAAGATAAAAGTTATAAACGTATCTGCAAGTTCCAATAGTCTTATTGATTTTAGCTTTCTGTTCCAATGTTGGACTAATTTCCGTCTTGAAGCTCTTTAGCAATTTCCTCATCCCCTTCTATTTGTTTCTTATACTTACGAAGTCCGTACAACCTGCAAGAAAATACATGAAGAATTGAAACAATGTCCTGCACGAGTTCTTCTTGTGGCGATAATTCTTCATTGTTTACCACCACAATAGTTGTATTAAACTTCATGCAGAATTTTTCAAACCAGTCATAGCCAAACCTGATAAATCTATCTTTATGTGTGACTATGATAGTTTTGATTTTTTGTTCCATCACCTCATCTAATAGTTCATTCCACTTTTTACGGTTATAATTTAAACCACTTCCATAATCTTCAATACATTGGTCTACACTAATGCCTTTAGCATTACAGAACTGTCGTAAAAAGGATACTTGTTTTTGTAAGTCATCTTTTTGATTTCTCGTAGACACTCTGGCATAAATAACGATCTGACGATTATCGTTTTCTGTATTTATACCTTTAAACTGAAGATATTGGTCGTAAGTGTAATAACGCCTGTCAGTTGGGGTTCGGTTTGCTTTTAATATGCCTTCTCTGTCCCATCGTTGAAGTGTTTTTACTGAAACACCTAACAATTCGGCAAAATCTTTTGGTTTGTAATTTGTGATATTTGATGTATTCATAATAATATACTCCTTTGAGTATATTTTAACACATTTAATCACATTTGTCAACTCATTTGATTACTTAACAACCGCTCCTTGTCTTTCTATCCTCAATTGCTATCAAAAAATATGTTGTTGCCCTGACAATAATTATTAATAACGGTCATCCATTTACCGCACCACTACAAAGCGCTGTAAATATCGTGTTGACATTATTCTCCCCCCGACTGCGTCGGGAGGAGAATAATAGCCTTAGTATTTAATGTTCCGATACAGCACCGATCAATCAGGTATATCAATGATATCAGTATATTCCGGATCGATAAGCAGTCTCTTTCCCTTGATATGTGCCGCCAGCTTTGCAAGGTCGATGATGTTGAGCTTTCCGTCGCCGTTGAAGTCGGCGATAGTCGGGTCGGGGAGCATTTTTCTGCCTTTGATGTGGGCGGCAAGCCGCGCGAGGTCTGCGATATTGACTATTCCGTCATAGTTGATATCGCCGAGCACTTTATCAAGAGCTTCTATCTCGGTGTAGAAAACTCCGCCATTAGTTATATCATCGCCATGATATTCAACCTTTTCTCCGTTGACTGAGGCTTCAAACTTCTTTGAAAAAAGCCCGCCGTTTGCAGGGGAAAGCCTGAACTTCAGACCATAGACCTTTCCTGCCGTGAATTGATCGACCTCGCCGAATTCGTTGAGAGAATCCAGTTCAGTCCACTCCATATCACTTATCTCGACACCGGCGGGGATATTGCCGAACCATTCATTGGGGTCGGTTGAAGTTTTTCTGCCCTCGCGGGGTGTTTTAAGGGTAAGGTCGGCTTTTTTGGTTCTCGGGTCGCCGATCATCCATATGTATCCGTTATATATGCCCTTGGTGAACACGAATGTCATCTGGGATTTTTCAGCAAAGTCATGATTATTACCCATAAAAGTATCACATACTACACCATCATCGACGTATGACATACCGATAGGATAAAGTTCCCCGGGTTCGGCATCTTCGGGTACACGGAAATCTATCGTAAAAAGGCTTGCCTTTTCGATAGGTACCGCTGTGTCGGAATAGGCATAGAACGCCAGCTGACCTTCCTCCACCATTGCAGAACCTGTGGTAAATCCTTCCACAGCTTTTCCGGGATTTATCAGTTCGCCCTTGGAGTTTTCAACGACCTTCAATCTGGTGTCATAGAAAATATGGAATTTCATTGTGCTTACAGGCGTTTCAACACCAAGCAGGCTGAAATATACCCTCTGCACCTTGCCGTGCGCGTATTCGGGTTCAAGACCTATCTTGTCGGCAAATAACATTACCCAGCCGTCAAAATCCCTCGGATCGATCTTCGGGGTGTTCCACGAAGGCGGCTGTATCCAGTAGGAACTGTCATACTTTACTTCCTTGTCGTCCTGTTTGTTGAAATAGTTTTCATAAGGCGCCGCCTTTGCCCTGACAGCAGTATCCGGCAGAAATAATGCCAGTGTCAGCGCCATCATAAGTGCCGTTAAAAAGCTCAATGATCTTTCAGATTTTTTCCTCATATTTTTCCTCCAATCGAAACAGAGTTTTACGGGCGTATTATTATGGCTAAATTATATAACATATTTTTCCTGATGTCAATGATATTTCAGTAAATAATCTTGTATTTCCTGAGTAATTCAAGGTTATGCTCTTTTCGCCTTTCAAGTTCTTCCATTGTCTGCTTGTGTATTTCTTCATCTTCAAGAAATGTTTTCACTCTTTGACGAGATTCATTATATCGTTGTTCATATTCTAAACGATCTTGTGTTATTTTTTCCTGTGAAAAATTGTATCTTTTATTTGATTCATCAATCTTTTCCAACGCAGTAGAGTACCGTTTTTCAAGATCAGCCAGCGGATTATCTAAAATATACTTGATCACAGTATCACTATATGGCGCAGCAAGAGATTCATTTATTGGCAATGAAATAACCGTAATATGATTTTTAAACATACATTCATTATAATCTGCTACATCTTTGAGCGTTTTAACATTATCCAGAACAGGGAGTATCCATGTCATAGTTGCATTAAATGAATTCTGAACGGCGTCTGATAAAGGCATAAGATTATAATAGTCAAAACCGCCCTTATCAAATGGCTTGTCTGTTATATGCCACTCATGATAGAAATCCCATAGATCTTTATACCAAGTTTCGTTTTGTCGGAATGTACGGTCAATACAAAGATCTTTGCGGTAAACAGTAGCGATCGCACCAAAGGGTACCAGCTGATTTTTCATATCATGGATACCGACAATATGTATGATCTCATCGTTGATAACACGAACGTACAGTGGGATACGAACTTTTGGCTTTTTAAAGCCTAATGGTTCAAGTGCCTCACCGTAGATCTGCGTAAACAAAGTGTTTAACGTCGGCTTTTTTTCTTCAGCCCTTTTAAAACTGAGTTTTAGTATACTTTCGTCATTTCTTATGCCGAGTTCATCACTATCAGCGAGCATATCCACGCCGAAAAGCGATGATATCATGCTAAGTCTTTCATCAGCCATGAGATCACTTTCGCCGGTCAACTCAATGAGTTTTTCGATATCTGCTTTGTTATTCAGCAATGGTTTCCAGCATTCGGGCTTTATTTCATTATTTCCCATGCCGTAGATCTCACCATCGCCCACAACGATCCTATCTGCACTCTCTCCTGTTTTGTCAAAGAGTTCAAGTACTGCGATATCGCTGTCGGTTATAACCTCGGTAATACAAGGAAGTTTCATGCTTTTTGAAATAGCCTTGGCATCATTAAAAAGCGCTCTTGAATCATCACTGCTGTCCATATCAGCAAGAGTTGACCACTGCTGATCAACAGATAACGCAATGATATAAGTTTTCACGGCTTCATCGTCATCACATGGCACGAAGCCTTTCTTTTTCATATATGCATTAAATCCCTTGACAAATTTTTCTTTGTCACCTATCTTAAAATGCACTGTATTTGAAAAGTTACCCATATTATTCTCCTATAATTCTTGTATTTTTTTATTTCATCACACTTCTCCCCACAGCTTTTTTCCAGCCGCCGATGAGTTCTTTTCGCTTATCATCTGTCATGGCGGGGATAAATTCGCGGAATTTCTGGGAGATGCGGTTGAGGTCTTCGCGGGTCTGCCACATACCGCAGTGAAGT
The DNA here is from genome assembly GCF_000526775.1 of Ruminococcus albus AD2013. Taxonomy (NCBI): domain Bacteria; kingdom Bacillati; phylum Bacillota; class Clostridia; order Eubacteriales; family Oscillospiraceae; genus Hominimerdicola; species Hominimerdicola alba. Next base: position 1,682,422 of record NZ_JAGS01000001.1, read on the forward strand.
CCCGCTAAGAATGCGGCACCTGCGGCGGTGGATTCGATATTGCGGGGACGTATCATGCTTCTGCCAAGGATATCAGCCTGAAACTGCATCAGGAAATCGTTCTGTGATGCGCCGCCGTCAACCTTGATAAGACCGAGGGCTGAGGTGTCTTCCTCCATGGCTTTTATCACATCTGCTGTCTGGTAGGCTATGGCTTCAAGGGCGGCACGGACGATATGGGCACGCCCGGAACCTCTGGTAAGGCCGCAGATAACGCCGCGGGCATCGCTGTCCCAGTAGGGAGTGCCCAGACCCACGAATGCGGGAACGAAGTATACTCCGCCGTTATCGGGTACGCTTTCGGCTATGGCGGCGGTCTCCTCGGCGGTTGAGATCATGCAGAGTTCGTCACGAAGCCATTTTATCACCGCACCCGATACGAATACAGAACCCTCCAGCGCATAGGTGACTTTTCCGCCCATGCCCCATGCGATGGTGGTCAGCAGACCGTTGGCGCTTTCGATACATTCATCGCCTGTGTTCATCAGCAGAAATCCCCCTGTGCCGTAGGTGTTTTTAACATCGCCTTTGAGGAAACAGCACTGTCCGAAAAGTGCCGCCTGCTGGTCTCCCGCACAGCCGCAAATGGGTATCTCGGCACCTATCAGCGACTTGTCGGTAATGCCGAAATCCCCCGAGGAATCCCTTACATCGGGGAGGATATTTTCGGGTATGCCGAGAAGGCCCAGTATCTCCTTATCCCATTGGAGGGTATGGATATTGAAAAGCATGGTGCGGGAAGCGTTGGTATAGTCGGTGGCATGGACTTTTCTGCCTGTGAGGTTCCATATCAGCCATGTATCCACCGTACCGAAAAGGAGTTCGCCCCGCTGTGCTTTTTCGCGCACACCTTCAACGTTATCGAATATCCACTTTATCTTTGTGGCGGAGAAATAGGGGTCTATCAGCAGACCCGTCTTGCTGCGGAAGAATTTTTCAAGCCCCTGTCCCGCAAAACGCGAGCAGGTACCGGCGGTGCGGCGGCACTGCCAGACTATGGCGTTGTAGACGGGTTCACCTGTGTTTTTATCCCATATCATGGTAGTCTCGCGCTGGTTGGTCACACCGATGGCGGCTATCTCGGATATATCCTCTCCGTTGGCGGTGAGGTAGGCGATGCAGTCGTTGACGGCGCGAAGCTGTGAATCGAGTATATCCTTGGGGTCATGTTCCACCCAGCCCGCTTTCGGGAATATCTGGGGGAATTCGTACTGTGCTGAAAATACCTTTGCACCGTTTCTGTCAAAAAGCACGGCACGTGAAGAAGTTGTACCCTGATCGAGGGAAAGTATATATTTTTTCATGATAATCATCCTTTCGTTTACTATAATTCCTTTTTGTATATGATACTGCAAAAGGCCGAAGTTGTCAACTGCGATCTTTGTCTGATGTTTATAATTAAAACAGGTGTGCTGTCGCCGATCGTATTGTGCGTCCTAAAATCATATGAGCCCGCGGAAATACTTACTAAAAAACGATATAAGATCTACGCGGGTATTGTCAAGATCCTGAGATATCCCCCTTTTATACAGTATGACACGCACCTCATATCCCGTAGTCATAGTCGGTGCTGCCTGCCATCGTGCGTATGATCGGAAGAAATATTAGAAAAAGCTTTATCCAAGATCCGCACCAACGTACCCCGATGGCGACAGTGTCGGCTGCGTTTACATCGTTTCACGCTTCGCAAACTCGGTCAGTATCACGGTCGGGCATCGCAGTATCGGAAGTGGCTTCGTGCTTTTTGCTATGCTTAGAAAAATTTATGTTTTTCTACTATCAGCGATCTTGGTGGAAAAGTTGTACGTTTTTGTACAACTCTTGCAGAAATATGTCTGAGTTAAATTTAAAAACAGTTGTTTGCACAGCGTCACAGATGCGGATATGTGCATTTCTCACATTGTTTTAATGGTAGATTTCAGGTAACAGACAGATGTGTCCATTCGCAGAAGAGATCTGTTTCAGGGTAAAAAAACGGACTTCTGATTTTTGGGGCTTTACATTTGCACTATCAGGTGTTATAATGGTTGCAGTAATGATCTGAGGAGGTCAAAAAAATGATAAGACACATTTGTATGTTCAAACTTAAAAACGAAAACAAGGACGCGCTGATAAAGGAATTCTGCGAGAGGGCTGAAAGCCTGAAAGCTATCCCTCAGCTGAAAAGATACGAGGTAGTATACAACGATAAGAGAACTCCCGACAGCAACTATGATGTTTCGCTGATATTCGATTTTGACAGCGTTGAAGACCTTAACGCTTATCAGACTTCGGATACGCATATAAACTTCGGCAAATTTGTGGCGACCGTAAAGGAAGAAAGAGCCTGCATCGACTACGAATTCTGAGGTGAGTGATGGCTAAGGCGAAAAGCGCTTATGTATGCTCGAACTGCGGGTTTGAAGCAAGCAAATGGAACGGAAAATGCCCCGAATGCGGCGAATGGAACACCTTTGAAGAGGTGGAGATACAGGTATCCGCGAGAACTGCGGGCAAAAGCAGAGGTTCGGCTGTAAAGGATATCTCCGACAGCATACTGAACATCGGTGCGGTGGACGCAAGTGTCCGCGAGATACGCTATGACACGGGCATGAATGAACTCAACAGAGTGCTTGGCGGCGGACTTGTAAAGGGTTCGCTGGTACTTCTGGGCGGTGAACCCGGCATAGGCAAATCCACCATGCTTTTGCAGATATGCCAGACCATGGGCGACGACCATACTATATTATATGTATCGGGCGAGGAATCCGCAAGGCAGATAAAGCTCAGAGCTGACAGACTGGGCGTGGATAACGAGAACCTCTACCTGCTGGCTGAAACGGACGCAGAAAGCATATGCGCGGCGATAGTCAAGGAAAAGCCCGAGATAGTCATTATCGACTCGATACAGACCATGAGCATAAGCGGCATATCCTCGGCACAGGGGTCGGTGACACAGGTGCGCGAGTGTACCAATATGTTCATGAGGACGGCGAAATCCGAGGAGATACCCATATTCATCGTGGGTCATGTCAACAAGGACGGCGCCATCGCAGGACCTAAGGTAATGGAACATATCGTTGACTGCGTGCTGTATTTTGAGGGTCAGAGGAATATGACTTACAGGATACTCCGTGCGGTCAAGAACCGTTTCGGTTCAACCAACGAGATAGGCGTTTTCGAGATGGCTGACGCGGGACTTCTGGAGGTGGACAACCCCTCGATGCTGATGCTTGAGGGCAGACCGCTTAACGTTTCGGGCAGCTGTGTCGCCTGCGTAATGGAGGGTTCACGCCCTATCATGGCGGAAGTTCAGGCACTTGTATCGAAAAGCAGTACCTCACAGCCCAGGAGGACGGCTACGGGCTTTGACTATTACAGGATGTCCATAATACTGGCAGTGCTTGAAAAGCGGCTGGGATACTTCTTCGGCGGGCTGGACGTATTTATTAATATAGTAGGAGGTCTGAAGCTGGACGATACGGCGGCTGACCTGACTGTGGCTATGGCGCTGTATTCAAGCGTGACCGACAAGGTGGTGGACGAAAAGACCATTGCACTGGGCGAGATAGGTCTTGGCGGAGAACTCAGGAACATCACCCATGCGGAACAGCGCATACAGGAAGCCGAGAGAATGGGCTTTGAAAAAGTGATAATCCCCTATTATGCGGCGAAGAAGATAAACACCGCAAAGTACGGCATAAAGGTCATCGGAGCTAAGTCAATAAAGGACGCTTTTAAAGAGCTCGGATAGAAAGTGTAAAATTTCTGTTAAGCGTGAAAGATATATTGACTTTTACAATGAAGTATGTTATGATAATAAAGCCGCATATTCACGGTTTATATAAGTGTGTCTTGATGACACCACCGCGCGTAGCGAGTTCATGTAAAGGCAGGTGCATATAGATGTACGCAGTAATTGAAACAGGCGGAAAGCAGTATCAGGTAAAGGCAGGCGACGAGCTCTACATCGAGAAGCTCAGCGTTAATGCAGACGAGAGCGTTACTTTTGACAAGGTAATGGCAGTTGGTTCTGATGCAGGTATCAAGGTTGGTGCTCCTTACGTTGAGGGTGCGACCGTATCCGCAAAGGTAGTCAAGAACGGCAAGGCTAAGAAGATCACAGTTTTCACTTACAAGCCCAAGAAGGGTGAGAAGAGAAAGATGGGTCACAGACAGCCCTACACCAAGGTAGTTATCGAAGCTATCAACGCATAATTTGTGAGTTGGTCTTATGATCGCCGCAGATTTTTTCAAGAATGAAAGCGATATGCTTACAGGCTTTCGCGTTTCGGGTCATGCAGGGCTTGCAGATCTCGGGTTCGATGTTTGCTGTGCAAGCGTCAGTTCCGCTGTTATGATGGCGGCTAACACCATCACTGAAGCTTTCAGGCTGGAAGCTGATGTCGAGGTGGGAGAGAACGAGATAAGGCTTGACATGAAAAAGCCCGATGAGAACGCGGACAAGATTCTGATGGGACTTCTGATCCATCTGTATAATCTGAAGGACGAATTTCCTGGGCATATCAAGCTGAAAGTCGGCTGAGGCTGACTTATCACGTTACATGGAGGTGTAATTTCAAATGATAAAGATCTCAATGCAGTTTTTCGCTCATAAAAAGGGAATGGGTTCTACCAAGAACGGCCGTGAGTCCGAGTCCAAGAGACTTGGTGTGAAGAGAGCTGACGGACAGTTCGTACTGGCCGGCAACATCCTGGTTCGCCAGAGAGGTACTCACATTCATCCCGGTGAGAACGTTAAGCGTGGTTCTGATGACACTCTGTTCGCAACCAGCGACGGTGTTGTAAGATTTGAAAGAATGGGTAAGGACCGTAAGAAGGTTTCTGTTTATCCTCAGGCTTAATTGCGAAAAGACAGACCCTGAGCTTACTTTGCTCGGGGTCTTTTTATAAAAGAGAAAAAGATAAAAAGATCGGATATAACGACGGTAATACCGACATAATATTGAATAAACAACAGATGATATCTTAGGACAGCAAAAATGAATAATAATCAAAATATCAATAGAGAGATGAGCAGGTCTTACTTTAAGATTGGAATATTCATTATCTGCATTACTCTCGCTGTTTTTGCGTATAAAACGGCTTTCGGCTATACTAAAGTCAAGCAGTATGAGACCTATGACAACTGCACTGTGACTACAAGTTCAAAGCATCGCAGAACTTCAAAAGGCGGAACGGCAACGACGTATTACGTAAAAGTAGTCCGTGAAGATCCCGACTATGATGCCGATAAGGCTGATAAAGCTGAGAAAAAAACGCAGAAAAAAGAAGAAGGCAGGATGAAGGTCAATATAAACTACCGTGATGAGAGCGACAGCGACAATGACGGCAAGACTGTACTGTTTTCGGATATTGTTCCATATGAGTATTACAAGCTTTTCAGGAATTACAAAAGCTCACAGGTGACGATGTACACCACCGACTGGGGCAGGCACTATCCTGTTTCGCAGCTGAAATGTAATAGCAAAAAAGCCGAGCGTGAATACAGAAAGCTGGATCCTCCCACCGGAACGCAGTTTTTGTTGGGAATATTCGGTGCCATCGGGTTATTGAATATATTCCTTGGATTAAAGTCAAAGAGTGTAGCTGATAATTACAGCAGTGACAGAGTTTATGAGCCCGGGTTCACTTTTTCAGACAAAGAAGACGCACTTGTGATGATGGCACACGCCAGGATACAGCGTGAAAAGGAAGAAGAACGGCGGCGCAGAGAGCGCAGGGACAGAGGCTATTTCTAAAGCTCATCGGATATGATTTATAATATAGTTTACAGGTTTTGATAAGGAGGTCGGAGAATGTTCGTCGATCAGGCAAAAATCTATATCAAAGCAGGCGACGGCGGCGATGGTGCGGTATCGTTCCACCGCGAAAAATATGTCGCAGCAGGCGGTCCCGACGGAGGTGACGGCGGAAAAGGCGGAGATATCATCTTTAAGGTCGATGACAACATCTCGAACCTTATTGATTTCAGATACAAGAAAAAATACGTGGCAGAAAAGGGTCAGAATGGCGGCGCTAAGAATTCCTACGGAAGAAGCGCTCCCGACCTTGTGATAAAAGTACCGAGAGGTACGGTCATCAAGGACGCTGATACAGGCAGGATACTGGCTGATATGTCTGCGGACGAGCCTGTTACCGTGGCACACGGCGGCAAGGGCGGACGCGGAAATGCTCATTTTGCCACATCTACAAGACAGATACCCAGATTCGCAAAGCCCGGTTTCAGGGGCGAGGAATTCAATATCAGGCTGGAGCTGAAGCTTCTGGCGGACGTTGGTCTGGTGGGATTCCCGAATGTGGGAAAATCTACGCTGATATCGGTAGTTTCAGCGGCTAAGCCCAAGATAGCCAATTACCACTTCACCACACTTGTGCCTGTACTGGGCGTTGTCAAGGTGGGTGAGGAAAGGTCATTCGTTATGGCTGATATCCCCGGACTTATCGAGGGCGCAAGCGAGGGCATCGGTCTGGGACATGAGTTCCTGAGACACGTTGAAAGGTGCAGACTGATAGTCCATGTGGTGGATGTTTCAGGCATCGAGGGTCGTGACCCCATCGAGGACTTTGAAGCCATAAACAAGGAGCTTGCAAATTTCTCGGAGGACCTGGCTGCGGCACCGCAGATAGTTGCGGCAAACAAGACCGATATGGCTTCCCCCGAGCAGATAGCAAGATTCAAGGAATACATCGAAAAGCTGGAACTTCCCTACTACGAGATATCTGCGGCTACCACAAAGGGCACGCAGGAGCTTATCTACGGTATAAACGAGAAGCTTGCAGAGCTTCCCCCCGTCAAGAGATTTGAAGCACAGCCCCTCACACCCGAGGAAGTCGAGAGAAAGAACACCAACAAACGCGAATTTTCCATCACGGTGGAGGACGGTGTTTACTTCGTGGAGGCAGACTGGCTTTACGATATACTCAGAGTTGCGGATATGGACGACTACTCGTCACTTCAGTACTTCCAGAATGTGCTGGTATCAAGCGGCATAATCAGAAAGCTTGAAGCTATGGGCATTCAGGAGGGCGATACCGTTGCGGTATTCGATTTCGAGTTTGAGTATATTCCGTAAGGGTGATACCTATGGATATTGAGATGACGCGACACGAAGCTAATCAGTACTCACCTCTTTCGCTGGCTTTTCTGGGCGATGCTGTATATGAACAGCTGGTGAGGACAAAGATACTTCTTGCGGCGGATATGCCCTCACACAAGCTGCACAGGCTGGCTGTGAGCAGGGTATGCGCGGAGTATCAATCGGAATGTGCGGCGCTTTTACAGGAGCATGGCGTGCTTACCGAGAACGAAGCTGAGGTCTTCAAGCGCGGACGCAACACTAAAGTTAATGCACCGAAACATTCCACGATAGCTGAATACCGCAATGCTACGGGGTTGGAATGTTTATTCGGTTATTTATATCTTACAGCACAGCATGAACGAATCGATGTGCTGTTCGGTCTTTGCTGGGAACACGGCGAGGACGAATTCAAGGAAAAGATCAAGGAGTGAATTTTATGTCAGGACATTCAAAGTGGGAAAATATCAAGAGAAAAAAGGGTGCTACCGACGCTGCGAGAGCTAAGATATTCACCAAGATAGGCAGAGAGATCGCAGTTGTAGTTAAGATGGGCGGTCCCGACCCTGCAGGCAACGCAAAGCTGAGAGATCTTATCGCTAAAGCAAAGGCTAACAACGTGCCTAACGACAATATCGACAGAATAATCAAGAAGGCTGCGGGCGACGGCGACAAGAACAACTACGAATCAATGGTATACGAGGGCTACGGTCCTAACGGTGTTGCTGTTATCGTTGAGTGCCTGACAGACAACAAGAACAGAACTGCTGCCGATGTAAGAAGCTATTTCAGCAAGTTCGGCGGAAACATGGGCAACTCGGGCTGTGTATCCTATCTGTTCTCTGATGTTGGTACTGTTGTTATCGAGAACAACGGCGCTGACGAAGACAAGATAATGGACGACGTTTTTGAGGCAGGCGCTGACGACTTCAACGTTGAAGACGATGTTGTTGAGATAGCTTGCGCTCCCAACAGCGTAACTGCTGTAAGAGAATCACTGGAGGGTCTGGGATACAAGGTACTTTCCGCTGAGGCTGACAAGATACCTTCCACTTATGTTACCCTGACAGACGAGGATTCCATCAAGAAGATGGGTCTGCTGCTGGAGTATCTGGAGGACAACGACGACGTTCAGAACGTTTACCACAACTGGGAGAATATGCCCTCTGACGATGAGGAATAATTGACAGAGACCGTACTTCCCGACCGGGCAGATTTTGCAAATAAAAATATTCAGAGCGCGGATAGACGTCTGCGCTCTTTTTTCCGCGCACGAGTTCGGAGTGAAGAGGTGCGAACTCGTATACTTTCAAAAAAACAGATCAATGATAAAAGCCATAGTACCTCTGACTAAATGTCAGAAATACTACGGCTTGATTTTTTACTCAGGTTTATGTACTGATATCAGTTCTTCCTTTTTCTTATCACAAATGCTGTACTGGCTACCATCAGTATTGATGCCAGGGTCCCGCCGACAAGGTTTATGCCTGTCTGCGGATTATTGTTTGCTTTTGCAGCTGCGGTATTAGTATTGCTTGAAGTGCTGTCAGCCTTGCTTGAAACTTCGGAAGCAGAAGAAGATACTGCTGAACTTTCACTTGAAGATGTACTTCCTGATGTTGAAGATATCTCTGCATTTGCAGCATTTTCGTCAGCACTTTCAGGGGCTGATTCTACTGAAACGGTACTTTCGGGGGCTTCAACTTCGGCTGAACTGAGATCTTCCAGTGCGGGAGATACTGCCTGTTTTACATGGATATAATTTTTGTGGCAGCCTGAACCCATCCAGCAGGTGAACAGAATATCACCGGGTTCATCGGTGGTGAACTCGTAGATAAAGTTCTCACCTTTCTGCAATACAATGTGACCCTCTTCCTTGTTGTGAGTATCGGTACCGAATCCCAGACCCGGTATCTTTACGGTAGCACCGCATCCTCTGGGTTCGGTGTCTTCGGGTACAGATACATACCACTGAACTGTGGTGCCTTCCTCAACGGTTATATCCTCGCTTGTCCAGAGATCGGCATAATCGGTAACTACGACCTGTACATTGTTTGTCTGTTCGGCTGATGCTTCAAATGCTGTATTCGCAGAAATGATCGCTCCTGCTGCCACGAATGATGCAAGCACTGCTGTGCCGTTTTTGATGATACTGTTCTTCATTTTCTTTCCTCAACTTTCTTCAATTGATATTACTTTTATTACTTCATTTTCCATAGTGCCTGTAACGGTGACATAAAGACCGTCAACGCGTTCTGTCTGTTCAAGATAATCAAGGGTCAGCTGCTGACCTGCTTCATCGAACATATAAAACACCCATGAACCGTCTTCCTGCCTAATATCAAGACCGTATCCGCTTTCACGGCAGCCTTCCATAAACATACAGTTGGTTTCGTGAAATGCGGGGTCTTCGATATCGGAACAGCACTCGTCCATCAGCACGCCGAAAAATGTATCGTACTCTCCGCGGCTGACATCAGTGGTCTCGGACTTCACTTCCGCCTGCGTTTTTACAGGTTCGGCTACGCTTGCATTTACGGAAGTTCCGCAGCCTATAAGGAACAGCGCTGTGAGTATTGGGATATAAGTTTTTCGCATCAGAATGATCTCCTCATCTGATACCATTTAACTCCGCCTATGACCGAACCTGCGGAAACGCCCTCGTTGACAAAACCGAAACGCTCATAAAATTCTATAAGAGATTCCTTGCAGGTGAGGACTGCACCGCGCCTGCCCTCTGATCTTGCTATGGACAGAAACTCGTTCATAAGGGTCTGCGCATATCCTCTGCGCCTGTGGTCGGGCAGGGTATTAAGTCCGAATATCATCTGCCACGAACCCTTTTCATTATGCATATCGGGCTTTGCGTACATTTCGTCCGTAAGGTCGGGAATGTCGGTAACAAAGCCGTTGATGAATGAAATTATCCTATCATTGTCATCGCAAAGCACCAGAAAATGATGCGGGTATTTTTTAAGCCTTGCACGGAACTGTTCAAGTCCCGCGGCCTGTTCGGGCGGAAAACAGGTACTTTCTATCGCCGCCAGTTCTTCAAGATCTTTTATATTTCCTTTACGCGATCTCACGTTTTATCCCCTCCTGTTTTGTTAAAACTCCTGCGTCCATGCGGTATATGGTGTCGGCATGATCTGCCGCTGTTGTATCGTGGGTGACAACGATCACTGCTGTTCCCTGCTTTGCTGTTTTTTTCAAAAGTTCAAAAACAATCCTTGTGTTCTCGTCGTCAAGATCGTTTGTGGGTTCATCGGCAAATATCACAGAGGGCTTGTTTATAAGCGCCCTTGCGATGGCAAGTCTTCTGAGTTCGCCACCGGAAAGTTCATTCGGGTATGCGTTTTTCAGATCTGCAAGACCCACTGTTATCAGCAGTTTTTCGACTTCGTCATCGGGAATATCTCTGCCGATAAGTGCCGCGGGAAGTATCAGATTTTCTGCGACCGTAAGTGCTGAAAGCGAACTCTGACCCTGGGGGATATAACCTATATTCCCGGCACGAAACTTGGAAAGTTCCCTGTCATCAAGGGAGAAAATATCTTTTCCGTCATATGTAACACTGCCCGAAGTCGGCTTTATCAGACCCGAAAGGATATTCAGAAGTGTGGTTTTTCCGCTTCCCGAGCGACCGAAAATGACTGTCAGTTTACCGCTTTCAAACTCGGCAGAAGTGGTCTGCACAGCCGTGACAGTGCGGCTTTTTTTGCTGTATTTTTTTCCAATATTTTCAGCACTTATATTCATGTCAGTCACCCTCTCTGAGTATATTTCCCGTATCCGCGCGGCTGAGTCTGTACGCCGAATATGCGGAGGATATCACACCTGTCAGCAGAACTGCCGCGGCTGTTAAAACTGCATATCTGACATTGCTTAACAAGTCGGGGGAAAGATACGGCAGTCCCGTGCGCTGTTCTATCAGACTTCCGAAGGGGAAAACTGTCACTGCTGTCAGCAGTATGCCTGCGATTATCCCCCCTGCACATATCAGACTGCTTTCGGAAAATACTTCTGCGCTAAGCTGTCTGCGGGAGAAACCTATTGTCCTAAGTATTGCAAATTCGCGTCTGCGGACACCTGCCAGTACGGAAAATGCCGCTGTCATCAGCACTGCCGCAAGTATCCAGACAGCGTTCCTGATGATGCCTATACTGCCAGAAATTGCTGAAAGTCTGTCGGCGGTGCCTGTTATCATCGAGCGTGTGCGTACAGCTTCAACGCCGTCAACTTGAAGATTTATAGCACCTGCAACTTCCGATATATCATAGCCCTCCCTGACTTTTACATACACCGAGGATATCACATCATCGGGATTTTGCTTCGAGAGAACGCCTATGCCCTTTTCCTGCGAAGCCTTTATCAGTGTGCGGACCGTATCGGGGGTGGTATAGATGGCTGTATCAAGTCCTGTTCCCGTTGCATCAAGCTTGCCGACCGCCTTGCAGTCAACGCCGTAGAGTTTCAGCGTATGACCGACTTTTGTTGAAAGAGATGAACCGACGATTATCTCATTCTCGCCGAGAGTACCGTCATAGCATTGTTTCAGCCAAGGCTTTATTGAGAAATCCGACTCTTCATCAAAACCGATTATCTGCACCTGAACGGAACAGCATTCGGCATTTGCAGAAACGAGGAAGTACTGGGGGGAGGTGAGTTCAACACCCTCTATTGCTGCAATCTGTTCCTCCAACGACTTATCCATATAGAAATAACCCGGGGTGCCCTGAAGCAGTATATTTTCAAGTTCGACTTTAGCTTCTGCTTCTTCGGGAACTACTATTATATCAGCACCCAGCCGCTGTTCAAGGCTGTCAAGACCGTTTTTCATACTTGCAGAAGCCACCGAACCACCGAAAAGTGCTATGGTCATCAGTGCCGCGATGAGTATGAGCGCACCTGTCCTGAAAGGCTTTTTTATCAGATTTTTCAGCGGCAGAGTTTTCAGTTTCATTTCTCTTTCCCCAATCTTCTAAGGTTCGTTATGATATCTATAACTGATACTATCGCAAGCAGTGATGATACCACCGTAACGGCAGGTCGGAACACTGTGTGACAGCGCATGGGCTTCATCATGCAGAGGTTTATGGCAGTACCGGGTATGAATATGACCACTATGGCAAGAGCGGCTGTACCGATGGCAAGTCCTGTTTTTATACCTTTCTGATTTATTACAAGTTTGATAAAGGACTGTAATACCAGAACTATGCCGATCAATGTGATCGCATTCTGTGCCCAGTGGCAAGCCATATGTCTGCCCTCTGCCGAATCACAGGCTCTGAAAAAAGTCAGCGATCCGATCGTCAGCAGAAGCGACAATATCAGTCCTGCTGTATCCCGTATTTTTTCTTTCACAATAATTCTTCTTCCTTATATCATATACTCTGGCTGAGGCTGTGCCTGCGCAAGTTCAAAATGCTCGAGTATTGATTTTCTCATTGCAAGAAATTCCGAACCGCCGCGGTGACGGGGTCTCGGAAGATCGACATCGATCAGCTTGCTGATCTTTCCGGGACGGGGTGTCATTATGACTATCCTGTCGCTGAGATATATAGCTTCGTCGATATCGTGGGTGACGAGTATCATTGTTATACCGTTCTCTTTCCAGAGTTCTAGTATCTTATCCTGAAGATCGGCACGGGTGAAGGAATCCAGTGCGCCCATAGGTTCGTCAAGCAGAAGAGCTTTAGGTTCGTTGATAAGTGCTCTTGCTATTGCGACACGCTGTGCCATTCCGCCTGATATCTGGTGGGGATAGGATCTCTCAAATCCGTCAAGACCCACCATTGAGATATATCTGCTTATCTTGTCCTTGTTTTTCTTGTACACCTTTCGGGCTTTAAGTCCGTAGGCAATATTGTTCTCAACATTCAGCCAGGGGAACAGACCGCCCTGCTGGAAAACATATCCGCGTTCGGGAGAAACGTCTGTTATCTTGCTGCCGTCTATGGTAAGTTCACCCGACTGGGGTTTATCAAGACCCGCTATAAGGCGAAGCAGTGTGGTCTTTCCGCAGCCTGAGGGTCCTATTATCGAAATGAATTCACCGGGACGGATATCAAGGTCAACATTATAAAGAGCGTTGACTTTATTGCCCTCGGCATCGGTATATATCCTGTTGACATTATTTACAAATATGGTACTGCTCATTTTTTCAGCACTCCTTCCTGCCAGCGCAGTGCACGCTTGCGGATACGTCCTATAAGGTAATTAATCAGAGAGAACAGCACTGCCATTATGATTATGGCTGCCAGAACTTTGTAATATGCGCTCCAGACTTTCGACTGGTTTATGTAGTAACCCAGTCCGCCGGGCTGACCCAGCATCTCGCTCATGACGAGGGTAGTGAAAGCCATAGCATTTGCCGAACTTATGCCTGTGAAGATATCGGGCATAGCATGGGGTATGGCAACGTTGAATATCAGACCTAACTGGGAACTGCCGAGTATCCTTGCGGCTTCATAATTCTGCTTGGGTGTGGACTGTATGCCCTGGGCAGTAAGGAATGCTATCTGGAACCATGCGCATATCACGATGAGGAACACAGCTGCTGTGAATGAGTTAGGCAGTAAGGTAAGTGCAAAGGGCATCCATGCCACTGCGGGGACAACGCCTGTTATTTTCAGTATCGGGAAGACCCAGTAATATACTTTCGGGAACCAGCCGATGAGTATGCCTGTACCGACTCCGAGGAGTACACCGCTGGAAAATCCTGCTGCGTATAGCCTGAGGGAATAAAGGGTATTCTGTACCACATATTCACCATCGGCAAGATATGCTTCGATGACCTGTGCGGGTCCCGGGAAAAAGGGCTGTGCGAACACCTGTAATTTTGTTCCGCCTATATCCCATACCGCAAGGGCGATACCCAGCGCAAACCTGAATGCAGCTGCCTTGCAGAATTTTTTGCGCTTGTTTTTATCTTTCAGTGATACGATGCCTGCGCCTGTGAATATCAATATCAGCGCTACAAGCACGAAGATGTAAGCATCGTTTATATTAAGGCTGACGCTAAGACCAAATGCGTTTATCACGTAGGTCTTGAATTCGACTGCCGCCTTCTGGGGGAATACTATATTGATTATTATGGCAGCAACAAAGCCCGAGATGGTGAGCAGCGCTTTCAGGGCATAATAGCCGTTGTGCCTGTATCCCCATTTTGCTTTCTTTTCGGCAGTCGGCTTTTCCTTTTCAGCGGAGTTCCGAAGGCTGCCTTTTAAAGCTATCTGTCCGTTCATACGTTACTGTATCTCCTCTCTGTACTGATTATTATTTTACTTCAACTTTCTGGTAGATATCCTTTGCAAATTGGTCGGGATCACTCTTGAGGTAGCCTATCTGTGAAAGACCGTCAACGAAATACTTAACGTCCTCTTCAACGTGAGCATCCCAGTTTGCATCATGTTCGGCTGCTGAGGGGAAACCGTAGCTCTTTATCAGATCGACTGCCAGTTCCTTATCCTCGATGGAAGCGTAATTTTTGTTGATAATGATATCAACGGCTTCTTCGGGGTTCTCATAAAGCCATTCCTGAGCCTTGCGGTATGCTCTGAGGAGAGCTGCGACCTCTTCGGGGTTTTCTTCCAGTACCTTATTCGATGCATAGAGGAAGCAGCAGAAGTGATCTGCAAAATAGGGGTCTTTGCCCAGATCGAAGAGTATGCGTACATCGCCTGCTTTTTCGTGTATAGAACCCAGCGGATCCCAAAGGGCTGCAACATCTATCTCGCCGTTTGCCAGTGCTTCAAACTCCAGGTTGCCGTCGGAGTAAGGCAGGAATGTTACCTCACCATCGGAAGGATCTGCGGAGATACCTGCGTTTTCCAGCCAGAGAGATGCCACCTGATGAGGTGTGCCGCCTATTTCGTCAACGCCTATCTTCTTGCCTTTGAGGTCATCAACTGATTTGATATCGGAATCGGGGCTGACTGCAAACTTGATACAGCCCTCGTGCAGACCATCGACGACCTTAACGTTTATACCGTTCTCGATCGAGGGGAAGAACTGGAAATCTCCGTTTACTATCGGTATGGAACCGTTGTTGAGACCGATCTTTCTTGTTTCAAAATCGGCAGATATAAGGGTCACATCGAAGCCCTCTTCTGCAAAATAGCCGTTCTCGTAAGCTATATAGATAGGAGCGCCGCAGAGGGCACCGTCCTTGCCGGGGATATCTATCTTGCCGTATTTGAAATCACCTGTGCTCTGTGCAGTGTTATTAGCAGAGCCCTTTTTCTCATTATCGGAACTTCCCTGTTCGCTTACCGAACATGATGCCAGCAATATTGCCGATGCCATTATAGCTGCTAAAATACTTTCCTTTTTCATTTCCAAAACTCCTTTGTGTTTGCTGTTTTTTCGATGACTAAATTCTATCCGAAATATTGGCAAAAGTCAATTTGGAAATGTGATAACGTTGTCTTGGTTTGTGCTGATAAAGCACTTTACTGCGCAATATCAGAGGGCTGTTATTATCGGATACGGTATTTTATTCAGTTTCTCACGGCAATGGTGATAACGATATCTTTCCCGATAATAAGGGAGTCTGCAGGGTCATAAGGATAAAAAAATATTTCATTAGGGGTGGATCATGTGTAATAATAAGAATACGTTATCGCAAAATGGCTTTGTTATCGATAGAATTTATAACGTGTAATAGACAGCGTATATCGGCTGAAATATTATGAGCTTCGATATGATATTCAGGGAGAAAAAATTGAAAAAAAACTATTGACAGGGGTAGAAAAATGTGTTATAATCTAAAAACATACTAAACCTATATGATAACTATAATGAAAAGGAGAGCTAGCGTATGCCGATCAGATTAAAGGAAACACTGCCCGTTATTGAAAAGCTGAAAAAGGAAAACATCTTTGCAATGACAGAAGAACGTGCGATCCACCAGGATATAAGAGAGCTTAAAATAGCTGTGCTGAATATAATGCCCGACAAGGAAGAGACAGAGCAGCAGCTTCTGCGCCTGCTTTCCAATTCGCCATTGCAGACCGAAGTTACATTTATAAGGCTTACCACACATAAATATAAGAATACTCCCATGAGCTATCTTTTAAAAAACTATCTTCCCTTTTATCAGATAGAACACAAGTATTATGATGGTCTGATAATAACAGGTGCGCCTGTTGAAAAACTTGAATATGAAGATGTGGATTACTGGGGTGAGCTTTCGGCGATATTTGAATGGAGCAGGATACACGTAACATCGACATTATATCTGTGCTGGGCGGCTCAGGCGGGGCTATACTATCACTACGGCGTGCCAAAGTTTGATCTCGAAAGAAAGCTTTCGGGAATATTCAAACACACTGTAACTGAACCCGGCAATGAACTTGTACGCGGTTTTGATAAGAATTTTTTTGCGCCGCATTCGAGATATACTGGCATCGACAGAGATGAGATACTGAAAGTCAATGAACTTTCCATAATTGCCGAGTCCGATGAAACAGGTGTATATATCGTTTCAGACGGCGGCAAGAATATTTTCGTGAACGGTCATCCCGAGTATGATCTTTACAGACTGGCTGAGGAATATATCCGTGATACGGATAAAGGTATCTCACCTGATATACCTAAGAATTATTTTCCTGATGATGACCCCGATAAAGAACCCGAGAGCCGCTGGATATCGGCTTCGAGCCTGCTGTTCTCAAACTGGCTGAACTATTTTGTTTATCAGATAACCCCTTATGAATTCTGATATGATGCGCGGACGATATGAATTGTCCGCGCTTTTTGATATGCAATGGTGTTAATAATTCGTTTACAACATTTCATATTGACATTATAGGAATTATATGATATAATCTATTTATCATATTGATTTAATAGGATTAATTCCATAATATGGAGATGCATATAAGGACGTTAACTTCTATATAAGGAGGACAAATGGATAATCAGCTTATATATAAAGGAAATTTCGGATTGGAACGCGAGACGCTCCGTGTTGATGAAAACGGCAGACTTTCACAGATACCTCACCCATTCGATGCTGACGGCGAGATAACCCGCGACTTCTGTGAAAATCAGATAGAGCTGGTAACACCTGTCTGTACAAGTATCGACGGTGTTATGAAGGAGCTTGAACGCCTGGATAGAAATGTAAATAAAATACTGAATGAGATGGATGAGCAACTCCATATATACAGTAATCCGCCGCATTTTTCGGACGAAAGTGAGATACACGTGGCAGATTTCAGAGGAGATCATTCGGGCAAGCGTTTATACCGTGAAAAACTGGAACAGCGCTACGGAAAAAAGCTGATGCTGTTTTCGGGTATACATTTCAATTTTTCTTTTGATGACGAATATCTGAAAAGCATATCTTCAGGCGAAAACTTTTCCGAATTCAAAAATAAATTCTATCTAAGGCTGTACAAACAGTTCAGCAGACACAGCTGGCTGCCGCTGGTGCTTACTGCCTCAAGCCCCGTATATGACCGTTCACTTTTTGAAGACGGTGCAAAGGGCGCTGCGGTGAGCAGATATGCTTCAATAAGAAGCAGCGAAAAAGGATACTGGAACAATTTTGTACCGACACTCAGATTTAAAAGCCTTTCAGCATATGTTGACAGTATACAGCGCTATGTTGATGATGGCAGACTGTTTTCGGCAAGTGAGCTGTATCTGCCCATAAGACTGAAACCAAAGGGTATTAACAGTATCGAGAACTTTGAAAATGGTGTCAGCCATATCGAGCTTAGAATGTTCGATATCAACCCGCTGGAGACTCTGGGTATAAACGCTGACGATCTGCGCTTTGCACATCTTCTGGCGGTATATCTTTCGGAACAGCCCGATTTTGAATACACGGATGAATTGCAGATACAGGCTGTTGAAAATCACAAGAATGCGGCTTTGCTTGATCTTGACGGTGTGACGATAGATGGTATACCGATACTTGAACGTGCAGAGCAGATACTTGATAAGATGGCGGAGCGTTTTACTGACAATGAAGAATATCTTAATGTCATAGCATATGAAAAAGCTAAACTCAGTGACCGCCTGTGCAGTAGGATAATCAATGAAAATATTTACGGATAGAAGGTGATACAGATGTGTGAACTTATCGGCTTTTCCGCCGCTGGACCAACAGATATCAAAGAACAGCTAAAGGTATTTTTCTCCCACAGTGAAAGCAATCCTCACGGCTGGGGAATAATGTACGGTGACAGGCTGATAAGGGGCTGTGAACGTGCATCTGACAGTGCTATGCTGGAAATGCTGCTGCAGAATATCGATGAACAGAAAACTGTACTCGGGCATATAAGATTTGCTACCGTAGGCTCGATAAAGCTGGAAAACTGCCACCCTTTCACGGGGCGCGATATCACAGGCAGACAATGGACACTCATACACAACGGGACGATATATTCCGGCAGCAGACTGATACCATATCTTAACAATCAATGCGGAGATACGGATTCGGAAAGATTGTTTTTATTCCTGATGGATACCCTCAACAACGCACAGCAAAACGGTGAACTTTCACAGCAGGAGCGCTGTGAGCTTGTGGACGGTCTCATTCAGGAGATGTCACATAAAAACAAGCTTAATCTCATGATATACGACGGAGAGCTGCTTTATATACATAAAAACATGAAAGACACTATGAAGTTCCGCAGACTCGGTTCGGGATATATTTTTGCTACGACAGCACTTGACGGCGATGAATGGACGGAAGTGCCTATCGCACAGCTGTTTGTATACAAAGACGGCGAACAGATATACAGCGGAAATAAGCATGAAGGGATATTTATCCCGAGCCTGCAATACATCAAGGCGATGGATGCTATGCATATCTGATCCGACTATCGTGTATATTGTCTTTCGGAAACAATATTCAGGGCGCTCATCGAGATAACAATACCGATGAGCGTTTTCGTTTATACAATCCAATAATCAGGAGGTTAGCCATGACACTTCAGCAGATAAACTACGCCCTCATGATAAGCGAGAGCGGTTCAATGAACAAAGCGGCAGACAAGCTTGGGATATCCCAGCCTACGCTGACCAATGCAGTGCGCGAACTAGAACGCGAGATAGGTGCAGAGATATTCCTGCGCACGCCAAAAGGCGTCGTACCAACGGCAGAGGGTGAGGAATTTCTTTGCAGTATCGGACAGCTGTACAGGCAGTACGAACTTGTCTGCGAAAAATATATCAACAAGGATATGAAGCGAAAATTCGGAGTATCGACACAGCATTACTCATTCGCGGTAAGTGCATTCATCGAGACTGTAAAACAGTTCGGCACACTGGAATTTGAATTTGCTATACGAGAGACCGAGACACTGAATATCATACATGATGTGGGAAGCCTGAAAAGCGAGATAGGCGTGCTGTATATAAGTTCATTTAACCGCAAGCCCATAACCAAAATGCTTGAGGAGAACGAACTTGAATTTACAGGGCTGATAAAATGCCGCGCATATGTTTATATGTGGCGGGAACATCCTCTTGCGGGGGAAGAATCTATCGGACTGGAACAGCTTGCGCCGTACCCTTGCCTTTCATTTGAACAGAACGGAAGCAACGGATATCTTTTTGCAGAAGAGATACTCAGCGAGAATATATATCCCCGAATGATAAAAGCCACCGATCGCGCCGCTATGGGTGAACTTATGAAAACACTTTACGGATATACACTTTGTTCGGGTATACTATGTGAAGAGATGAACGGAAGTGATTATGTGGTTGTTCCATTCCGCGAGGACAGCGAAAATCACAATACCGTGATGGAGATAGGATATATCAGAAAGAAGCACGGTTCATTAAGTGAGATAGGTGAACGATATATCGAGGAGCTGAAACTGAGTCTGCAAAAGAATGCAAAGCCCTAACCGATAAATAGTGTTTATCAGGAGCAATAAATATTATTTATAACATATGATATATATGATAACGTATTCTTATTATCATAGTGATAATATATCAGACGGCTGGAACACGGCATTGTATTGATATCAAAAAGCCCGTATTTACGTGCAGATAACGTTGTCATGTTTTCATCGTAATAAGCTTAAAATATGCAGAAAATGGTATATATCGATACCGCGTAATGACGATATACAAACATCTTCTGCCGTGTATATGACAACGATATCACCTTTTATCATTGACCTTTCTGCTGTTTTCGGGTAAACTGTAAACATCGAAAACAAACCAAAACCGAAAGGAAGATCATCATGGCAGAATTAAGATTTGATACAAAGAAAATAAAGGCGGGTTACAGCCCTCTGGATAACAACCTGGCGATATCTCCCCCTATATATCAGACTGCGGCTTATGATTTCAAGAGCACCGAGCACGCACAGAACCTTTTTACATACAAGGAAGCAGGATATCTTTACACCCGTGTTGGCAATCCCACAGTTAACTATTTCGCAGAGAGAGTCAAGGCACTTGACGGCGCTAAGAACGTAGTTGCAGTAGGTTCGGGCATGGCTGCTATCAGCTACACACTGCTGAACCTGGCAGTAGGCGGCGGCACGATACTTGCTTCGCCTTACGTATACGGCGGCACGATAGACGCATTCGACAGACTGTTCCCCGAGTTCGGTGTAAATATCAAGCTCACCGATGCTATACTTGACCCTGAAAAGCTTGATGCTGAGATAACCGATGATGTAAAGGCTATATATGTTGAGTCCATCAGCAACCCAAATGCATATCTGCTGGATATCGATGCTATATCCGAAGTTGCTCACAAGCACGGCGTACCTGTTGTAGTTGATAATACCCTTGCAACACCTTATCTTTACAGACCTCTCGAGCACGGTGCTGATATCGTTGTATACTCTGCAACAAAGGCACTGACAGGTCACGGCAATCTCATTGCGGGACTTATACTTGATAACGGTGATATGTCACTGTACACCAAGGAGAGATATCCTCAGTTCTACAAGCCGATAGTAATGCTGGGCGGCAAGTCTCCTGCGGATATATTCCCGGATAATTTCTTTATATTCCGTGCGATACTTGTATACCTGAATCTGCTGGGCGCTGCGCTCTCACCTCAGGACGCATATCTGGGTATTATCGGTCTTGAGACACTTTCCGAACGTGTATCCAAACAGTCAAAGAATGCTGCTAAGATCGCTGCATATCTGGAAAGCTCACCTGCTGTTGAATGGGTTCGTCACCCCAGCCTTGCAAGCTACAAGTTCAAGGAACTGGCTGACAAGCATCTCACAAACGGCGGCGGCGGAGTACTGTCCTTCGGTATAAAGGGCACACCCGAGCAGGAAGCTGAGTTCCTTAACAACATCAAGCTTTTCCACTATCATGTAAACCTCGGTGACGCACGTTCTCTCATAGTTGACTCTCCAAATACTACTCATTCAGAGCTGACCGAGGACGAGTTCAAGCTGGCTGAGATACCACGCAATCTGATACGTATCTCCGCGGGATTAGAGGACGCAGACGATCTTATCGAAGATCTTGAACAGGCATTCAAGGCAGCAGGTCTGCTGTGATAATTCTGACATCAGGACATCTCTGTATTTTGCAGGGATGTCTTTTTTATAAGAGTCGAAATTACAAAAATTTAACAATTAACCTAGTTGACAACTAGGAAATAAAGTGATATAATCATATATATCAGATAGGATTTCTTATATTTCACAAAAGGGAGCAAAATTATGTCTCTGAAAGAAATAGCAAAAATGACAGGAGTATCGGTATCGACCGTGGGCAGGATACTCAGCGATCCGAACCATAAATGTTCCAGTGAGGAAGTCAGGCAAAGGGTAATAGAGGCTGCCCGTGAGATAAATTATATCCCGAATGCAAATGCCCGTTCACTCAGAGCGGGGGGCAGGAATGAGGACAGGATATATCACATAAATATCCTTGTTACCCACTTAGGCAGCGGTGCCGCCGACCCATTCTATGATGAGCTTCTGATGATACTTGAAAAAGAGCTGAGAAACAGCAGCTGTATAGTGAATAACGTATGGCATCGGAGTGAGTTTTCAGATGAAAGGATAATCCAGAACGACAGACTGCAAAACCTTGTCGAAGAACTCTACCGCGACAGCACACACAAGTCTGACGGACTTATCATAATAGGCAAGGCGACCAGCCGTGCGCTGAAACAGCTGAAGACCAAGGAAAAGAATATCGTTTCGATAAACCGAAACTCGACAAATTATGAAGTTGATGAGGTGCTGTGTGACGGCAGCAGGATAGCCCGCACTGCGATAGCATATCTTGCAAAGCTCGGTCACACAAAGATAGGATATGTAGGCGACTGCCACAATGAATCGAGGTTCATGGGATATCAGACGGCGATGACAACATATCATCTGACACCCGATATTGACTATATCTATGATACTACGCCTAACGAAGCAAACGGTATCGCAGCTCTGGAATACTTTTCAGGGCTTGCAGATCCGCCGTCGGGTATATATTGTGCAAATGATATCCTTGCGGTGGGTATGCTGAAAGCTCTCAGCCGACGAAGATCAAAGATATATTCACCCTCGATCATATCCAACGATGATATCGATGCGGCGCAGTACACAAGACCCATGCTGACAACGATATCACTGCCAAAGAACGAGATGGTGCGCTTTTCGCTGATGCTCCTGCTGGACCGTATAAAGGGCGGACACAGGATAATCTCACGGCTTGAAGTTGAGGGCACGCTGATAATACGCGAAAGCTGCCGTCCTTACGGTGAGCTGAACGAGCCTGAATATTACATCTGAGGGCGTGATAACGTTATCACATTTAGGTATTGTTTAGGTGTTGACAAATAGCAGAATATGTTGTACAATATAGTCACGATATAAATCATACTAAACAGATAAGAATAATATGAAAGGAAGTATGAACTATGAGCTACAACAATATTGAAACTGCTCTGATACACGGCGGTATATCAATAGATGAAAGAACAGGTGCTGTGAATGTTCCCATTTATCAGACCTCGACTTTCAAACAGGACGGTCTCGGAAAGATGCGCGGTTATGAGTATTCAAGAACAGGCAACCCCACAAGAGAAGCTCTTGAAGCGCTTATCGCAGAACTTGAAGGCGGCCACGCAGGATTTGCTTTTGCAAGCGGTCTTGCCGCTGAAACAGCAGTACTCAGTCTGCTGAATACAGGTGACAGAGTGCTGATATCTTCAAATGTATACGGCGGAACGTTCAGACTGCTTTCCAAGGTATTCGATCACTTTGATATAAACTATACCATATCTGATACAGAGGATCCTGCGGCTTTTGAAAAGGATATAACACCTGATGTAAAGGCTGTACTGATAGAAAGCCCCGCAAATCCTCTGATGACGATAACCGATATAAGGGCGATCGCTGAGATAGCTCACAGGCATGGTCTCCTGGTTATCGTGGACAACACGTTCATGACACCGTATTTACAGAGACCCCTTGAACTTGGTGCTGATATAGTTCTTCATTCAGCTACCAAATATCTCGGCGGACACAGCGATGTCGTTGCAGGTCTGGCAGTAGTCAAGACACCTGAACTTGCAGAAAAGCTGGCGTTCATACAGAATTCCACAGGCGGTGTACTTCCTCCTTTTGACAGTTTTCTGCTGATAAGAGGTATCAAGACACTGGGTGTACGTCTCGACAGACACGTTGCAAATGCAGAAGCTGCTGCAAAGTATCTGACTGAACACAGTGCTGTAAAGAGCGTTCACTACCCGGGACTTCCTACCGACAAGGGATACGAAGTCAACAAGCGTCAGGCCAAGAACGGCGGTGTGATGATATCCTTTGAACTGAAGGACAATTACGATATCAACACATTCTTCGAGAGCCTTGAGCTGATAACACTGGCTGAAAGCCTGGGCGGTGTTGAATCGCTGGTATGCCACCCCTCAAGCATGACTCATGCTTCGATACCCGAAGAGATACGCAAAAAGGTCGGTATAACCGATGGTCTGATAAGACTTTCGATCGGTATCGAAAATATTGATGATATTCTGAATGACCTTGATCAGGCTATCGCAAAAAGTGAGGTAAAGTAATATGCTGTATGAGAATATGCATGACCTTATCGGTCACACACCACTTGTCAGGCTGAAAAATATGGGGGTCTCCCCCGATGTACATATTTATGGCAAGCTGGAAATGTATAATCCCTCGGGAAGCGTCAAAGACCGCATAGGTGAATACATGGTCAAGGCAGCCGAAAAAGAGGGTCTCTTAAAAAAGGGCGGTACGATAATTGAAGCTACCGCAGGAAACACGGGACTTGGAATTGCATTCGCAGCACTCGGAAGAGGTTACAGAGTGATCTTCACTGTCCCGACGAAATTTTCCGCTGAAAAGCAGGCGCTCATGAGGGCGCTTGGTGCGGAGGTAATAAATACTCCCCGTGCCGAGGGTATGCTGGGTGCAGTACGCAAGGCTGAAGAACTGAAAGCGCAGATACCTGATTCGATATCTCTGGGACAGTTCAAAAACCCGAACAATCCTCTGGCGCATTATGAGGGCACAGGCAAGGAGATATTCGATGACCTTAACGGTGATATCGATTATCTGGTAGCAGGTGCAGGAAGCGGCGGAACTTATTCGGGTATCGTGAGATATCTCAAAGATCACAGTAAAACAATAGGTGTCCTCGCTGATCCCGAAGGCTCGACCATAGGCGGCGGCGAACACGCCGATTATAACATAGAGGGCATCGGAAATGATTTTATCCCCGAAACGATGGATATAAGCCTTGTGGATAAGGTCATAAAGATCAATGATGAGGAAGCTTTTTCAACAGTACGCGATCTCGCAAGGAAAGAAGGCATAATCGCCGGTTCGTCTTCGGGCGCGGCTGTGGCAGCAGCTTTAAAGCTGGCTAAAACAATAGATAAGGGAAATATCGTAGTCGTTCTCCCTGACAGAGGCGACAGATATTTCAGTACAGGATTATTCGGATAGCGGTGAGTTAATGGTATATAAAATTGCATTTGCCAGCTCCGACGGAGTTAGGGTAGACAGTCATTTCGGTTCGGCTGAACGATTCTATATCGTCACACTTGATACCGAGAAAGAAGAATATGACATAACAGGTCAGACAGAAGTTCGTCCCCCGTGCAACGGCGGATGGCACGAAGTTTCAAAGTTCGGCGCAGTGCTTGAACAGCTTGGTGATGTATCAGCGATAGTTGCGCAAAGGATTGGTCCCGGGGCAAAGAAGTATATTCAAGAAAACGGAAAGACTGTTTATCAGATACCGCTAGATATCGAGCAGGCTATATGTCTGCTGATGGAAGAAAAACAATGGGAGGTGGACAAATGGCGATCTCATACGAAGAACTGACTACAAAGCATCCCTGCTTTGCCAGAGGCGAGAAAAACGGGTCGGGACGAATACATCTTCCCATAAGCCCGAGCTGCAATATCGAATGTCGGTTCTGCGAACGCAGTTTCAACAATTACGAGATCCGACCCGGTGTCAGCAGGACAGTTATAACCCCGGAGGAAGCATTAGATGCTATCAGAAGGGCACTTGAGGTCTGTCCCGATATACACGTTGCGGGAATAGCAGGACCGGGAGATACACTTGCAAGTCCATATGCACTGGAGACTTTCAAGCTGATAAAGGAGGAATATCCCGAGCTTGTGAAATGCATGAGCACAAACGGACTTCTGCTTGCTGAAAAAGCACAGGAGATACTCGATGTGGGGATAGATTCCCTTACGGTCACGGTTAATGCAGTTGATCCCGAGATAGAAGCAAAGCTCAATGATGGTATCATCTGGCACGGCAAGCATTATACAGGTGTAGAAGCTGCAAATATACTTATCGAGCAGCAGCTGAAAGGTATAAAGATACTCAGTGATGCAGGTATGACGCTTAAAGTCAACACGGTATTCGTTCCCGAGATAAACGGCGACCATATCGAAGAAGTCGCAAGAACAGTTGCCGAAGCGGGCGCTACGATATACAATATCATACCGCTGATACCAAATCACAAACTGAAAGACTGCCGCGAACCCGATTGCGTGGAACTTGAAAGAGTGATACTGAAAGCATCGAAATATATCGATGTATTCAGACACTGCCAGAGATGCCGCGCAGATGCGGTCGGTATCCCCGGCGGCAAGGATTACGGCGAAGAGATATATCAGAACTTGCAGAGATTGACAAGAAAAGATACATTCTCACACGGTTAAAATACCATATGAAATATATGATCGTATTTCAAAATACCATATACGGTATTTAATATAAAAGATATTAATTAAGATTTGAAATGAGGTAAAGTAAAATGGCTAAAGAATTAAGACAGATCGCAATATACGGTAAAGGTGGTATCGGTAAGTCCACTACAACACAGAACCTTACCGCAGGACTTGTAGAACGCGGCAACAACGTAATGGTAGTAGGCTGCGACCCTAAGGCTGACTCCACCAGACTTCTGCTGGGCGGTCTGCATCAGAAGACCGTTCTGGATACACTGAGAGATCAGGGTGAGGACGAGATCGAGCTGGACGCTATCCTGAAGGAAGGCTTCATGGGCACAAAGTGCGTTGAATCAGGCGGACCTGAGCCCGGCGTAGGCTGCGCAGGACGCGGTATCATCACATCTATCGGTCTGCTGGAAAGACTGGGTGCATATACCGAAGATCTGGATTATGTATTCTATGATGTACTTGGTGACGTTGTCTGCGGAGGTTTCGCAATGCCTATACGTGAAGGTAAGGCTAAGGAGATATACATCGTCGCTTCGGGCGAAATGATGGCTCTGTATGCGGCAAACAATATCTCAAAGGGTATCGCCAGATATGCAAGACAGGGCGGTGTTCGTCTGGGCGGTATCATCTGCAACTCCAGAAACGTTGACCGTGAGGCTGAACTGGTAAGAGCATTCGCTAAGGAACTGGGTACACAGATGATCCACTTTGTT
Organism: Ruminococcus albus AD2013; assembly: GCF_000526775.1. Lineage (NCBI taxonomy): Bacteria > Bacillati > Bacillota > Clostridia > Eubacteriales > Oscillospiraceae > Hominimerdicola > Hominimerdicola alba. Next base: position 1,709,449 of record NZ_JAGS01000001.1, read on the forward strand.
CCCCGTGATAACGATGTACAGCGTGCAGAGATCCGCAAGAAGACAGTTATCCAGCACTTCCCCGAATCCAAGCAGGCTGACGAATACAGAGCACTTGCCGAGAAGATCGAGCAGAACGATATGTTCGTAATACCCAAGCCCATGACTCAGGAAAGACTTGAAGAGATCCTTGTTGAGTATGGTCTGATGGACGATCTGAAGGACGATTACAAGATCTGATACGGTCTGAATATATTGACATACTTTTTCGGAAGCTGAATCTTATATGGGATCGGGTATGACCCGTTCAGAATAGGAGTTTTGATAATGAGTAAAGTTAATTTGAATATACCTGAGGTCGAGATACGTGAGATACGTCTCAACTCGATCACAGGATTTCAGGGTACTGCAAAGGAGCTTGTAGATGCCTGCTCTGCCTGCGGCGGAAAAATGAAGGACAAGAACCGTTCTTTCAGCCAGTGCCTCGGCTGCGGTACTTCCAATGCTGCCTGTACCCTGACACTTATACAGGACGCTGCTATAATCTCCCACGGCCCTGTCGGATGTTCGACCTGTCTGCATGAGTTTGCTTTCACCTACCGCGTAAACGCATATCTCAGACAGCTTGACCACCCCACACAGAGAAAGATATACTCCACCAACTTAGAGGAAAAGGATACCATCTACGGCGGAAGCAAGAAGCTTGAAGCTGCTATCCGTGAGGTACATAAACGCGCTAAGCCCAGTGCGATATTCGTTATAACCACCTGCGCGGCAGGTATCATCGGTGATGACGTTGAGAGCGTTACCAATGCGGCTCAGAAAGAACTTGGTATACCCGTAGTTGCAGTATTCTGCGAAGGCTTCCGTTCAAAGATGTGGACATCGGGCTTCGATGCGGGATACCATGGTATCGCAAGAAAGATAATCAAGCCTGCAAGACAGAAGAGAAATATCATCAATGTTATCAACTTCTGGGGCAGTGATATTTTCCGTGAATGGTTCGCAGAGTTCGGTTATGAGCCAAACTATATCACTCCCTTTGCAACTGTTGACAGCCTGAGCTATTCAAGTGAAGCTGCACTTACTATACAGGCTTGTTCCACACTTGGTTCATATCTCGGCGCAGCACTGGAACAGCAGTTCGGAGTACCCGAGATACGCAATTCTCCCCCTTACGGTATCGCACAGACCGACCGCTGGTTCAGAGAACTGGGTCAGATAATCGGCAAGGAAAAGGAAGTTGAAGAATTCCTCGCACGCAAGAAGAAAGAATATTTGCCCAAGATCGAAGCTCTGCGAGAGAAGCTGAAGGGCAAGACCGCTTACGTTACGGCAGGTGCTTCCCACGGACATTCTCTGCTGGCTCTGCTGAAAGAACTGGGCATGGAGCCTCAGGGCGCTGCGATATTCCACCACGATCCTCAGTACGATAACGAGGACGAGCGTGCTGATACCCTAAGACATACCGTATCGGATTACGGCGATGTTCCCAACTACAACGTCTGCAACAAGCAGGAGTTTGAACTTGTTAACGTACTCAACCGCATCAAGCCCGATATACTTCTGGCACGTCACGGCGGCATGACTCTCTGGGGCGCAAAGCTTGGCATACCTTCACTGCTGGTGGGCGATGAGCATTTCGGCATGGGCTATGAGGGTCTGGTAAACTACGGCGAGCGCATACTCGAAACTATCGAGAACGATGAGTTCGTAAAGAATCTGGCTAAGCACTCAGCTAACCCTTATACAAAGTGGTGGCTGGATCAGGAGCCCTACACATTCTTGGGAAAGTAAAGGAGAAATAAATATGGCAGGACTTATTGAACAGGAGCGCTACACCTGTGCCATAGGCGCATTGCAGACTGTAGTAGCTATCCCCCGCGCTGTACCGATACTTCACTCGGGTCCCGGCTGCGGAGTTATGATAAAGGGCTTTTTTGAACGTTCGTCAGGTTACGCAGGCGGTGAAACTGCACCCTGCACGAATTTCAGCGAGAAAGAAGTTGTATTCGGCGGAACCGACAGACTCCGCAATATTATAAAGAACACCTACAAGGTTCTGGATACAGATCTGCAGGTTGTCGTTACAGGATGTACCGCAGGTATCGTTGGTGATGACGTTGCAAGTGTTACAGATGAGTTCCTTTTTGAAGAAGACAGACCCATCGTTCATGTTGAAACTTCGGGCTTCAAATCCAACAACTATGTATCACATTCGGCTGTGGTAAATGCTATCATCGACCAGTACGTAAGCCGTTTTGAGGAAGAAAATCCCTTCCGCTCGGAGAAAAATCTGGTAAATGTTATAGCTTCCATACCCTATCAGGATCAGTTCTGGAAGGGCAACCTGAAAGAGTACAAGAGACTGCTTGAAGGTCTGGGTCTGAAAGTAAATATCCTTTTCGGACCTCACTCGGGTGGCGTAAAGGAATGGCAGACTATACCCAAGGCGAACTTCAATGTGTTCGTATCTCCCTGGTACGGTGAGCCCATCGTAAAAAATCTCCAGCGCAGATACGGTCAGCCTTATTTCAAGTTCGGCTACCTGCCTGTCGGTGCAAACGAGACTACAAAGTTCCTGAACGGCGTGGTAGATTTTGCACTTGAACAGGGTGCGGAGATCGATGAAAAGAAGGCAAGAAAGTTCATCGAAGAAGAGGAAAAAGCTTACTATGAGGAGCTTGACAACCTTGCAACTTTCCTGCTGGAATTCCGTTACGGTCTTCCCAGCTATGTACATATCCTCCACGATGCCGGATATGTTGTTGGTCTGACAAAGTTCCTGCTTCACGAAACAGGACTTGTTCCAAAGGAGCAGTTCATAGTTGATAATGTTCCGAAGAAGTATCAGGAACAGATCGAAGCAGACATCAAGGCTACATCTGACAAGCGTGAGATCCCTGTATATTTCGACCCCGATGCAGGTGCTATGCAGGACGTTATCAGAGGTCTTGAACACAAGGGCAGAGGTCTTATCCTCGGCAGCGGCTGGGATAAGGAACTTGCAGCCGAGATCAATGCAGACTTTCTCTCCATCGCTTGTCCTACACCTTACCGCATAGTTATGACAACGAATTATGTTGGTTATACAGGCGGACTCAGAGTTATAGAGGATATCTACAACACTGCGTTGGCAACATATAAATAATAACAGATATCTCCTGTCAGACGGCAGGAGATATTTTTAAAAGTGAGGTACATAAAATGTCAAAAATAGCTGTAGCAACATCCGATGGTTTTACAGTAAACGAACACTTCGGTCATGCAAATTTCTTTAGAGTATATGAGCTGAATGAAACAGGTCATAAATTTCTTGATGTACGCGATGCATTAGCTGCCTGTCAGCATTCACTCGGTCATGATACTACACGTTTCGATAAAATTATCGAACTGCTTTCGGACTGCGATGCTTTGCTGGTGCAGAAAATCGGCGAAGGTGCAGCAGCGTATCTGATATCGAAAAACGTCCGCGTGTTTGAGGTAAGCGGACAGATAGATGCAGTGCTTGATAAGTTCGTTGAAGATAAGATAATATAGATGCAAAATCCCCTGTCAGATGACGGGGGATTTTTTACAGCAGATATAATATAAAGTTAACTGTTGACATTATCAATATTTAGCAGTATAATATTAATCACAGACAGATCAAAAAATATAAAGGAGACGGACACCATGAAAGCAAGATCAAAGAAAAAATTTTTAATCATTTTTATTGTACTGGCACTGCTTTTAATTACAGCAGTCTGGTATTTTCAGTTCACAAAGATCGGCTATATCCAAAGTATCCCATTCAGACCGGAATTTCAGGAAATAGAGAATAATGTATATCTCAACAAGGATAATTCACTGACCCCCGACGAGATCCTTGAAGTGACCTCAGAAGCAAAAGCACGTGTAAAAAACTTTTACGGGGATATGCAATGTCTTGATAACACAATGGTCGTCATCTGCGATGACAAGAAGATATCTGATAAGATAGGTGAAAAAGACACAACAACGTTTCCATTCCCTACCAAGAAAGATTATATCTGTTTATCGAATGAGTATTTCAATGTTGATGTAGTTGCACATGAATTTACTCATGCTGAACTGCACTCATATATTTCATCTGACACTCAGCGAAATCTGCCGGTATGGTTCGATGAAGGACTTGCAACACAGAATGATTACCGCGAAAAATATAGCTATGAGAACTGGGTCAAAAGGACTGACAACGGTAAAAAAGCTACTCCTTTGAAAGATATGGATTCATTCTCCGAGTTCCAATCTAAAGATGAAGACGAGCGTCAATTTCACTATTTATGCGCAAAGCATGAGATCAAAGAATGGCTTGACAAACATTCTATACAGGAACTGATGGAACTGGTCAAGGCTGTGAATGACGGCGAAGATTTCTATGTTTTATATAGCCAGCCCTGATATTTCATGACAAATAATAATACCCCCGAAGCGCAGATCTGTCCGCTTCGGGGGTATTCATTTAAAAGTATTATCAGATATAGTACATATAATTCTTCTTTTCGGTAGTTTCGTTCTGACACTCTTTGATAAGATCGGCAAGGGACATCTGCTCGGTAAAACGACGCATATAGTTGTTTATATTTCCCCAGAGACAACTGTTTACGGAAGCCCTGATATTGTTGTTATCCTGGTCGTCTTCTGCCTCGTAGGTATCTGCAAGGATATTGTTATCGAGGGCATTGAGTATCTCGGAGAGGAATATTTTATCCGCAGGACGGGTGAGGACATATCCGCCGTGAGAACCTTTCTGACCCTTTACAAAACCGCCCTGACGAAGTCCCAATACTATCTGTTCAAGATATTTCTGGGAAATATTCTGTCTTTCAGCTATCTCCGCAGAGGATACGGTATTGCCTTTTTCGGAATTCACTGCGATATCCGCAAGCGCTACGATACCAAGTTCGACTCTTGTTGAGATCTTCATATCAACTGTCACCTCCATTCAAAAGTTTTTCCATAGTATTCCAGCTGAGCATTGCACATTTCACCCTTGCGGGCATTTTTGAAACGTTCTGCAATGCTCCTGCTTCTTCCAGTTCTTCAAGTTCTTCGTCGGTTATTATTCCCTCGATCATCTTATGGAAAAGTGAAGCATAGTACCTTGCTTCATCGGGAGTTTTTCCGATTATCAGCTCCAGCATTATATCTGCCGATGCCTGGGATATCGCACAGCCTAGACCCGTAAAGGAACCATCCGTGATAACACCGTCATGTATATCAAGATGCAGTTCGATATCATCACCGCAGGTAGGGTTCAGACCCTTACACACATGGGTCGCATCGGGCAGGTCGTGCCTGTGTAGCGGATGCAGATTGTGGTCGGCAAGTACCTCGCCGTAAAAATTATCTGTCATATCCCATTCTCCTTCTTATTGTTTTAAGTGTTTCGATAAAACGCTTTATGTCTTCTTCGTCATTATAAAATGCAAGGCTCATTCTCGTAGTTGACTGCACACTCAGATGCTGATGCAGTGGCTGAGCGCAGTGATGTCCCGCACGTATCGCTATATTGTCTGCATCGAATATCGCTGCGATATCGTGGGGGTGAACACCCTCGATGGTAAATGTCAGTATACCATGGTGATCTTCTGCTTTTTCTGAACCTATGATATTCACGTAAGGTATCTTTTTCATCTCGTTGAAAGCAAGTTCTGTGAGTTCGTTCTCGCGCTTCTCGATAGCTTCAAAACCGATATCATTGATATAATCGATAGCCGCCGCAAGACCAACTGCACCGCCGACATTTACAGTACCTGCCTCGAACTTGTGGGGAAGTTCGGCATAAGTCGCACCCTCGCGGGTAACGTACTCTATCATCTCACCGCCCGACAGGAATGGGGGCATTTTTTCAAGAAGTTCTTCTCTTCCGTAAAGTACACCGATACCCATTGGTGCCAGCATTTTGTGTCCCGAAAATGCAAGAAAGTCAACGTCAAGATCATTGACATCGACAGGGATATGGGGCACGCTCTGTGCTCCGTCACATACGATCAGTGTACCATTTTCATGACAGATCTTTGCAAATTCTTTTATCGGATTTACCCTGCCGAATACATTGGATATCTGCGCTATTGCAAATATCTTTGTACGGGATGTCAGGGCTTTTTTCAGATCATCTGCCGTGTATTTGCCGAATTTATCACAATCGAGATATTTAAGGGTCGCGCCCTTTTCTTTTGCAAGCAGCTGCCAAGGAAGAAGATCGGAGTGATGCTCGGATATCGCCACAAGTATCTCATCACCGCTGGTGATATTTTCTCTGCCCCAGCTGTACGCGATAAGGTTCAGGCTCTCGCTGGCATTTCTGGTAAAAATTATCTCCTTGGTACTGTTGGCACCGATGAATTCTCGTACCTTTTCACGGGAATTTTCATATGCATCTGTCGCCTTTACGCTGAGATCGTAAAGTCCTCTCAGGGGATTGGCATTTTCCTCACGATAGTATTCCTCAACACGTTCAAGCACCTGTCGGGGCTTCTGCTGAGTTGCGGAATTATCGAGATAGACCAGATCTTTATACTTTTCAAAAACAGGAAAATCTGCCTTTGAAAATAGTTTATCACTCACTGTCATCACCTCTTCCGAGACGCGAATAAATTCTGGAAAGCGTCTCCTTGTCATCTATCCTGCTGATGACCTTTGCAAGCTTTGCCTGAGCCGCAAGGTCATAGATCTTTTCTTCGTCAATACCTCTGGACTGCATATAGAAGAACTGTTTTTCGTCGATACGTCCCACAGATGCACCGTGATTTCCTTCAACATTTTCCTCGGCACAAAGTATCAGCGGAACTGTTTTGTTGACGGCGGTATCGCTCATAAGGAGAACTTCTTCCTTTTCTGCGCCCTTTGCACCGTCAGAACCGTTTTTGAAATCGATGGTTCCCTTGAAAGTCTTTTCCGCATCGCCGCCCAGAACACCGCTTGCGTTTATGCGGGATATCGTCTTTCTGCCGTGATGATCGGCTACAAGATTTATGTCAAGTTTGTCACCGCTGTCAAGCTTGAATCCGATATCAGCTTCAAATGATGCTTTTCTGCCTTTAAGATCGGTGATTATCTCGTTTACGACCTCTCCGCCGAGGAACAGCTCGACCAGTTCCAGTGATGCATTCTCACCAAGTTCAGCCGTAACTTTCGACTTTGCCTGACCCTTTACATCAAACACCTGAACCAGCTTTATCTTTGAACCGTTTTCAGCACTGATACGGATATCGGTTGAACCCTCACGGTCAATATATACTACTTCCGATTTGGTTTCATTTTCGGAAACCGATATCTCGCTTGATCCGGTTTGAAATTCTTTTATATCGTGTTTATAATCATTGACCCCGAGCCATCTGAATGTGGGCACGGGCAGAATATTAATTTTTGTATCGCTCATATTATTCACCCTATGCCTCCCTGCATTTCAAGACCGATGAGATTGTTCATCTCAACTGCGTATTCCAGAGGGAGCTCCTTAGAAACGTTATCTGCAAAACCGCGGACTATCATTGCCCTCGCCTGTTCTTCGCTAAGACCTCTTGACATCAGATAGAAAACTGTTTCATCACTGATGCGTCCTATCTTAGCTTCATGTCCGACATCACACTGTTTTGTGCGTATATCCATAACAGGAACCGTATCCGAACGAGATATGCTGTCGAGCATAAGGGACTCACAGTTCACCGAACTCTTGCTGCCCTTAGCGTTTTCCTTAACGACAACAGCGCTCCTGAAAGTGCTTATGCCGCCGCTCTTCGAGATGGATTTTGTGTTCATATACGAAGAAGTCTCGGGAGCATTATGAACCATTTTTGCACCTGTATCAAGGTTCTGACCTTCACCTGCAAAGGTTATGCCTGTGAACTCAGCGCTAGCTCCCCTGCCGTTCAATACACTCATAGGATAGAGATAAGATACGTGAGAACCGAAGCTTCCCGATACCCACTCTATGGTTCCGTTTTCTTCTACAAGAGCTCTCTTTGTGTTGAGATTGTACATATTCTTCGACCAGTTCTCTATGGTAGAATATCTCAGTTTTGCGCCCTTGCCGACATAGAGCTCAACACAGCCTGCGTGAAGCGATGCTTCGTAATATTTCGGTGCTGAACATCCCTCGATAAAGTGCAGATAGCTGTTCTCTTCAAGGATTATCAGGGTATGCTCGAACTGTCCCGCGCCCTTTGCGTTGAGTCTGAAATAGCTTTGCAGAGGGATATCAAGATGTACATTTTTTGGTACATATACGAATGATCCGCCCGACCATACCGCACCGTGAAGTGCCGCAAATTTGTGATCTGTCGGAGGTACAAGCTTCATGAAATGGGACTTTATGATCTCAGCATACTTGGGGTCATGCATAGCACTTTCAAGGTCGGTATAAACAACGCCTGACTGCGCTACCTCCTTACGGACATTGTGATATACAAGTTCGCTGTCATACTGCGCACCCACACCTGCCAGCGATTCACGCTCTGCCTGGGGGATACCCAGCTTTTCAAAGGTTTCCTTGATATCCTCGGGAACGTCCTCCCAGTCAGTCTTCATACGGTTTTTCTGACGGATATATGCAACGATACTGTCAACATTCAGCCCTGATATATCGGGACCCCAGTCCACCATAGGTGTACGGTCATATATTTCAAGAGATTTAAGACGGAATTCCCGCATCCATTCGGGATCATTCTTTTCATCGGATATCGCTTTGATTATTTCGGGCGCGATGCCGCTTTCAAGATATTCGCTCTCATCTTCCTCATATCGGAAATCATATCGCGAACGGTCGATATCGACTACCTGTGTTTTTTCCTTCATAATATCACTCCCTGCCCGCGAACTGCTCAAAGCCGTTTTCGATGACCTCATTTACAAGCTCTGCGCCGCCTTCCGAAACTATCTTACCTGCTGAAAGGATATGTGTCTTATCAACGGTCAGCGCTTCAAGTATCTTCGTGTTATGTGTAATAACTATCAGCGCACCGTTTGTACGCTTTTTATATTCTTCAATGCCTTTGGATACTGTCTTGACCGCGTCAACATCAAGACCCGAATCCGTTTCATCGAGTATCGCAAGCTTAGGTTCCAGTATCAGCAGCTGGAGTATCTCAGCCTTTTTCTTTTCACCGCCTGAAAATCCCACATTCAGGTCACGGTCTGCATATGAGCTGTCCATATCAAGAAGCTCCATTGCAGCTGCCAGCTTTTTCTTGAAATCCCAGAGCTTCAGATGCTTGCCTGTTACCTGTTCAAGAGCGTTGCGCAGAAAATCCGAAAGTGTGATACCGGGTATCTCGATGGGATTCTGGAACGAGAGGAATATACCCAGCCTTGCACGCTTGTCCGCACCCAGTGCAGTGATATCCTCGCCGTTAAATATCAGCTTTCCGCCTGTAACTTTATATTCGGGGCTGCCCATTATCACCGAGCCGAGAGTTGATTTGCCTGCACCGTTATGACCCATCACAACGTGAGTTTCACCCTCCGATACTTCAAGCGATACACCGTGAAGCAGTTCCTTATCCTCAGCCGCAGCCGAGAGATCTTCTATCCTGAGTAATTCTGACATACTTATCTTTCCTTTCTGGTATGAGGAAATATTTTATTCCTATAATTTTGCTATGATTTATTATACATTGTAATCTCTAGTTTGTCAATAGGAATTATATATTTTCATCTAATGTTTACTTTTCATATATAGTTAGTCGGAAATTGTTGTGCATTATCACCAGACATGAAAATAAAAATGGTTATTCAGCTGACATACCCTGCTTATGGGCTGTAACAACAGTTGGCAGTATTCTTTCACTTTACTGCTAACCCAAAGTATTGCATCGGTTGCATTTTTTCAAAAATATTACTCTGACGTAACATGATCGATCTCAAAAGCAGAAGCTGTCTGCCATAATAATTATAAGAATATTCACATTATCTCAGATGACTTTTGACCTGATCAGCATTATAATAGGAGTATTATTTTTATAATGGAGGTATACGATGTCAAGCAGCAGGATAATGACAGAGGGCAGCGAAGCAAAATGTATAATCAGCTTTACGCTTCCCCTTTTAGCGGGAAACCTTTTGCAGCAGACCTACAATTTTGTTGATACAATGATAGTCGGTAAATATCTTGGCGATGATTCTCTTGCGGCTGTGGGTGCTACGGGTTCGATAACATACCTGTTTTACACACTGTGCATAGGGCTTTCGATAGGTGCAGGAGTACTGATATCACAGTATTTCGGTGCGGGTCGCCCCGATAAAGTCCGTGCGGCGGTGGTCAACTCGGCGGTGATAACACTGATATTCGCCATAGCGGCAACTATCCCCTCTGTACTGTTCGCAAGGCAGATCCTGACTTTTCTGGGAGTCAAAGCTAACCTCCTCGGACGCGCGGCAACATATATGCAGATAGCCTGCGCAGGTACGATATGTGTAGCCGCCTACAACTGGATAAACTCCGTCATGAGAGCGCTTGGTGACTCGAAAACTCCGCTGATATTTCTGATAGTATCAACGATACTTAATGTCATACTTGATCTGCTGTTTGTGATCAGTTTCAAGATGGGAGTCGGCGGTGCGGCATTTGCAACTGTTCTGGCTCAGGGAATTTCAGCGGCAAGCTGTATAATCTACTGCTTTAAGACAAATGCAGATATCCGCCCGAAAGAAGGAGAACTGAAGATCGATCCTAAACTCATCCAAAAATGTGTAACCACAGGCATTCCGATAGCTGCACAGAATGGTCTGATATCGCTTTCTATGGTAGCTTTGCAAAGCGTTACAAACAGATTTGATGAGAACATAATGACTGCATATACCGCCACAATGAGGATAGAACAGCTTGTTCATCAGCCATATTTCAGTATGAGTGCGGCAGTGACTGCTTTCACAGGACAGAATATCGGCGCAGGCAAGCAGGAACGTGCGGTCAAAGGATACAGAGCTTCAATGAAGATAGGCGCGGTATTTGCGGCAGTCATGTTCATTCTGTTTGCATTTTTCGGCAGGAATGTTATCGGTATCTTCGTCAACGGAAGCCGTACAAAAGAAATCGGCGCACTGGCACTTATCATCACAGGAAGCTGCTATATCCCTCTCGGGGCTATACATATCACAAGGGGATTTTTAAACGGCGCGGGCGATACAGGCTATTCGCTGGTCAACGGTATCACCGAAGTAGTTTGCAGGATACTTTTCTCGCTTGTACTTACAAGGATACCTTTCATAAGCTGGCGCGGTATCTGGATAACCACTGCCATAACATGGGCAATTACAGGTGCAGTCAGCATATTGAGATACAAAAGCGGAAAATGGAAACTTAAAGCCGTTAAATAAATTACAAAGCGACGACATCACGTTTGTGTGATGCCGTCGCTGATTTATTTCTGTCAATTTGGTACTATTTTTATCCTACCGCTTATCTTCGGGAGCGGGAGCCTGTACTTATCAGCAAGCTGTGGTCCGCAGGCCGCCGAGCCTACACCTGCCATCGCAAGATCTGCGCATATTACATTGTGTTCGCACTTTACAAGTTCAAAGTTGTGTCGCTTTTCAGCAAGTTCTTCCTGAGTATATTCCGAAGTGCTGAAAGAAAAGCCATCGGGGTTTGAAAATGCGAGGGTATCATTCCCGTTTGTCACCGACATTCTCGTACAGCCCCAGTGAGAACCGTTCTCCTGAGGTCTGATGTAGTCCTCATGCATATCGGCTATCTTTGCGCTGAAATTGCCCACATAGGATCCTTGATGCTTATCGCTATAGCTTTCATTTTCGCCGTAACCGTAATACTCGATAGTGTCAAAAGATTTCTCAACAAACAGCCTGAGACCAAATCTTGGCAGGAACTCGACCTTGTTTGAGAACTCCGAATCGCATTTGATATCCAGTTCTCCGCCACTTCCGATACGGTATTCGGCTGTCATTTTCGCAAATGGCTGATATATGCTCCAGCCGAAGGACTGCTTCACACGAATGACTGCACAGCCGTCTTCCGCTGATATACTCGTTTCATATACTTTTGTGATGTAGTCGTTCAGATGCGCCGAGTACCAGTCATTCTTCATCGTGTCGTTGTCAACAGGGGCGCGGAAGAAGTTGTACTCCATGGGTTTTGCAAGCAGATCTCTGCCGTTCTTGGAAATAGCATCAAACTGTGCTGTCCGCCTGTTGAAGACATATCTTATTTCACCTGCTGTTATCTCATATCTGAGGGGTGTTTCGGTAAATTCGGGAGCTTTACCTGCGAAGATAACAGTCTTTTTTTTCGCTGTGAATATCTTTATCTGATCGAAGCAGACTTCCTCGCCATCGGCAAACACGCTGTATCCGTTCTTTGCTGTGAAAATAAAACGGATATATGCATCATTCTCAAAAGTCTGTTCTGCTTCGGGGATAGTTATTTCCGCACAGCCCATAGGTTCAGCTGAAAAATCAAAACTTCCCGATGCCGCCTTTCCTCCATCATAGGTTATTTCCCAGTTGCAGGTGAGATATTCACCCGCATCAATAAAACGCAGGAGATTTTTTACTGCAAATCTGTCGGCGGATATGCGAGTTACGCGAACAGGACGATATACCTGCTTCACCTCGGCAAGACCTGTGTGAGGTTTTCTGTCGGGATAGCAGAGAGCGTCCATGCAGAAATTTCCATCATCGTGACGTTCACCGCTGTCACCGCCATAGCCGTATTTCGGCTTGCCATCTGCGGTATATCCAAAGATCACCGCATGGTCAGCCCACTCCCAGACTAGTCCGCCCATAAGCCTGTCGCTTTCCATAAATAGCTCATGGTATGTTTCAAGGTCGCCGGGGCCATTGCCCATGGCATGACAATATTCGCACAGTATAAAGGGACGTTTTTCGTCCTCTCTTTCAAGGAACTTGCGAATATCATCGGGTGAAGTGTACATCTCCGAAACCATATCAAGAACATCATCTGATGTTTCATCAAGCTTATGGGTGCTCTCATAATGTACGGGACGAGTGCTGTCCAGCGACTTTATCAGCTTTGCGGCTTCACGCAGGTTTTCACCGTAACCCGATTCATTTCCAAGTGACCATATCACCACGCAGGGATGGTTCACATCACGGCTGACGAGAAGACGCTCACGATCAAGTATAGCCTCTCGGAAAAGAGGGTCTTTTGCAATAAGTGCGATACCGTTATATGCGTTCTCCGCTGACCATTTAAGATCATTGTAAACATTCACACAGCCGTGAGTTTCAAGGTCGGCTTCGTCTATAACATACAGCCCCAGTTCGTCGCACATGGCATAGAATTCGGGGGCATTCGGATAGTGAGAAGTACGCACAGCGTTTATGTTATTTCGCTTCATAAGTGTAAGGTCACGAAGCATTTTCTCTCGGTCAGCGTAGTAGCCTGTGTCGGGGTAGCTGTCATGACGGTTCACACCCAACAGTATGATATGCTTGCCGTTCAGTTTGAAAATTCCGTCCGTGATCTCGACTTTTCTGAATCCGACTTTCTCGCCGATCAGTTCGCTCTCCGTTTCGATCTCCAAACTGTACAGATAAGGACTTTCAGCTGACCACAGCTTTACATCTGTGACCTCACATTCAAAAGGCTTATCCTCAGATACATCACCCTCACAGATAAGGGTCTTTCCGTCATACAGGCGTATTTTTGCCGATGAACCCTCTACCGAAACACGAAATTCACCCTTTGTAAAGGTGCTGTCGGGTTCGGCTGTGATACGGAAATTTAGCAGACGCTTTTCGGGACGCGAAAGCATATAAACATCACGGAATATACCCGAAAGCCTGAACTTATCCTGATCTTCAAGATATGTTCCGTCACACCATTTAAGTACAGCAACGGTCAGACGGTTAGTGCCCTCATGGAGAAGATCGGTGATATCAAACTCGGAGGTATGATGCGATACCTGTGAATATCCCGCGAAAACTCCGTTAACATAAAGATACAGACAGCTGTCAACACCCTCAAGACAGAGTATTCGCCGCAGGCCGTCGGGAGTATAATTATATTCTCTGCCGTAAACGCCCACAGGGATATCATCGGGAACATAAGGAGGCTCGTAGGGTATCGGATAGTTTATATTGGTATACTGTGCCTTATCATATCCGTTCAACTGCCAGTTTGATGGCACAGGAATACTTTTGCACTTTTGCATATCCGTGAAATCATCGGGTATATCGATAATGCTATCGTAATAAGAAAAGTCCCATTCTCCGTTCAGAAGTTCATAATACTGCGAGTTCCCACGCGCGGCAAAAGCGTCCTGATCTTTCCCGAATGGTATAAAATATGCATGATCGGGCAGTGTACCGATATGGAGCATACGCGGGTCTTCGTGGTATATCATCTCTGATTTTGGTGAACCTTTTTTTGCAATACTGGAAATATCCATAGTTTCTCCTTTATAATGTTATGGTAAATTATATAACGATTTTCTCATAAGCCAACCACTATAACTAATATTGTGATATAGTCGGAAATAAATCTGTTACTATATATTATACCCATATTGACAAAGATGTCAATAAATGATAGTATATTATCATAACAATAGTACCATCTTTTTTGAGGAGGATCGAAAATGTATTTCAATGATTATCCCATCAAAAACAAGGAGCTTGGTCTGCCCATATTCATTGACAATATCGGCAAGCACACCTGTCAGCCGCACACTGCCAGAAGCGGAGGTTTCCCACACCCGCAGATACTCTACTGCACAAAGGGGAGCGGAATTCTCAGCATTGACGGAAATATCACTGAAATACCCCCGCATACCGCGATATTCCTGCCTGCGGGATATCCTCACGAATACTATCCCACTTCCGATGACTGGGACATTCACTGGGTCGTGCCCGACGGATATGCCTGTGATTATCTGCTGAAGTACATCGGAATGGAAAAGCCAACAGTCTTTGAGATAAAAGATCTGGCTTTGCTGGAACATTTCTTCTCACGAATGCACGAATCAATACTCGGTGACAGCATAAACGGCAACCTCAGAGCATCGGGATATTTGTATAATTTTCTCATCGAACTTTATCAGCAGAAAAACTCGGGAAGAGTTGTGAAAACCTCCAACCGCGCTATCGTCACGGCTATCGACCACATAAATAACAGCTATATGAACAAGATCACTATGGAAGAACTGTGCACTGTGACGGGTCTTTCAAAGCAGCAGCTTTGCAGGCTGTTCAAGCGTCATCTCGGATGCCGCCCAATGGAATATATCGCCAAGCGGCGTATTCAGACCGCCAAGGAACTGCTTTCAACAACGGATATGTCCGTTGAAGCTATATCCGAAAAAGTAGGATTTTGCAGCGGAAGCTACTTCACAAAACTGTTCAGCCGCTACGAGGGCATGACACCCACACAGTTCAGGATAATATAAATGTACAAAAAAACGGATAGCCACCGATATTAACGGTCTATCCGTTCTTCATGTTATAGTTTATCAGCCTTCGATAGCCTTGATAAGGTTTATCATCTCGATAGCACCCTCAGCACACTCGCTGCCCTTGTTGCCTGCCTTTGAGCCTGCACGCTCGATAGCCTGCTCGATATTCTCGGTGGTGATAACACCGAACATAACAGGTATTCCGCTTTCAAGTGAAGTCTGTGCGATGCCCTTTGCAGCTTCGTTGCAAACCAGATCATAGTGAGAAGTGCTGCCCCTGATTATCGCGCCAAGGCAGATAACTGCGTCATACTTGCCTGACTTTGCCATCTTCTTTGCGATAAGCGGTATCTCGAAAGCACCGGGTACCCATGCAGTGTCGATAGCGTCCTCGGATATACCGTGACGTACAAGAGTATCAACAGCGCCGCCCAGCAGTTTCGATGTGATGAATTCATTGAAACGTGCAACTACGATACCAACTCGCACGTTCTCGGGGATAAGTTTTCCTTCAAAAGTGTTCATAATAACAGCTCCTTATAAATTTATCAGTAGTCAAGAATATGACCCATTTTATCACGTTTTGTCTTTAAGTAGAACAGATCGTATGCGGTGGCAGACATCTGGATCGGCACACGTTCCTTTATCTCAATGCCAAAACCGCTCAGACCGTATATCTTATCGGGGTTATTGGTGAGAAGTCTGAGAGTCTTACAGCCCAGATCACGGAGTATCTGTGCGCCGATGTAGTATTCTCTCATATCTCCGGGGAAGCCAAGTGCTAAGTTAGCTTCAAGGGTATCCATACCTTTGTCCTGAAGTTCATAGGCACGCAGTTTGTTTATAAGACCTATACCTCTGCCCTCCTGACGCATATAAAGCAGTATACCCCTGCCCTCATTCTCTATCTCGGTCATAGCCGCCGCAAACTGCTGTCCGCAGTCGCATTTCAGCGAACCGAAAGCATCACCTGTCAGGCACTCGGAATGTACACGGCAGAGTATATCCTCACCATTTCCGATATCACCCTTAACAAGTGCCACGTGATGCTCGCCATTCAGCTTGTTGATAAAGCCTATTGCACGGAAATTGCCGTACTTGGTGGGCAGCTTGGTATCAGCCACACGCTCCACAAGCTTATCGTGTACCTTGCGGTACTCTTTCAGCTGTGCGATCGTTATGAACTTCATGCCCCATTCCTTAGCCTTTTCCTGAAGTTCCTCTGTACGCATCATGGTGCCGTCATCGCGCATTATCTCACAGCAGAGACCGCATTCTTCCAAACCTGCCAGTCTCATCAGATCAACGGTAGCCTCGGTATGTCCCTCACGTTCAAGAACGCCGTTTTTCTTGGCTGTCAGCGGGAACATATGACCGGGTCTACGGAAGTCCTCGGGCTTAGAGCTGGGGTCTGCAAGGGCTCTTGCCGTATATCCCCTTTCCTCCGCAGATATGCCTGTAGTCGTATCCACATGGTCTATCGACACAGTAAATGCTGTCGAATGATTATCGGTATTGTAATCCACCATCTGGGGCAGATGCAGCCTGTGACAGATAGCTTCGCTGACGGGCATACATATCAGACCCTTAGCGTGTGCAGCCATGAAGTTCACATTCTCGGTGGTCGCGAACTGTGCCGCGCATATCATATCGCCCTCGTTCTCTCTGTCCTCATCATCGGTCACAAGTATGACCTCTCCGTTTCGCAGAGCTTCCAGTGCTTCTTCAATAGTATTATATTCAAACATATACCCACTCCTCAGATAAATCCGTTCTTCATAAGCTGCTCCATGGTAACGCCGCTTTTTTTCGGCTCGGCAGGTCGCAGCAGCTTTTCCACGTATTTTCCTATGATATCCGTTTCGATATTTATTATATCCCCTACTTTTTTATACGGCAGTATGGTCTGCTCGGCAGTATGAGGTATCACGGATACAGTAAAGTCCGTATCTGTCACCGCAGCCACGGTAAGACTTATGCCGTCCAATGTTACAGAGCCTTTTTCGACTATATACCTCAGCAGTTTTTCGTCCGCCGATATGGTATACCTAACAGCGATTCCGTCCTGCTTAATATTGCTGACAGTGCCCGTACCATCGATATGACCCGAAACTATATGCCCGCCGAAACGGCCTTCCGCCGACATCGCCCTTTCAAGATCCACCTTGCTTCCCTGTTTCAGTGTTCCCAGCGAAGATCGGCTAAGGGTCTCGTTCATAACATCAGCCCTGAATATCTTGCCGTCGTGCTCGGTAACCGTAAGGCACACGCCGTTTACTGCGATACTGTCACCGACTTTAGTCCCCTCAAGGACTTTCTCAGCGGCTATGCGTATAAAAGATGCATTTCCGTTTCGGCAGACCTCGCATACAGTGCCTGTTTCCTCTATCAGTCCCGTGAACATTTCTTCACCCGTCCTTCTATAAGTATATCGCCGTCAAGTTCGGTTATCCTGCGGTCTTCCAGCATGAAAGCTTCATCGGGCACAGCCACGCCCTGTCCGCCGACAGGAGTTTTCGCGGTACTTCCGCCGAATATCTTAGGTGCAACATAAGCCATCACCTTATCGACTATCCCGCTTTCCAACGCAGACCAGCCCAACGTTCCGCCGCCCTCGATAAGCACACTGTCTACCTTTTCTTTTCCGAGATATGCCATAAGTGCCGCAAGATCGGTACTTCCATTTTTATCAGGCATACTCAGCACCTTACAGCCGCATTTCTCATACTCACCGATACGGCCGCTGTCCGCATCACCGCAGACTATCAGTGTCGGAACTTTATCCGATGTACGCACGATATTGCTGTCAAGAGGTGTGCGCAGATGAGTATCACATATTATCCTCAAAGGATCTCTGCCGTTCTCGATGCGGCAGGTTAGCATTGGGTCATCAGCCAGCACCGTACCAACGCCCACCATTATCGCCGCATGATGCAGTCTTTCACGGTGTACGTGATTTCGTGCCGTCTCACCTGTTATCCACTGAGATTTGCCTGTATAGCAGGCGATCTTACCGTCAAGGGTCATGGCATATTTCAGGGTAACAAACGGAAGACCTGTCGTGATAAACTTGAAGAATATCTCATTCAGGCGGTCGCATTCATCTTTCAGCACGCCCTCGGTGACTTCTATCCCATGCTCCCGAAGTATAGCTGTTCCCTTACCCGCAACAAGAGGATTAGGGTCGGAAGAACCTACAAACACGCGTTTTATGCCGTGTTCGATCACCGCATCGGTGCATGGCGGCTGCTTTCCGTGATGACAGCAGGGCTCCAGGGTGACATACATATCAGCTCCTCGGCAATCTATGCCCTTTGCGTCACATTCCGCAAAAGCACTGCGTTCGGCATGGAGGTCGCCGTACCTTTTATGATATCCCGAAGCGATGATCTCACCGTCACGCACTATGACAGCTCCCACCATCGGATTAGGCGAAACATGACCCATACCGCATTCAGCCAGAGCAAGAGCCTTGCGCATATAATCTTCATGCTCCATGATGACACTCCCTCTCGTAAAAATACAAAAAGCCCCCGTACATACGGGGGCAGGAAATCCGATTTACCGTAAAAACGGCGCAGTCATCTTCTTTCATCCGGACTATACCGTCGGCTCCGGGATCACACCGGATCAGCCGCATTGCGGCTCGCAGGCTATAACTGCCGGTCAGGAATCTCACCCTGCCCCGAAGACATCTAAATTATATCACAGCACAACACTGTTGTCAATAGGCAGAATGACATTTCTGCCATAAAAATCATATATGTTTTTCAGAACTCAGGTTTTCCTCCAGTTCATAAAATCCTCGTATACAAGAGGTTTTGAATAATAATAACCCTGAAAGCTGTCAACATCATACTGCCTGAGTATATCGCCCATGCCGGCTGTTTCTATGCCCTCGACACAGACTTTGGCTCCGCAGGTGTTCGCAACCATAACAAAAGTCTTTATCAGCTCTCGTTCCTTGATATCCTCTTCTATCCTGCTGACAAGGCTCCTGTCGATCTTTATCGTATCGAAAGGAAGTTCCTTGACTATGCCGATAGATGAAAAACCTGTACCGAAATCATCGAGAGCCACCTTAACTCCCCTGCTTCTCAGACTGCATAAAGTATTCTCGAGCATATCGATATCGAGAAGTCTGCATCTTTCTGTCACTTCAAGGCAGAGATGTTCAGGCGGATAATCTGTTTTATCAAGAATATCCATCACCATATCCACAAAATCAGCCTTCTCTATCTGAGAATAGGACAGATTGACATTGACTGTAAAGTCAGGATAGTTTTCCAGCATCTTCTTCGCATCTCTTACTGCAGTCGTAAGTATCCATTCGCCCAGCGAAGGGAAAATAGGATCCTGTTCCAGCAGAGGTATAAAGTGATCGGGAGGTACAATACCGTACTCTTCGCTTTTCCACCTTAACAGTGCCTCAGCGCCTTTCAGCTTTTCGGTCTTAGCATCCACAAAGGGCTGATACATAAGATAGAAGCCGTCAAATCCTCGTGTTATCGAAGCCCTGATCGCCTGGAATTTCTCTATCCTCTGGATCTTACCGCTGCCAAGGTCGTTGTTGAATACAACTGCATCTCCATGCTTTTTGATTTTGGATTCATTATACGCAAAGGACAGACAGGTCATTATCGTCTGCGAATCCACATTGAAATTATCAACATTGATAAGTCCCACATTGAGTTCAAGCATTATCTTTTTGTCGTCTATGACAATACCTTCCCTGAAACGCCCACGCAGCTCATTATATTTCCGTATAAAACGTTCGGCAGAATCAATATCCGTACTGAGTATGGCAAACTTTGTTCCGTCCAGTCTGTAAACCCAGCCGTAGTTACCGATATGCTCAAACAGGAAACGACCGACCTTCTGGAGTACAAGATTACCGAAATGATAACCGTAGATCTCGTTGACCTCAGAAAACTTTGCTATGCCCAGCAATGCTATGCGCATTTTATTGTTTTTGACGATATTTGACTGCACCTCATCAAAGAACCCGTACTGATTGCTGAGCCCCGTAAGGCTGTCAATGTTGCTTTGCACTCCGTGATCTCTGATAGTCCCGGCAAAATATTCAGGCTCACCGTTTTCGTCATTGACAACGATACCCCGACAGGTACATACGTTGTATTCTCCGTTTATCCGCCTTGCCCTGTACTGCATATCATGGCCTTTGCTGATACCGGCAAAGATATCCGCCAGCCCGTTGTGATAAGCTTCCCTGTCTTCTTCATGGATATGCTCTTCCCAGATAGCTCCTGCACCGTACATATATTCCGACGGCAGACCATAGGAATCCACTGCAGCTTTTGACCATCTGGAATAGTCATACTTCATATCACATATGTAGATATACATACCGTCCGCAGGGATACAGTTCATCTCGAATATACTGTCCAGAAGTCTCTTTCGTTCCGCAGGGATAAGCTTTTTCGTTTCTTCGTTCTTCTGGATCTCAACGACAGGTCTTCCTTCTTTCAGCCCGAGTTTGTCCTGATACATATCCTCGTCAGCTCGTTTGAAAACATCAGAGAACCTCTTATCGTTCAGCTTGTCATATACACCTATACCTACAGCAAGGATAGGTCCGTCATTATTCCTTAAGTTTTTAAGCGAAAGTTTACGCAGTGTTTCAACAAGAGATTCACGCTTCTCATAATCCGAACCTGCAAGCACGGCAGCAAATTCATCGCCGCCTATCCTGAAAACAGGGCTGTGCGCAAAAAGTCCGCATATGATCCTGCATGAAGACTTTATATATTCATCTCCCGCCTTGTGACCGTTATGGTCATTTATTGTTTTAAGGTCGTTGATATCACAGATAACGACAGCAAAAGGAGAATGTCCTGTGCCGCTGTCCATGCTTTTCTGGATAGATGCCTCAAATTCACGGAAAGCGATCACATTCCTGGTTTCGGTAAGGCCGTCGCGTCTTGCAAGTTCGTTGGCTCTGTTGAGAGCTTCGATATGCTCCTGTTCTTTCTTGACCTCTTCATCTATATTTTCAAAACCGACTATAAAATGCGTCTTGTCGCCCGAACGCATTATAGTCAGTCTGTTATTTGATATCCCGCCATTCGTCTTGAACCTGAAATCCGCACTGTACTGCCTGGTGTTATCAAGTGAAGTTATAACATAGTCCTTATCACACAAAGCAAGTATCCTGTCTCTGTCTTTTGGGTGTACCTGTTTGTTTATGACCATTGCCGCGGCAGCAAAAAAATCCTTGCCATCCAGTTTCAGAGACTTATCGACAGCAGACTGATAGGAGGAATATCTGGAATATTCGCCGGTGCTGCAATCGATATAGTATATGATATCATAACGTAACGCCAGTGAGTCAGCAATACGACCGTAAGCAGTCTTCTCCTTCATCGTCTCTTCCAGGAGCTTTTTTGCCTTTACTTCCTCATTTATGTTCTCAAGACCAACGAGGATATGCTTTTTATCGCTCGACCATATCTGCAAACAGCGGCAGTGCATCACAGAGCCGCCCATCATGAGCCTGTATGTCAGACTGAATGACTTTACTTTGTTCAGATTTTCAAGGATCCTCTGTTTTTCAAACTGAGGTATCACCCTCTCCTGATCTTCGGGATGAACATATTTCTTCAAATTCTTATTGCTCTCGCTGAAGAAATCATCACCTCTCGCAGGAACATTGAGTCTCCTGAACGCATCCGTAGAGGAATACTCAAAGTAACCGTCATTTTCCATATCAACATAGTAAAGCGTATCATAATGCGCAGCAAGGCTGCCTGCGATCTGATTATAGATCTCAAGCTCATGCTCATTCTGTTCTGCCTTATGGCGTTCTCTTACTTCTTTATCAACATTTCTGATACCAAGGACGAAATTATTATCATCTTCACCAATGCCTCTTATCAAACTTAGGGCATGGTAAACAGGTTCACCGCTGAGGATCACACGGTACTCTATCCTCCACTCATCACCTTTCTCAAGATGGGAAAGCAGATTTTCTTTCCTGATGTCCTGAAGGAATATGTGTCTGTCATCTTCATATATAACACGTCCGATATCTTTTTCCATATCAGCAAAAAAGTCCTTGCCGACCTTTACAAGTTTAAGCGACCTTGATCCGGCATCAGCAGAATACCACCAATACTCGTTTGTAGCTGAATTGATGTAATATATACCTGTAAATTCGACCAGCAGTGCTTCTGCGATCTTTATGAAAACGGGATCGTTGTATAACATAATTAATACCTCCTGCAAACCAGGCAAAGTGTATTTACTAAAGTATACACCATTTTGTAAAAGAAATCAATACAATAATTAATATTATATGAAAATTCAAATAACTAAACAAATATTGCTTCGTTCCATTGGGCGAAATCACAAGATATTAAAATATTTAAGCAAAACATTTTTTCATTCGTCTGCATACATATTCACAGTATAATAAACACCCCTCAAGGGATATTCCCATTGAGGGGCATTTAATATGGAAGAACAAATCTGTAAAGCTAATTTAAATATGTTTGGGCTTACCGTGCGGAATGCACAAAGTCTGCGCTGTATTTCTGCTAATGGAATATTTTGCCTTTTCACGGGTGAATATCACGATGAACGCAGCTGAATTTATAAGAAGTGCGCCTACCCAGGCAAATATCTCAGCTGCTGCAGTGGCTTTAAATCCCAGACTGTCGATAAGAAGAACTATTGCACCGATGCGAAGCACCATTTCAGCTATGCCCGAAAGCATAGGCACAAATGGGAAACCCATGCCCTGCACACCGTTTCTGATAACAAACAGCATATCCACGGATAGGATCATAATTCCGCATAAAGGCAGAAACTCCGCAGCGTAGCTTATCTGCTTTTCGCCTGAAAGTATCAGCGAAGCAAGCCATCTGGGGAAGAATACCATCACCGAACCGAATACCAGATATGCCGCACCTGCTATACCAAGACAGACCTTCAAGCCGTCCCATATCCTGTCGAAACGCTTTGCACCGTAGTTCTGGCTTGTGTAGGAAGACATGGCTGCACCGGCTGTTGCAGCAGGCTGCATGAACATATTCAGATATCTGCTGCAAGCCGAATATGCCGAAGTGAAAGCTACTCCCAGACCGTTTACGAAATACTGTACCGCCATACAGCCCACTGCCGTTATGGAATTCATGAGCGCCATTGGGATACCGTTTCCGAGAAGTTTGGAGTACATTCTTGCATCATGTGAAAAATCAGCCTTTGTCAGCGCAAGAAAATCTGTTTTGCGCAGTTTATCCAAACATACAGCACCCGAGAATACCTGCGAAACGATAGTTGCAAGTGCCGCCCCGCTTACGCCCCAGTGGAATATAAAAATGAACACCGAATTGAGGGTGATATTCATGATAGATGATACTATTATGGCTTTCAGCGGTGTTTTGCTGTCACCCAGGGCACGGAGTATGCCCGCGCACATATTATACATTATTGTAGCTGCCAATCCGCCGAAAAGAATGTAGCCGTATTGCAGGCTCTCACCGATTATCAAAGGATCTGTTCTCAGCAGAACGAGTATAGATCTGAGGAACACAGCACTGAAAAGCGTCAGCAGCACAGTTATCACCGCAGCAAGTTCAATGGAATGTGCAAGTGTCCTGCGAAGCTTATCCATGTTCTTTTCGCCGAAGCTCTGGGCTATAAGGATAGAAAATCCGTTGGAAAGCCCCATGGAAAAGCCTATTATCAGAAAGCACAGCGACGACATATTACCTACCGCCGCAAGTGAATCATCACCGAGACCTTTTCCGACTATGGCGGTATCAGCGAAAGAATACAGCTGCTGAAGAGAATTCGTCAGAAGCAGAGGAAAGAAAAAACGCATTATAAGTTTGAACGGCCTACCTTGTGTAAGATCGGAAGTACTGTTCATTAAAAAAGATCCCCCTTAATGATTACCCTATTGATTTTTTTTAATATTTGTGTTACAATAATTATATATAATTGAAAAAAACTGCATTAGGAAGGAATCAGCCTATGAGTTCCCTTTTTGAAAAGCAGGACAGCCTTAATTCGCCTATCGAGACTTTTATTTTCGATACCGAAAAAATGAGCTTTCCCGTAAAACCCCACTGGCATTATTTTGCTGAATTCATATACGTTATCAATGGTAAAGCCGCCGTGACCTGTGACGGGATACAGTATGATGTATCCGAGGGAGAATTTATCATTTTATACCCCTCCGCCGTACACTCTATAATGTCAACCGACGGAAAACCTATTCTTTTCGCAGGACTTAAATTCGATCCCGCCAAATTTCAGAATTCTTCTTCATATGCGCCATCCGTTACCGCTGTTTTCAGGTACGCACGGTCGAAAGATATGCAGATACATTTCAGCTCTTCCGAATCAGAAGAGCTCAACTGCCGCGAGATCTTTTTTGACTGCGTCAAAGAGACCGAACTTTACCTTTATGGCAGAGATATCATCCTGCGTGCCCAGATCTATCGTCTCATTTTCGGCATTGTCAGAAAATGGATAGCATCCGGTCTCGATATCAACGGCTGCCCTGCAAGCTCAGCAGATGTTTTCGGGATCGAAAATATCGCAGAGTATATCGACAGCTGCCTTGACGAGAACATTCGCGTCACGGATATCGCCGACAAATGTCACATGAGCTACTCGGGCTTTGCGGTAAAGTTCCGCGAACAGTACGGCATGAGCTGCAAGGAATATATTGAGCGTATGCGCATATTCAAAGCCGAAGAGTATCTTCTGTTCACCGATCATGATCTAACTTTCATCAGCCAGCAGACAGGTTTTTCCGACTGCAGCCACTTTATACGAAGCTTCAAACGTCAGCGCGGGCTGACACCGAAACAGTTCCGTATGTCAAAAAAGAGATCGGGTGGATGACATATTACATTATAACACCACTCAACAGATAAAAATATCACTATTGAACTCAAAAATTGAATAAATCTATAAATATTACCTCATACCGTTGAAAAGCACTGCGAGATTTGATATTATATGAACACGGAAAATAAACAGATCCAACAAGGAGGTTTATCATGAGAGTATTGCTTATCGGCGGAACAGGAACTATCAGTATGGCAATAACCAGATTGCTTTTATCAGGTGATAACGAGGTCTATCTGCTAAACAGAGGCAGCAGAAACACAGGTCTTGAGGGAAATATCAAGTTCATTACGGCGGATATAAATAACGAAGAAGAGACTGCTGCAAAGATCAAGGATATGGAATTTGACTGCGTGGCTGAATTCATCGGATTCGTTCCCTCACAGGTCGAAAGAGATTTCAGGCTTTTCAACGGAAAGACAAAGCAGTATATCTATATCAGTTCTGCATCGGCATATCAGAAACCGCCTCAGGGCTATCTCATAACCGAAGAAACTCCACTTGAAAATCCTTACTGGGAATATTCAAGAAACAAGAAAGCCAGCGAGGAATATCTTTTTGAAAGATTCCATAAGGACGGCTTCCCTGTTACTATCGTCCGCCCAAGCCACACCTATGATGAACGCAGTGTTCCTCTGGGAGTACACGGCAACGGCGGAAGCTGGCAGGTCATCAGACGTATAATGGAGGGCAAGCCTGTTATAATACACGGCGACGGTTCATCGCTGTGGACAATAACCCACAACAGCGATTTCGCAAAGGGCTTTGTGGGTCTTATCGGCAAAAAAGAAACTATCGGTCAGGCATATCATATAACATCCGATGAAAGCGTCAGCTGGAACAGCATATACAAGGCTATCGCTGATGCGCTGGGTGTTGAACTTGACCCATATTATGTATCTTCTCAGATGTTGGCAAATATGGGCAGAGATTACGATTTTACAGGCAGTCTTATCGGCGATAAGGCAAACTCGGTGATATTCGATAACTCTAAGCTGAAGTCGGTGGTACCCGATTTCAAGGCAGAGATAAGTGCGGCAAAGGGTATCGAAATGACAGTTAAAAATATCCTCGCCCACCCCGAATATCAGCATGAGGACAAGGAATTCGATATGTGGTGCGACAAGGTTATAGATACTATCGAAAAAGCAAAGGAGAATATGAATGGTTGATGTTAAAGGACGCTGGGCATTTGTAACAGGCGCAGCAAGAGGTATAGGATACAGAGCGGCTCTGTTCATGGCTGAACGCGGCTGCAATCTTATAGTTCACGGCAGAACTCCCGAACACTGTGAAAAGATAGTCGCAGAAGCAAAAGCGCAGGGCGTACAGGCTTATGCTGTCGGTGCTGAATTTTCCGACATAGCACAGGTCGAAAAAATGCTTGCCGATATCGATGCACTCGGCGTGACGGTAGATATCGTCCTAAACAATGCAGGCATTCAGGTGGCTTACAGAACAGAATATCTTGATACTCCCGCTAAGGATTATGAGGACAGCTTCAAGATTAATACCATAGCCCCCATGATGATAACCTATCATTTCCTTGCTAAAATGGGCAAAACAGGATTCGGACGCATTGTCAACACCACAAGCGGCATCCGTCTAGAACCCGAGCAGGCAGGATACAGCGCCAGCAAGGCTGCCCTTGACAAGGTTACAATGGATCTCGCATCAAAATACAATGGCACAGATATATGCATAAACATCACCGATCCGGGTTGGTGCAGAACAGATCTCGGCGGACCTCACGCCCCCAATGACCCAGACAGCGCTCTCCCCGGAGTTGTGGTAGGTGCTTTCATCGATGACAAAAAGTCGGGAAGAAACTTTGCGGCTGGCAATTTCTACGATATGACCATTGAAGAAGCAGTCCGAAAAGCTGAAAGCGATATACCCGTATACACAGGTTCAATCGGACTATAATATAACCGAACATAAGGAGGATATCTATGAATAACTTCAATTTTTACAGCCCTACAGAATTTGTATTCGGAAAAGACAGAGAAAATGAGTGCGGAACTTATGTAAAAAAGTTTGGCGGAAGCAAGGTACTTATCCACTACGGCGGAAATTCAGCTAAAAAGTCGGGCTTGCTGGACAGAGTAAAGAAGTCTCTTGAAAACAGCGGCATCGCTTATTGTGAGCTGGGCGGCGTACAGCCAAATCCCCGCGATGGTCTTGTATACAAGGGCATCGAGCTTTGCCGCAAGGAAAATATCGACTTTATCCTTGCAGTAGGCGGCGGTTCTGTTATAGATTCTTCCAAAGCGATAGCAGCTGGTGTACCCTATGACGGCGATTTCTGGGACTTTTACAGCGGAAAGCGTATCGAAAAGGCACTCCCTGTGGGCACAGTTCTGACCATAGCTGCGGCAGGAAGTGAGGGTTCGGGCGATTCCGTTATAACCAAAGAGGACGGTATGTTCAAGAGAGGTGCAGGTTCTGACGCACTGCGCCCTAAGTTCTCGGTAATGAATCCAGAGCTGACCCAGACACTTCCCGCTTATCAGACAGCCTGCGGTGCTACCGATATCATGGCGCACGTTTTTGAAAGATATTTCACCAACACCACCGAGGTCGAGATAACCGACCGTCTTTGTGAGGCTGTGCTCATGACTATGGTGAAAGAAACCCCCAGAGTTATAGCAGACCCCAATAACTACGAAGCAAGAGCAAATATCATGTGGGCAGGTATGGTAGCTCACAATAATATAGTCGGAGTTGGCAGAGAGCAGGACTGGAACAGCCACGGTATCGAGCATGAACTTTCCGCACTGTATGACTGTGCTCACGGTGCAGGACTTGCCGTTATCATGCCCGCATGGATGGAGTTCGTTTACAAGCATAATATCATGCGTTTCTGCCAGATGGCTGTAAGAGTTTTCGGCTGCAATATGGATTTCGAGAATCCCGAGAACACAGCGATCGCAGGCATAAAAGCTTTCCGCAGATTCCTGCATGACATCGGTATGCCGATAAACTTTGCAGAACTTGGCGCTAAGGAAGAAGATATCCCCGTGCTCACTGAAAAGCTTGGTCTTGGCGACGGCAAAACAGGCGGTTTTGTTCATCTGTCATCTGAAGATGTATCGCAGATCTACAAGATAGCTGCAAAGGCTACTCTTTAATTATAACACGATCATACGTTAAGTAAGGTAAAAATAGTTTTTTGTCTTTCAGAAGGATATATTAAAAAAATAACGGGCAGCTGTTCATGAGAGTGGCTGTCTGTTACTGTTTACGTTATGTCCGGAAAGGGAAAAGCCTTGATTTTATCAGCTTTTTGTGATATAATATAAAATAATTCGTATATAAATTTCGTGAGGTGCAGTTATGGACAGATTTATGGAAATAGCGATCGAGGAGGCAAGAAAGGGTATCCGCGCAGGACACGGAGGTCCTTTTGGGTGCGTTATCGTGAAAGACGGTGAAATGATCGGCAGAGGACATAATGAAGTTATACTGCAAAAAGATCCGACCTGTCACGGAGAGATAATGGCGATACACAATGCCTGCAAAAATCTTGGCTCTTTCGATCTGTCAGACTGTGAGCTTTACACCACGGCTGAACCCTGCCCAATGTGCCTCGGCGCTATCAGGTGGGCGAATATCCGAAAGGTCTATTATGGATGTAATATATCCGATACCGACAGTATAGGTTTCCGCGATCAGCAGTTCTATACAGAACCCGCTGATATTCTTGAAGAAATCGACCGCAAAGAATGTCTTGAACTCTTCCGCGAATATCATGACATAGAAAACAAGATCGGTTACTGAATCGTTTGTTTGTGCATGATTTTCTGAACTTACGAATATAACGCAAAAACGGCAGCCAGCATAGGACTGCCGTTTTTATATTCTCCAAAACCGATATTATCTAACAGTAACAGTTATAGCATTCTTGATAGGATCGGTCGTATTCCACTTACCGTTGACTCTTGCAGCAACAGCTACTCTGTAGGTCATGCCGGGAGTCAGGTTCTTGGGAGTTACATAGCTGTTATTTGTGATATTTGAAGTCTGAACTCTCCACTTGCCTGCCAGATATACAGCGATGCCGTACTTGTCAGCACCCTGAACCTTATCCCAAATGAACTGTATCTGATGATACTGAGAGTTGGTTATAGCCCTGACGTTTGTAGGATAATCATTATTCTGGGGCTGAGGATCCGGATCTATATCAATGACGGTAGATGTATCATATACCATGTTAGCATTGTTCAGGAAAGTCATATCAGATGGCTTTTCAACACTTTCCCACTTATCTCTGCTGCCGTAGAATGTGATAGTCGCACGGCTGGTCACATCAGAGAATGCATAGTCCTCGATCTTTGTAAGGCTGCTTGAAAGCTTCAATTCGCTGAGCCTGTTGCAGTAAGCAAACGCCATAGAACCAATGTAAGAAGCACCCTTTGCATCAACAGAATTAAGATTCTCGCAATAGAAGAATGTGTTGTCGCATACTTCCTTAACACCTGTGGGGAATACAACGGAAGTAACATCGTTGTTTCCTGCAAATGCGCTGGGCGATACGTACTTAACGCTTGAAGGTACAGTAACAGCGCCCTTTGCAGTAGTAGCATCGATAAGAGCACCGTTTACAACAACGAGAGAATCTTGCTGACGCTGTGCTTCCAGCCAGGGAGTTGAATCAAAACACTTGTCATGTATCTCGATAAACTTGTTCGGGAATTTTACGGTATCAAGGCTTGAGCAGTACTCAAAAGCGTGCATCTCCATTACTTCAAGACTTGAAGGCAGAGTTACCGACTGGAGATTTGAAGAAAATGAGAATGCATAGTAACCGATAGTCTTTACAGACTCAGGGATAGATATGCTTGTGATAGAGCTGCACTGGAAAGCATATCTTGCGATAGCTGTAACAGGCAGACCGTCGATAGTTGAGGGGATATTTACGGATGTAGTACCGCTGGTGCAGTCATATATCTCGATATGGTCGGAATACTTCTGATACTTGATATTTCCCGAAACACCCTCTGTAAAGTTATAATCGATCGGCTCATACAAAGCGTTAGCTGTTATCTGGGCAGCGGGGAATACACCGCTCTGAGCTGCCATAGCTGATACACTTGCTGCCATAACTGCAAATGCCAGCGCAGACGTCCTGATCATTTTTCTTCCTGATCTTTTCATATACACACACTCCATCTTAAAACTGATTTGAAAATTAACGGATACAGTAAAACACCATCGCTAAAAGGCGATATAAATGTTTTAACCAATATAATGATTTTATTTTATCATATAACAAAGTTTTTGTCTACAAAAATTTTCAAATATGAATGTAAACTTTTTACGCTTTTGTCAATGCCGACTTTGTTTTGTGAAGGTCCCGATCAAGCTGCAAAGAACATTTATCGAAGTCATTATTATGGTGTCAAAAGGTGACAGGCGGTGACAGATTTTTCACCCGTTTAAGCCCGTAAATACGCTGTTTTACATACCCTAAGGGAGATAAAAACTAATCCTTGCGCTTTCGGTATTCAAGCGGAGTGACCCCGCATCGTTCCTTGAACTGCCGAGTAAAATGCTCGTAATTACGATAGCCGCATTTTCCCGCGATATCATGAGCTGTCAGATTTGTGGAGGTCAGAAGCATTTTCGCATATTCTGTCTTGGCGTTGATGAAATCCTGTATGAATGTCACCCCGAAAATTTTTTTATAATAATACTGAAAAGAAGCCGTACTCATGCGGACTTCATGTGCCGCCCATGTTATCGAACGAGGTATGTAGGGCTCGGCATATATCTTATGGCGGATAGTAAGCAGTATCTCATGTTCGGCATCATTAATATGTTTATCGGGAATATACAGCGTATCACTTACACGGTTGAATATAAGCCACATATAATGCTCCATATTCTCCTGCGCATAGGGCGACTCGGAGGTATATTCATCGGCGATAGCCTTGATACACCAGCTGAGAAATTCGGCGGCTTCTGTCGGTATACCCTGTGCGTAGGGAATTTTTCTTTTGAGAAATTCCTCTTCTTCACCCTCACCGAACCGAAAATGTATCCAGTCGTTTGCGAATTCATGCTTGGGCAAACACCTGTAATACTGCGGCATTCCCTGCGGATAAAGAAAGAATGAATCCTTCGGGACTACGATATCTTTACCGTAAAGTGTGAACACAGTATCGGTTTTGAGTATCAGGAGAAGACAGTCTCCGCTGCCGTTCGGACGCTCGATCAGAAAATCCGTATCGTGTCTGTGGTTATATCCGACATTATTGATCATCATCAAACATCACTCTCCGTTTTTTTAAAAAACATCATCCAAGTTATATTATATATCATTGAATTCTCATTGTCAACAGTGTATAATAAATTTAGTTTGGGGCATACAATTATGCGCATTATCCACAAGGGTGTACGCGGAGAAATGTGCGTAATCTACATGGAGTCACTTCAGTTCACTCTCAGCAAGCGGTCAATACACGGCTGAATACTCCTGCTGTCCCCACAGCCAATGGTCAGATAAGGCTGTGAAACAACCAAAGATACGGGTCTGCCGATAAAATGAGAGGCGTAAACGGCATACCTGAACAGGTCTAATATTTATGATCAAAAGGGGAATTATTTTATGAAGACTAGAAGCAGAAAGACTTTTGCGCTTTCAGTGGTCTGTGCTATGGCAGTATCCTGCCTTTCACTCATCGAACCCGTCCGCGCAGAAGCCGCTTTCGAGAAAAACGCTAAACAGACTGTTGCCGATATGGGTCTGGGGTGGAACCTCGGCAACTCGCTGGACAGCTATTCAGGCACTACGATAGGTTCTAACAGAGGAAGTACATCTTCCGAAACAGCATGGGGAAATCCCGCTACGACCAAAGCCATGATCGACATGGTAAAGAAATCGGGTGTAAAAACCGTTCGTGTACCTGTTACCTGGTACGAACATATGGATCCTGTGACCTACAAGATCGACGAAACATGGATGAACAGGGTGGAAGAGATCGTAGATTATGTTCTCGAAGACGATATGTACTGCATTATCAACGTTCATCACGATACAGGTGAAAAGGGCTGGCTGAAAGCGAACAGCACAAACCTTCAGACAAAGAAAGCAATGTTCACATCTATATGGGAACAGGTCAGCGACAATTTTGCCGATTACGGCGACAAGCTTCTGTTTGAAGGCTTCAACGAGATACTGGACGAGAGTTCTAATCAGTGGTGGATACCAAGTTCAGAAGCTTGCCCTATCGCAAATGATCTCAACCAGATCTTTGTTGATACCGTAAGAAGTTCAGGTGGAAACAATGCCAAGAGAAATCTCATATGCAACACCTATTGCGGCGGCGCGAACTATGAGATAACAAGCCAGTACGTTCTGCCTAAGGATACGATAAGCAACAGACTGATTGTTGAAGCACACGTTTATCAGCCTTTTGAATTCACGCACGAAAGTTATCCCGATATAACATCGTGGACAAAATCTCCGCTGGATAACGTACTTGATAACCTCAACAGAACATTCTCCCAGAAGGGTATCCCCGTTATCATAGGCGAGTTCGGCTGTGCAAACAAGAACAATATGGATCAGATAACTTCCTGGGCAAAGTATCTTGTTGAAAAATGCACGAAGTACGGTATGTGCTGTATATGGTGGGATAATGGTTCTCAGTATAAGATCTACAACCGCCGCACTTGTAAAGTATCTCAGCCCGAACTGCTGAACACTATGCTTGCAGCCGCAGGTTCAGAGGTTTACATTGATCCTCAGAAAAAGGTCAGGGGCGATATCAACGGCGACGGCAAACTAAACGATACCGACAAGGAACTTCTCCAGAATTATCTCATAAAGCTCTCTGATAATATCAGCATGAATGCCGATATCAACCTGGACGGCGAGATAGATGTCATCGACCTTGTTGAGATGAAAAGAGCTATACTGAACCCCGAGACTACTCCCGATGAGAACAATCTCTGTGCAAACGAAGACAACTGGGCAAGCTGGACCGATACCTCCGAAGGCGCACAGGGCGAGCTGTTCTATGTTGACAACGGTGTTGCAATGCAGGTAGACAAGGGCGGCAAAAACGATTGGAACGCGCAGTTCTTCTATGATGCGCTTACTCTTGAACAGGGTGCAACTTACAAGCTTTCATTCGATTATATCAGTGACAAGCCTCAGTCCACATCCTTTATTGTAAATCAGGGTCACGGCGAATATCTGCCATATTACAGCGATACTCTGAACTGGACAACTACATCCCAGCATTACACCGCTACTTTTGATTATACTTCCAAGACCGACAATGCCTGCCGTGTAACATTCAATCTCGGCGGTGGCGGAGTAAACGTACCCTACAAAGCTACTATCACAAATCTTTCTCTTGTAAAGATCAGCGGCGGTTCATCGTCTTCAACAGGATCCACAACAACAGAGACTACTGTTGCAGCAGGTACAAATATGGCTGCTGATGCTTCAAAATTCTCAGGTTGGGCAAATACCGAAGGCGGAGCTTCTGCATCATTCAAAAATCTCAGCAACGGTCTCCAGATCGCTGTAAATAATTCAGGTTCTGATGTATGGCACGTTCAGGGTATGTATCCTGACATCACCCTTGAAAAAGGCGCTACTTACGAGATATCATTCGATTATCAGGCAAACAAGTCTGTTGATATGGGATACAAGTTCCAGCAGAATTACGATCCTTACGATCAGTATTTCAACGCACCACTTAGTTTCACAACACAGAAACAGCATTATTCCAAGACTTTCGCAATGACCGAACCTACCGATGATAATGTTGCCTGTGTATTCACCTGCGGCGGCGTGAATACTCCCGTAACTGTTACTATCACAGATCTTGTTATCAAAAAGATATCTTGATACGTACTTACCCGGCAGGTACAAGATAATATGAAAAACTCTCTGTCCGAGTGATCGGCAGAGAGTTTTTTCTTATCTTTGAGTTTTTGGAGAATGTATCAGCGTCCAAGAAGTTTGCGCTTCATTTCAACAAGATCAATAACATCGATCTCGCCGTCAAAATTGATATCGCCCTTTGAAGCATCAGTCAGACCTCCGAGTTTTACGAGATATCTGCGCAGCATATCCACATCATTTTCATCGAATACACCGTTTGCATCAACGTCACCGTTTACAGTTACAACAGGCTCTGTCACAAAAGCATTCTTTGCAACAGGCTCGAATACATAGTCTGATCCCTGACCGCCTGTATTTACCAGCTTGTAGCTTCCGTCAGCGTTGCACTTTATGGTGTAAGTTCCGCTCTTGCCGTTTTCCTCGGTGATGGTATATCTGCCGTCGCTAAGACGCTTGACTGTGCGATCACCCGTCACCTTGCCGTCAGAAATTCTGCGGAAACTGTACACGCCGTCATTCACAGCAGGACAAACAGGTGTCACAGAGAATAGCTGACAATCGAAAGCATTGTATGGATACTGTGCGATATTTCCGCCGTTTTCCTTTGACCACTCAAATACATCAAGGGAGCTTTTCGCACCCGAGCACTTGGAAAGGAATGCGTAATATCCGTTGTTTTCAACTACCTTGAACAGCTGATTATCTGCACCAGTATAGGTCGAAAGTTCAACATTTGTACCGTCAGCCCCGGTATTATATGCAACGGAAATGACCTTTGATTCGTCACCTACCGACGCGATACGGCACCAGCCGTTTCCCTCCGCAACGATACGGAACTGCTGTGCAAAGCAGCCGTTCTGTTCCCACTGCTGGATATTTGTACCGTTAGCAGTACTTCCGTTCGGCAGATCAAGGGAGAGATTGCTGTTCTTGTTTACTATATAGTAGCTGACACCGGAAAGCAGATCTGTACCGCTTATCTTCAGTGAAGCACCGGGATACTCATTTGTTACGGAATCTGGGTTGAACACAAGGTCATATTCCGAATTGGTATAATCCCCCGTCCAAGCCCGCTCCGAACCACTGAACTGATCGTTCTTAGCACCCCAGACTGTCTGGTTATTGCTGCCAACGGCAGTAAAGCTCATAACCTTTTTGCCCTTCTCGTTCTTGCCCGCGTAGAAGTAACCCTTGTAAGTCCTGCCGTCAATAACGAGAGTAGCATCTGCTGTGGTACCGCCCTGCTTCCATGTACCGCTTGCATCGCCCGAGATAGTTCCGTTTGAGTTAAGATAAATAGTCTTATAGTTGATGATATTGCCGTTGGTTGCATTTCCGTGGTTGATATATTCGTACTTGCCGACAATATCGCTTTCATTGTAACCGCCCTTTGAAAGCTGATCTCCCGCGTATTCAAAGGGAGTAACAACAGGCCAGCCCTCAGCGTTGAAATACATCTGATGTACCCTGACCTGATGTATCTCGTAACCGTCATCGAACCTTGTATGATATACCAGATACCACTGACCGTCATCATCATGCAGAACAGAATTGTGACCGCAAGCCATATATGCCTTATCAAGGGTCGAGAACTTGTAGTTGCCCATTACTTTCAGTCCGACGGAATCCAGATCGGTATTAGAGTTCAGCACTGCGGGATTTCCTGCGGCATCAACAAAGGGACCGAGAGGAGATCTTGAACGTGATACACGCATATTATATCCGCCTGTGGAAGTCAGACCGCCGTAGGTCGTCCAGAGATAGTAGTATCCTGTATCAGCATTATATTCAATAAAAGGACCCTCACCGGATTTGCCGTAGCCGCCTGCTATTTTCGTGCCGAAGTAGCTGTCCACCATTCTGCCGTCAGAGGTCTTGCCTGTTTTAGGATGTTTACACTTACCTGTTTCGGGGTCTATTTCCAGTGTGAAGATACCTCCCGACCAGGAACCGTAGGTCATATACATCTTGCCGTCTGTACCGTAGTATATAGTGGGGTCTATGGCATTCGGGAACAGCTGATTATTGAAATCATGATTGCTGAACCAGCTGTTATTGTAAGTGACCTCGCCCTTAGCAATAAGCTCGTCTATATTTGTAGATGTGTATTTGCGGTTGACGCTCTTTGTGGAGCTGTAAACATAGCTGTCATTGTCGTAAAAACCCGAATAGATCAGCGTATCACCAAAGGTATACGTACCCTTGATATTCTTCGACCAAGCATAGCATATAACCGAGCGCTTGTAAGTCGAGCTTGTGCAGAAGTACATCACATAAGCACCGCGGCTTCCGTCGGGGCACTTAAAATCAGGGTTCCATATTACATCGGGAGCCCATACCGCAAATCCGCCCTTGCAGTCTTCAAGGTCTTCGCCCGACCATGCAAAGGCTTTTTTGAGATTATCGGAAAGATTGCCGAACTCAACATTGTTATAACGTGCATAGCCGTTCGAGAAGGTATTCCAGTTCATGAGATCACTCGACTGTGCCGCATCGATATGCGAACCGAAAACATAGTACATACCGTTAGTCTTGATGATAGACGGGTCATGTACTGATACTCTCTGACCTGCCGCATTTGCGCCGATGCTGCTCATGCCCGATATACTCAGACTGAGTGCCAGAAGCGCTGCACCGATCCTGCGTTTTTTCATTATGATTCCCCCTTAGGTATAAAATGTCAGGTAACGACAATATATTTTTAAATATTATAACATATCACAATAACTTTGACAATAACATATACGGTCATTTAATTAACATTTTCGGTCAAAAGCGAGATATCTGCAATGCAAAAAAAGACCGACAATCAATGAACTGTCGGTCTCATATTTGTAATAGTGCATACTCAGGGAATATCTACTTTATGATCATTCATCTTTCTGAGTATCTTATGATAGTACATAGCTTCATCAGCTTCAAGTATCAGGCTGTCAAGACGAACATCGTCAGTCAATCGGCTCAAAGCTGCACCGATGCTGGCAGTTACAGAATATGGCTTCTGTATGTTTGCCATCTTCTTTTTTAACACCTGATAGAACCGCTCCTTCTTCATATCAAGAACGATATCATCATACTGCCCTACGCCTATAATGTAGAATTCATCACCGCCCGCACGTACACAAAGCTCATGTTCGTCCGTTATCGAAGCTGCCACATCACTAATAACTTTGATGGCAACGTCACCCTCCTGATGCCCGAAAGTGTCGTTTATGTATTTCAGGCGATCCATATCGATAACGCATACAAACAGCTTATCATCAGGATCGGCATTTCTCCGCATTTTTTCAAATTCGCTGTACATTCCGCGGCGGTTGAGCAATCCCGTCATTTTATCATGGAATGACATATCAATGAAGTGATGCTTTGAACGCACCATTTCAAGAGCGTTGTTTGCAAATCTCAGCCAGTTGCGGTAAACAAGATTGATCTTTTCCTTATCCGTAAGCTTTCTTTGCAGAACAGTATACCCGAGAGTATTATCGCCGAAGTGCATAGGTGAAAAATAATACACATAAGGGACGTCGCTGTTTTCAAACATTCCCGGGAGCATTTCTTTCCTGCTGAATGTTTCGGCATCGGTGTTGGAGCAATAGTCACCGCGGCACTCTTTCGATCTCCGCATGACAAGCTTGATTCTTTCGGTATAGCCTTTCTTGCAATTCATATCCATATCCAGCCAGTCTTCGCACATACACAGGTAAATATTCTCATAAGGTGCAAGGATGTACGCGGCATCGTAGAGATTGCTTATACATTCATCAGGGGTCTGTGATGCAGTCAGCTTTTCGGGGATATAGCTCTCCATCAGCATACCGATATCGATATTATCACTAAACAAAGCCGTTGAATAGTTTTTCGAGACAAAGTACATGGAAGATTTTACCATATCCAGAGTTTTTTCAAAATCGGGCTTACAGCCGCAGCTTTTGCCGAGATGAAGCATATGTGTCAGATCGGGCTTGAAAGGAATGACCTCCTTATCGGGTTCGATCTTTGACCTTATAATGTCGACCGCATCGGCAGCACATTTTGCAAAGTTTGATTCTATGGTTGTAAGTGATATTTTATTCAGGAGCGCTTCATGTGTAGCTTCAAATCCCAGTACACGGATATCCTCCGGAACTCTCACATCATTGGCACTCAGTTCCTCGATAAGTCCCAGAGCCATATGATCGCTTGCGGCTATAACCGCATCCGGCATGGAAATTTTTCCCGATAATATATCATCAGCCAGTTTTTGACCGCTGAAATACCAGAAATCGCCGTAGATGATATGTTCGTCCTTCACCTGTAATCCTAAGTTTGCAAGTTCGTCCAGCATAACAGCAAGGCGTGATTCCGCTTCGGTATTACCCTTTTGTCCCGTCAGCAGACATATCTCTTTGCATCCGTGTACATTTACAGCATGGCGGCAGAGTTCACGGAACATAAGGTCATTGTCGCTTCTGACCATTGTAATATCGTCGATGGGGATACCAACTCCCACCAGCGGAGCGTCTGTCTGTTCTTTTATCCTATGGCAGATCTTCTCGACATATTTGGTCCTGTTCTGCAGCACAAGGCTTATTACATCAATAACTATACCATCGAACCTTGAAAAATCCGGGAGCTCGTATATAGCCATCTCGCCCTCGGCATATTCTCTGAAAAAGAAATCAGGCGATATCATCGCAGAAAATACAGCCACATTATAACCGTATTTTTCACACTGTTCAAATATACCTGATGCCAGTCTGTTGGCGTGTATCGATTCGGGAACAGCAGTCAGAAAGCATATATTTTTACGTTCGGACATATCATCACCCCTTTCTTATCCTGTCAGCCGCAGGAGTGCCCCGATGCCTTCAGAACTATTCATTACATCTGTTTCTATTAAATAATTATACAACATAGAACAATTAATGTCAATATCAAAATTGTGAAAAACTAACATTATCAGAAAAAATTATTTTTTAATTAACGGATATGCTGC
Source organism: Ruminococcus albus AD2013 (assembly GCF_000526775.1). Classification (NCBI taxonomy): domain Bacteria; kingdom Bacillati; phylum Bacillota; class Clostridia; order Eubacteriales; family Oscillospiraceae; genus Hominimerdicola; species Hominimerdicola alba. The sequence continues at coordinate 1,748,543 of NZ_JAGS01000001.1, forward strand.
ACAAATTACCTCAGCTGTTTTATACCTTAACAAAGGATATTCAAGTTGTTCGATAATTGTTTACAAATGTAAAACTATGCTGCTTGTATAATCTATTGACAAAGCCGTAAAAATTCGTTATAATATACACGCAGTTGAAACTGCAATTGATTTTGAAGAGTAAAATTACGTTCGTTAAGTGTTGACTGAACGGGGAGTTGTCAGTCAAACGAAAAGCCGTGCAGAAAAACTGCGGGCTTGCGGTTCGTATTTTGCATCCCGCTTCATAGGACAACAGATAAAAGACTCGTTGGCAGTATATCTGCTTATACGCCTTCTTTTCTGTCGTATGATGTGGAAAAGGAGGTTATTTTTATGCAGACAAACAATTCAGCAGCAAAAAACAACATCAGGGTATTCGGAACAGTGGCTGTTATGACAGCTTCGGCTATACTTGCAGCCCTCAGTATCATACTGGGCAAATTTCTCTCTATCCCTGTCGGCAACAGTATACGCATAGGTTTTGAAAATCTGCCCATAGTAATTGCATCCATCTTATTCGGACCTGTGATCGGTGCTGCAACAGCGGTCGCGGCGGATATCGTAGGCTGTATACTCCATGGATATCCTATCAATCCCATAATAACTGTGGGTGCACTTTGCATAGGTCTTATCTCGGGTTATGTTTACAGACAGATAGCTAAAAACGACACAGAGCACATAAGCACAGACAGAAGTATGCATTGGGTGAAGATATTCATAAGCGTTGTCGCCGCCTATGCTATCGGTTTAATGGTCATCAAGTCGCTGGGTCTGTATATTGCATACGGCACACCTTTCCAGACCATTGTGTTCCGTGTTATCACCGCATCTGTCAGTGCAATTATCGATGCGACAATAGTATGGGCGCTCATGCAGAATAAGAGCTTTATGAAAGAGATCGGCAGGATAATAAAAAGATGACATATGAACAAACTCTAGGATATCTGAGAAAAGCCGCAACGAGAGGCAGTGTTCTGGGTCTTGACCGTGTAAAAGAACTGCTTCATCTGTTGGGCGACCCTCAGGAAAAGTTAAAAATAATACATATCTCGGGCACAAACGGCAAAGGTTCATTTGCGGCTATGCTGTCTTCGGTACTGCGCTGTTCGGGATACAGGACAGGCAGTTTCTGTTCGCCTGCTATGACAGGCGTGACAGACAGTTACCGTATAAACGGCGCTGAAATATCAAAAGATCGCTTTGCAGATCTTATCGGCACTATTGTGCCAATTGCGGAATCCATGGCTGAAAAGCCAACAGAATTTGAAGTTATCGCCGCAGCCGCATATCTGCTTTTTGCAGAAGAAAACTGCGATATCGCTGTGGTGGAATGCGGCATGGGAGGCGACGGCGACGCGACCAACGTTATGAAAGCTCCCCTGCTGTCGGTCATAACCAATGTTGCACTTGACCACTGCGGATTTCTTGGCAGTACAACAGCCGAGATAGCAGGTCACAAGGCGGGCATAATCAAGCAGGACTGTCCCGCTTATTTCGGCGGAAAAGACAGCGATGCTCTCGCCGTGATATCAAAACGTGCGGAACAGCTTGGCGCACCTCTGGCTCTGTATGATGACAGTCCGCTTTCAGATATCTCATACAGCCTTGACGGTATATCCTTCCGATGGAAGGGAGAAAACTACATGGTACCTCTGTGCGGCACATATCAGCGCGATAACATCGTCAACCTTATGTGCTGTGTGGATATACTAAGAAAACATGGTATGACCATAGATACCGACAGCCTTCGCAAAGGTCTTGCAGAGACCGTATGGCAGGGCAGATTCGAGGTAATGTACCGCGATCCTTATGTTGTATACGACGGTGCCCATAATCCCGACGGCATTGCAAAGGCGGCAGAAAGTATTGAGATGTACTTTCCAGACAAGGCAGTTCTGCTTATCGGCGTTATGGCTGATAAGGATTACAGGCTTTATGCGGATATGCTGGGCAGGTTTATAGAAAAAGTGTACACCGTTACTCCTGACAATCCAAGGGCACTGAACAGTGCCGCCCTTGCGGAAGTTTTCGCCGATAAGAACATAGCTGCCGAAAGCTTTGAATATCTCCCCGACGGAGTTTCAGCCGCTTACGAACACGCAAAAGAAAAAGGCTTGCCCCTGATCGCACTCGGCTCGCTTTATATGTACCGTGAATTCAGGGAAGCTATGAAGCTTATACTTGATAAAACGATCAGCACATAAATAATAAAGATCATCGGAGCCGAGATTCCGATGATCTTTTTTTCTTCTGTCGATCAGCACAAATGTTCCACGTGGAACATTTGTGCTATAATCAGAACTATCCAAGAAAAGGATCCCCTGCCCTTACAAACAGAGGATCCTTTATCGGGGAAATGTTATATGTTAGCTGAGACTCCAACTATCTACAGATGCATTGTTATTGAATACGAAATAGAGATCGTTCTTGCCGCTGAGATCTACAACAGGAACGGTGATTTCCTGCATGGAAGAACCTGCGGGTATCTCAACATATGTAACTGCTTTTCCGCTTGCACTGCCCGTGCATACCTTTACGATACAGCCTGTGCTTGAAGAAGCCTTGAGTGTCAGGTTCTGAGCGTTGCTTCCGCAGTCAACGCCCTGAACACGGTACCAGCTGCCCTTCTTGGCCTGTACGATAGAGTTTCCGCTGCCGCTGATGGTGATGCCACCCTGATGCGAAAATGTAGCTGCACGCTGAGTCTTGTATGGATCAAAGGACTTGATCTGGCTCAAACCCTTCTTAGTGCCTGTAACAGCCTGTATAGTACCATCGGAATTGATGTTCACCTTGTCGATATGAGTGCTGCGGTATCCGCCCTTGAGTCCCATGCTGTCCTGTAAGTACTGTGCATGGTATGTCAGGTACCACTGATTGTTGAACTTGAAGAATGTGTGGTGGTTGTTTCCGCCTGTGCCGAAGAATGTACCTATGCCCTTGAATGCTTCGCCCTTGTAGGTGAAGGGGCCGAGAGGACTGCTGCTGACCATATAGTTGATAGCGCCGCCTGTCAGGCCATACTGATTTCCGCCGGTGTTGAAATTAGAGCAGTAGCTGTAATAGTACTTGCCGTTGAACTTGTGTATACCGCTGTCCTCAAAGAGATAAGGCGCATCGATTGCCTGAGGTGTACCAACGATAGAAGTCATATTATCGCTGAGCTTTACGCATCTTGCAGTCTTAGGATGAGCGTACTGTGAGTTGGGAACACCGCCGCCGAAGTACAGGTAGCCTGTGCCGTCGTCATCGACCAGTACAGCGGGGTCAAACAGCCATTCAACGTTGCCGCAGTTAGGAGTCTGACGGGAGATCAGTGCCTTGCCGATAGGATCTTTCCAGGGACCTGTGGGGCTGTCAGCTTCCAGTACAGCTATTCCGTTGCCGCCGTTTGCAAAGTAAAGGAAGAACTTCTCCTTGCCGTTGATCTTCTTATGGCAGGCAGTAGGTGCCCAGGAATTTCCGCCCCATTTGCAGAGACCGTTAGAACCTGCAGCATTGATGAGGCCGTGATCTGTCCAGTTTACAAGGTCATCGGAAGAAATACATCTCAGGCAGTTTATGGAACTGTACTCGATGTCCTTGACCTTGCCGTTGCTGTACAGCAGATGGTCATCTGTCATAAAGATGTATACTCTGCCGTTGTATTCCATTACTCCGGGATCTGCGCCGAAATACTGGGATATCAGAGGATTGTTCTCGCTATCCTTCTTATAGCATTTTTCAAGATTTACATAACCGAACTTACTTGCCATTTCTGTGAGATCTATCTTATATACTGTCGGGAACTTGTCTATCTTGCCCAGGATATAATCCTGAAGTGCGCTGATATCATCGCTGTTTACTTCACCGCTCTTGTCAACATCGGCAGCCTTTTCGGAATTCGTATCCTCGAATCCTCTTATCAGTCCGCGCTTGGCAAGAAGAAGATCCATAACATCTATATCGCCGTCAAAATTGACATCGCCTCTGCCGTCGCGCTTAGGCTTTGAACTGCTGCCTGAACCGCCTACACTTACGACCTTTGCTTCATCGATATAGAAATTGCCTGTGACATCAACGGTCTCAACATAGAGTATCATATCGCTTGCATCATCGGGAAGCTGGAAACTGGGGTTTGAAAGCTCCATCCACTGTCCGCGGGAAGCTGTGCCCTCAGCTATGTGAGCGTAGTTTACAGTACCGGTAGAATCGGTGTACTGCAGTGAGAGCAGGAAGGTCTGCTGGCTCTCGCCATCTTCATAGTCTACGTGTACGCTGAAGCTGTAGCTCTGACCGGGTATGAAATACGAGGTATCAAGAGTTTTCTGAAGGCCTTGCCATGCACTTGTACGGTCTTTTATGAGAAGAGCGTTGGTTCCGGCAAAAGGATGTCTGCCGCTGAGCGTTAACTCGCCTGCGCCTCTGACTTCCCAGTTATCACTGCTGTCCTCAAACGTATCATAGTAGTAATAGCTTTCCTCGGCATTTGCGCTTGTAGCAACATCTGACGGGAATGCTGATTGTGAAAAAAGCATAGCACCCGCTAAAGCCGCGGTAGTCAGCTTTTTAACATTCGAGCTGATTTTCATGTCAATTCCTCCCTCTGGATGTGTATAAAAAACAACTAAAAACCGTGTCGTTATATTGGCACATATCATATTTTGTTATTTTATTATACCAAATTCATTCAAAGCGGTCAACTCAAATCATGAACATTTGACGTAAAAAGTGGATATTATTATGTTCAATTATTTATTATTTTTATCAAAAATTCAATGTTATCAGACAGGTCAAAACATCCGAAAATGCCGTCCACTGCGTATTCAAACCATACAGAACACTCTTTGGACATTATTTCTGCAAATGCTAATATCCTGATATTATCTGAAATGCGCAGTGTCCAAAAATGCATTTCGCCTGAAAGTAGAAAATCAAAGTATGATATCTACACCAATACTCATCTGAATTTAACCTATCACAGCATTTACCGTCCGCATATTTTGAAATCGATTTCAACAATATCACGAAAATATAAAGCAGTAATCGGTCAATTCGCGGAAAAATGTTTTTACTTATTGACAATCTTCTTATAATATTGTATAATATCAGCATATTAAACTGCCTGAGATATCTCAATATCAGGCAGCCGAAGAGGGGAATGTATTTATGTTAAAAAAACTGATCTCAGGGCTGACCGCTGCAGCATCTGCCTGCACGATAGTCCTCGCTCCGGCTTCAGGGATAGCCGAAAAAAGCGCTGCTGTAATTCCTGCATCCGCAGCAACTGCTGATTCCTATCACGATGACTGGCTGCACGTAAACGAAAATGCCGAAGTAGTTGATATGAACGGTAATCCTGTATGGATGACAGGCTGCAACTGGTTCGGATATAACGTTGGAAGTCAGGTATTCGACGGCGTATGGAGCCTGAATATGCATCAGGCGCTCAACGAGATAGCAGACCACGGCTTCAATCTGCTTCGTGTACCCATGTCCACCGAGATACTTCTGCAGTGGAAAAACCGCAAGCCCGATCCTATCATCAAGCTGAACGAATGGAAGAATCCCGAGCTCACACTTGAAGGTGTCGAAGGCGGTACTCCCATGTACAGCTTTGATATCTGGAACAAGGCTGTGGAATGGTGCAGAGAGAACGGTATCAAGATAATGATGGACGTTCACTGCGCTACTACCAATGCCGCAGGTCATAACTACGCACTGTGGTACGACAGCAACTACAGCGAGAAGGACTGGCTCGATGCACTGGCATGGTTCGCTGACTACTACAAGGACGATGATACGATCATCGCCATCGACCTCAAGAACGAGCCCCATGGCAAAAAGGACGATGGTATCTTTGCTAAATGGGACGGCTCCAGCGATGCCAACAACTGGCGTTATGCCGCTGAAAAGGGCGCTAAAGCCTGCCTCGATAAGAACCCTAACCTCCTCATAATGGTAGAGGGCATAGAGGTTTATCCTAAGTTTGAAAAGGGCTTCGACTGGAATTCGGGTTCCACCGATTATGCTCATTACGGCGATCCCGATTATCAGCCTTACCACGGCGCATGGTGGGGCGGCAACTTCCGCGGCGCAAGGGATTATCCTGTAAACCTCGGCAAGTATCAGAGCCAGCTGGTATACTCACCCCATGACTACGGTCCTCTGGTTTACGAGCAATCATGGTTCCACCTGCAGGGTAAGGGTCCTAACTATACAAGCTATAAATTCGACAGAAAATCTCTGCTTAAAGAGTACTGGTATGATTCATGGGCTTTCCTTGTTGAAGAGAAGATCTCTCCCCTGCTGATGGGCGAATGGGGCGGACGTATCGACTCTGTCAACGATCCCTCGGGTGCAAACAAGCACTGGATGGAAGTTCTCCGTGACTATATGATAGAAAAGCGTATCCACCACACCTTCTGGTGCTTCAACGAAAATTCCAGCGATACAGGCGGACTTATCGCCAGCGACGGCAACTGGGATCACTGGGACGAAGAGAAGTATGAATTCGTTAAGCCCTCGCTCTGGCAGGACGAAAAGGGAAAATTCATCAGTCTTGACCATAAGATAAAGCTTGGTAAGTCCGGAAATGGTATATCCCTCAGCGATTATTATTCCACTTCACATTCCGATCCTGATCCCGATCCGGATCCTCAGCCTCAGAATAATGATTATCCTAAGAACGTTAAGGTCAATTACAGCACACAGTATCACCAGGTACAGTTTATCTGGGATAAAGTTCAGGGCGCTGACAAGTACGGCATCGCTGTATACCTGGCAGGAAAATGGAGAGTACAGACTTCCAATATCACAACTAACAACTATGTAACTCCCAAGAACCTGACACCCGGCATGACCTACAAGGTTGCAGTTGCTGCAAGAGTGAACGGCAAGTGGAACACCACAGACCCCATCAAGAACGCAATAACTGTTACTATTAAGTAATCTTTCACATACCATATAACGGCAGTTTCTTCGGGAACTGCCGTTTGCTTTTACAAAAATAAAAACACCGTCCATACCATAAAAAGTACAGACGGTGATCTTATTGCATCGGAAGATACGACGATATTTTACTACCTGCTTTTTTTGCTGAGAATAGCACTTTTAAGTGCGCCCGTGGGGTCTTTCACCAGTAAAACGATGACCCAGATGACCAGTGCCAGGGCGATGACCGACAGACCAAGGAAGGCATCATTCAGCATATCTGCACCTGCGGGCTGAAAGTATTCAGCACCGCTTTCAAGATATTCGACCACTGCATCAACGAGCCACATTAGAGATGCGCCCCAGAACATATACAGCAGAACGCCTGTCTTCAGCTTTCTTGCTTTCTCACTTGAATACCATACCACAGTAGATATAACCGCCGCGATAACTGTTATCAGTAGTGTCATGCTGTGGCACCAGCTTTCTTTTCAGATTTATTATCAGAAGCTGTTATCTTATTTGAAACTATCACCAGACCTGCCCAGACGGCGGTAACAAGTATCGCCATAGCAGACCCCGAAGTCGCCATCTCATGGAGCATTTCCGCGGTATCAGCAGGATCATTTGCCGCTGTCAGAAATGGGAAGAAAGGTGTTACCTCACCATGCCATACGTGTTCAAACGCCAGCAGTCCCGAACCGCCCCACAGCATACCGTTGAGCCATTTCAGCTTATCTGCAAAACCGATCTTCATCCGGCTGCCATCCTTGTCCTCACTTTTCTCCTTTTTTGCGACTACCTTCTGTATAACAGTCGTAACTATCGCCTCTGTTGCAGGCACTACAAAACAAGCCATTTTTATTCCTCCAAATTATTTATCCCAGCCAAGCGCTTTTCTCTTGGCTTTCATATCAGCAACTATCTTCTCGCCCAGCTTTACAGGGTCTGTATCAACATTCATGGACGAACCCAGTGTCTCCAAAGTACCGTATTTCAGGAACTCGATAACATTCTTTGAACCGTATATCTGTGCTTCAACACAGTGATATGAGCTTATACCGTTCAGCCTGAATCCCAGTGCCGCATCTATGCCCTTTTCGTTGCCCCATTCAGGCGATGAAAATGCAAAAGGCATCTCATACATCTTATGGCCCAGCGCACCTGCAACTCCTGCAAATATTCCCGATGAACGTGTATTATCGATACATTCTCCCACGTGCCATACAGGGGGCAGGTCGGGTTCAAGGAACTCTCTCAGGCTCTCTCCTGCTTTCTCTTTGCCCGATACAGCACAGTATCCCAGCTTCATAAGCGGGAAAGAAGCACAGCCGTTGGAGATTATCAGAACATTGTTTTTCAGCAGAACATCAGCCACATCTACGATGCACTTTTCGTACAGCACCTTGGGATTGTTACATCCCACCATGTTCACGATACCCAGTATCCTGCCGTCCTTTATAGCTTCCGCAAGGGGCTTCATGCTGCCGAAACGCTTGTGGATATATTCCACCGAGAAACCGACTTCTGCTTCCACCTCATATGGCGGTATGTAAACTGGTATACCCTTTCTTGCTTCAAAGCTTTCGATAGCACGGCGAACGATCTTTTCGGCAAGCGCCTTTGTTTCGCCGATATTTGAATGATGATGATCGTATTCATATCGTTCAGCACCGGGAAGTCTCGCTGACTCACTGGTAGTAACAACAGTGGTCTTGAAGCAGTGTGCAACTTCCATGATGGACGGGAATACGTCCTGAACATCAGCCACCCAGAGATCAAGTGCGCCTGTTCCCAGTACCAGTTCAGCTGATACAGCATTTGAAAGCGGGATAACTCCTGCATATCTGTACATAGCCGAAAGCCCCGAACAGCATATGCCGTAAAAACGTATGCCCTTTGCACCTGCTTTTTTGGCGAGTTCTATCAGGTCTTCACGCTTTCCTGCTTCAACTATCTGGCTTACAAGCAGAGGCAGATGACCATGTACCGCGATATTAACATATCCCTTTTCAAGCGCACCGATATTGACCTTTGAAGTCACTCTGTCGCCTACGCCGAAAAGGCTGTCCGTTGCGATAGATGCACCTACAACTCCCGAGAATGTGAACGCCAGACCACATCTCAAAAACTGCTGCATTACCGACTTCCAGTCGCCGTCGGTCGCACATCCGGATTTGTGATAAGCTTCAAAAACTTCATGATATGCGCTTATGGGCAGGATATCCAGATCTTTCCATACTTCCTGTCTTTCAGGAACAGCACAGGCTGATATGGTCTTGTACTCACCGGGCACCGATCTTGACATATCTTCCAGCAGTGCGTCCGCAAGATCTTTGGCAACATTTTTCAGCTGACGGTTCTTCTGCTTTATGCCGAAAGCTTCCGCCGTTGAACGTATCTTCTGTTCGCCCATTATGGGAACATCAAGCTTGCCCTCTGCCGCCCATTTCAGTGCAAGCATTACTTCTCTCGCGTGCATACCATGCTGTGCAGCACCTGCCGCAGCGGAACGGAGAAGATTTCTTGCAACGATGAGGTCTGCATCAGCACCGCAGATACCCTTTGGGGATTTCGCAGTTATACGACATGGTCCCATATTGCATATCTTACAGCATATGCCTGCCAGACCGAAATTACACTGAGGTTTCTGCTTATCAAAGCGGTCGAACGCAGTATCTATACCAAGCTGTTCCATGCGCAGCAACATTTCCCTTACAGCAGGGTCTGGGGTCTGATCGATGACGTCCTGCTTGCTGGGAAAAGTCTTTTTATACTCGGTAACAGCGTTCATATAATCCCTGATGAATGCCTGCGGATCATCAGCCTCACCCTCACTATGGCTTGCTTTTAATATCACAGTAGGGATACCGTGTTCATCAAAGCCGATGATGTTTCTGTGTGAATGGATATGTGCAGGCGAATGATGGTCATGTTCGTGATGATGTTCATGATGATGCTCATGCTCGTGACAGTGTTTATGTTTATTCTCGCTCATAATACCAGCCTCTCTTAAAAATACAATTCATATTATACCACAACACTATGAATTGTTCAATACCCTGTCTGAAAAAATCACCTGATAAATCAGATATAATACTCTATATATTCGTCGGTCTTCATATTGAAAAGTTCAAATATACGGTCACGGACGTATAAAAAGTTCTCACCTGTCCTGTTTCGGTGTTCGCCAAGAGGGACTTTTACGATACTCTTTATCCTGCCGGGGTCTGCCATCATCACAACTATCCTGTCAGCAAGAAATACTGCTTCTTCGATATCGTGGGTAACAAATATGATAGTCTTTTTCTCCTCGTGGGATATCCTTAGGATATCCTCCTGAAGCTTCATTCTTGTGATAGCATCAAGGGCACCGAATGGTTCGTCCATGAATATGATATCGGGGTCAACCGCAAGACCTCTTGCTATGGCAACTCTCTGCTGCTGTCCACCCGAAAGCTGTCTGGGATAGCGCTTTTCATACCCGCTCAGCCCCACCAGTTCAAGGTACTTCTTCGCAATTTCCGCACGCTCGGACTTGGGAACTTTTTTTGATTCAAGTCCCAGTTCCACATTTTTCTGAACATTTCTCCAGGGGAGAAGTCCGTAATTCTGGAAGATGGTTATGTTGTTGATCGAGGGTGAAGTTACTTCCTTTCCGTCAATCGTAACAGTACCGCTGTTGACCTTTTCAAACCCTGCCAGCGCGTTCAGAAGTGTACTTTTTCCACAGCCGGAAGGTCCCAGAAGGCATATAAATTCTCCCTTGTCAATGCTGAGAGAAACGTTATCCAGTGCAACAAACTTTTTGCCGTCCTGAACATAATTCTTGCAGGCATCTTTTACCTCAATATACATCACGCAGCACCTCCCCACGATTTAAGTATCACTTTTTCGATGAGTTTCAGCAGACCGTCAAGCAGTATTCCGATAATACCGATCACAAGTATCGTCGCAAGAAGTATATCCGCGCGGATATTGTTTCTCGCATCAATTATCTGATAGCCGAGTCCCGACTGTGCGCCCACCATCTCACCTGCAACAAGGAATATCCATGCAGTTCCCAGCGCAAGGTGGATACCGTTTGCTATCTGCGGGAACGCCGCAGGGAAAATAACTTTCCACGTAAGCGCAGGCTGTCTGATACCGAAGTTCTTTGAAACTTTCAGGTACACAGGGTCGATATTTCCCACCGCCGACACCGTTGAAAGCAGCACAGGGAAAAATGCCGCAATAAATATTATAACGATAGCAGGAACATCACCTATACCGAACAGCAGAACGATAAAAGGCATCCACGCTGTAGGTGAGATAGGTCTTAAAAGCTGTACCGCAGGATTTATGTACTGAAACAACTTCGGTACTCTTCCAAGTATCAGTCCCAGTACCACAGCAACGATCACCGAGCTGAAATATCCCGTAACAAAGCGGTACATACTCGTTCTTATATTCTCAAACAGTTTTCCGTTCTCTATCAACTCTACCAAGGCATCAAATGCCATTTTAGGTGATGGGAACAAAGCCTTATCATAACTGCTGACAGAGAACAGCAGCTGCCATATCAATATCAGTATCGAGACCGATATGATAACGTTTTTCAGTGAGAGCAGTTTTTTCATCATTATCACGCCTTATCAAAAATCATTTTTTACAAAGTCCGCATATGCGGGAGGGTTATCGGAAAGCCCGTATGCCTTGACTTTCTCGGCAAGTGCATTGTAAGCTTCCTCTGTTATGTCGAGATCGTTATAGGATATCCACTGAAGTGAGGTGTCCAGTACTTCATCGGTCTGATTCAGGTACTTTTTCGCTACCTCTTTAGCCTTTTCCTTATCGAGGGCATTTCCTGCCGCCTTATAGCTTTCAACGAATGACTTAGCATCATCATGACGCTCATCAATGAATTTGTCAGTGAGTACAAGTCCGCAGCAGAGGGATTCTTCCCAGAGTTCCTCCGAACTGAACAGCACCTTTCCTACTCCGAGGTTAACACCCATTGCACCAAAAGGTTCAGCCACGCAGTAGCCGTCTATCTGACCGCTTGCAAGTGCAGAAGGCATTTCGGTAGGTGCAAGCTCGGTAACATTTACATCGCCGATATTAAGACCCGCTGTTGCCAGTGCATCATTCAGCAGAATGTTGTGAGATGACTGTCTGTGAGGTATCGCAAAGGTCTTGCCTTTAAGGTCGGCGGCAGAACCGATATCATTTGAAACAACGATAACATTTCCGTCGCGGTGTCCCAGTGCGACCGCTTTAAGTCCTATGCCTTCCTCTTTTGATTTCATAGCAAGTTCTATAAGTACCGAAGCACCGTCAACCCTGTTTGAATTGAGGGCGTCCAGCAATTCTGCCCATGAACCGTACTTTACAAGTTCAACTTTCAGTCCCGATTCTTTTTCAAGTTCTTCAGCTTCTTCAAGAACAGCCAGTGAATGGGTTATGGGGAGATAAGCTATCTTAACAGTGTTTGCATCGTCTTTATTCTTGCTGTCTGCCTTTCCGCAGGAAACAGCAGAGAACGCCAGTGCGGCAGAAATTATAAATGCAGGTAATCTTTTCTTCATAGTAATATTCTTCCTTTCAATATAAAAATGTTATATCGTAAACTTTCCGATACCAGATCATACCGTCGTATACGAACGTATACCAACTTATACGGTCGTATGTTGTCGTATACCAGCTCAATCCTGATATCGTACCTATTATATAGCTAAACATATAAACTTAATCACTCATATATTTCATATCTGTTTAATAGGCTTTATTTATTATACATCATAATCCCTAGTGTGTCAATAGGAAAATCAGCACATAAAAAAAAGTCGTACAAATTACTACAATTTCAGTAGGAATTCAGGAAATTAATTGTGAGTATTCACCCAACACGCACTTCTGTACAAGTTCTCCGGTGATATCATGAAAGCATTTACAATTTATAATATATATCGGTTGACTTAACGCTGCTGATCAGATATAATATTATTGAGCATTATGATGCCAATATCAACAAGGAAGATGATAGATATGAACCTGAAAGATCTGCTGAAAAAGGTCGGCAGAAAAAAAGCAGTGACGATATTTATACTGTTTTTGATCTGTATCGGTGGGGTGATATTCACCGAAAATGACTATTTCCTTTATGACAGAACCATAGCAGAAGTCGTTTCGGCATCGGAAGAACTGACTCGTTCCTCCCCCGCCCTGATAAACTCAAAGGAGTATCAATACACCCAGCGTCTGACAGTTGAGATCAAAAACGGCGTACACAAAGGCAAGTTCGCCACAGTGACAAATAAGTATTCCTCCTCACTGGTGACAGACGAAAAATACTCAAAAGGCGACAAGCTGTTTGTGGATGTAAATGGTTCGGGTGATACACTCAAAGCGACCTGCACGGGTGTAAAACGTGACGTTTATGCTGTCGGTGTTACGATGCTTTTTGCACTGACCATTGTTATAGTCGGGGGTAAAAAAGGCGCACTTTCTCTCCTTTCTGTTACCTTAAACACTCTGATTTTTGCCGCCGCCATCGAATTTTATCACCGCGGTCTTGACCTTTTCGGACTTTGCCTTGCGGCGGCATTTCTGTTCACTGCTGCCTCACTAACTATCGTCAGCGGTGTAAATAAAAAAACTGCGGCGGCAGTAATTTCCGCACTTTGCGGCACCGCTGTCACCATCGCCATTGCGTATACAGTACTTAAACTCACAAAGGGCAGAGGTGTGCGTTTCGACCAGATGCAGTACCTTATAAAACCCTATGAGGAAATATTTATATCTGAACTTCTTGTAGGCGGTCTGGGTGCGATAATGGATATCTCCATAACCATGTCATCGTCAATGTCGGAACTAATCGACAGGGACAGCAGTATCACTTTCTCCGCACTAAGGCATTCGGGACGCGAGATAGGCAAGGATATCATGGGTACCATGACAAACGTCCTGCTTTTCACCTACGTATGCGGCTGCATACCGCTGATAATACTTGCACTCAGGAACAATGTCACGCTTACGGACGTTCTCAACAATTACCTCGATCTCGAGATCGTCCGTGCATTTGTCGGCGGAATTGGCATAGTCCTTACCATACCCATAGCGATATTCATCTCGACACATATGCTGAAAGGTACTAAAAAGATATCACCTCAGCCGAAAGAAGGCGATGCCTGATGGAATTCATACTCGGAACGATTCTTCTGATACTGATGATAGCAGTAGGCGGGGTAAGAGGTGCCAAGACCTTCGCCGCTATGTACGCAAACATCATCGTACTGATAATCACAGTCTTCCTGATAGCCTGCGGTGTGAACGCCGTTGCTGTGACGCTGATAGGCTGTTCTGTCATAGGCGTAGTGATACTGTTCTGGATAAATGGTGTGAACATCAAGACCGTTACGGCATTCGCGTCTATCGCAACAGTACTTCTTCTGTTCGCGGCGGTGATGCTGTACATCGGTTCAAGCTCCCACATACAGGGTTTTGCTGATGAAAACACCGAGGAGATATGCTGGTACAGTCCTGATATCGGGCTTGATATGCGGCAGGTAACTCTTGCCATGATGCTTACCGGACTTATCGGTGCGATAACTGACACAGCAATCGCCATAACTTCTGCGCTGTATGAAGTCCGTGAGAATAATCCCGAACTCAGCATGAGTGAACTTTTCATCTCGGGAATGAATATCGGCAGGGACATAATCGGCACTACGACCAACACACTTCTCTTCGCCTACATCGGTGAATTTATGACTCTGGTCATCTGGTTCCGCGAATACGAGTACTCATTCTCTGAGATAATCAATTCAAAGGTATTCTGCCAGGATTTTCTCCAGATAGTATCCAGCGGTGCAGGTTGCATGACAATAATTCCTGTTGCGGCACTGTTCATGGCGTACAGTCTGACACACAGAAAGCCACGCGAAACCGATGGTGAAACAGAACAAAGCTCCGAAGGACCGAGCATGACAGATAGTTCGGCAATCTGATCCGTACGGTAAAACATAGACTAAAGAAATGTAAGCTATTCGGGAAAAGAGTTTCAGAAGGCTTACATTTTCTTTGTCTTTTTTTACAAAATTAATTTGAGAGTAGCTCTCATTTTAGCAAATGATTAGAATATATCTTTAATTCATTGACAAAAAGAATCTGAACAGATATAATATAAAACTGAAACAGATACAGAGAGGTGAACAGATATGTCGAAGCGCAGAAACAAAGCCATATCATGGATAATAGCGGCAGTATTCAGCCTTGTCATATTCTGCTCCGCTGCATTTATCATCACTCACGCCGAACATGAATGCAGCGGTGAGGATTGTTCTATCTGTATTGAACTTGCAAAGCTTCACAAGACACTTCATGAACTCGGTACAGCAGTTGCGGGTGCGATCATACTTACTCTGATGACCTGCTTCATTGCCATACCATGCAAGAAGATCGCGAGTTCCCATTCATCACACACGACACTTATTTCGCTTAAAGTGGAGCTTCTGGATTGAATAACGCCCCCATAATAGTATATACAAACATTACAGATAGGTGCGCACATTTATCTGTAAACTTATAAGGTTATTCAATTCGGAGGTTCTATTTATGTTAAAGAAAAAAATCGGCATTTATGCTTTGACACTCGTAATGGCAGCGGTCGGTATGACAAGCTGTTCGGCAGCTTCTGCGGACAAGTCGGACGTGAAAGGTAAAAAGAAGTCTGCTGACGGTTCTGAGACTTTCAGTGTAGTTTGCACAATATTCCCCGAGTACGACTGGGTAAAAGAGATACTCGGCGATCACGCTGACAATGTTGAGCTCACCTATCTTCTTGATAACGGCGTTGATCTTCACAGCTATCAGCCTACTGCTGACGATATACTGAAGATCAATACCTGTGACCTGTTCGTATATGTGGGCGGAGAGTCCGATGAATGGGTGGAAGATGTGCTTGAAACTTCTCAGAACAAGGATATGAAAGTCATAAACCTTATGGAAGTTCTCGGAGATTCCGCTAAAGTAGAGGAACTCAAGGAAGGTATGCAGGAGGACGAACATGACCACGAGCATGACCACAGCAAGGAAGTTTCCACCTTTGAGGACGATGAGGTACAGGACAGGAGCCTTTCAGACTGGGCAGGCGAATGGCAGTCTCCATATCCTTTCGTGTTGGATGGAACACTCGATGAGGCGTGGAAAGCCATGGCTGAAACAAAAGGTAAAATGACTGCCGAGGAGTATAAAGAATACTACAAGACAGGCTATGAGACAGATATCAAGTCTGTAAAGATCGACGGTGATAATATCACATATACCTACGATAACGGAAAGACCGTAAGTTCGGATTACAAGTATACAGGATACTTCATTCAGGATTGGTCGGGCGGAACAAGAGCTGCAATGTACAGATTTGAAGCTGAGGACAAAGAGTCGGGCGCACCTGTTTATATCGAGTTCAATGACCATATGATCGAACCTGCAAAAGCCGAACATTTCCACCTTAGAATGAGCAATGAAAGCTATGATGCTATCGTCGATCCCGAAAAGTACTGGCCTACATTCTTCCCTGCTGAAATGAGCGGAGAGGATATCTGCGATCATCTTGCAGGTCATGACAAGGATGAGGAAAAACACGAGCATGAACACGAAGAGGGCGAAGAAGAATACGATGAACACGTATGGCTCTCTATAAAAAACGCAGAGGTACTCTGTGCTGAGATCGAGAACAACCTTGAAGCTATCGACTCAGCAAATGCCGCAGACTACAAGGCTAACCTTGACAGCTATATAGCGAAACTCTCCGAACTTGATAACAGCTTCAGTACACTTGTTGATAATTCTTCCGTTAAGACGCTCATATTCGGGGACAGATTCCCCTTCCGCTATTTTGTTGATGATTACGGTCTTGACTACTTTGCAGCATTTATCGGCTGCTCCGCTGAAACAGAAGCAAGCTTCGATACTATCGTATTCCTTGCAGATAAAGTCAAGGAGCTTGATAGTAAAACTATATTCACCCTTGAAAATTCAAGCAAGGATATAGCGGAAACTATTATCAGCACATCGGGCAAAGAAGTTGATATAGCCGAACTCAACTCACTCCAGTCTGTATCTAATGAGGATATTGAGAACGGCGCAAGCTATCTCTCCCTTATGCAGAAGAACTATGACGTTCTTGCATCTGTTCTTAAATAAGATATCCCTCAACAATATGATATTATTCGACCGCATCTGACCGCATAACGATCGGATGCGGTCGATTTTTATTCATAGGCATATTTCCGATAAAAGAGTTGAATAAGTTAAAAAGATGAACAACTTTGTCTAAAAAAATCCATTCAAAAACTATTGAAATCTATAAAACTTTATGGTATAATAACTTATAAATAGACTGTATACATTTTTACAGAAAGCGAAGTGATGATATGTATAACGACCAGCAATATAAAAAAGATCTTGAATTCATTGAAAAAATCGATAAGAACGTATCTTCTAAGGTCGTGTTCTTTCTGTATTTTTTCCCGCTTATCGCTTGTCTGGCTGCACACGCGCTTTATCTGACGCTGTTTACCTTTGCAGGTATAAATCCAATGGTAAAATTCAACATTGGCAGCGTGGGCTTTTATGCGCTGCTGATAATACTCGCCCGCTATTTCAAAGAAAAACTCAATCTTATCTATGCTTCAATGGCAGAGATAATCGTTCATGCGATAGCAGCAACAGTGTGCGTGGGACTGAAACCCGATTTTTGTATGTTTCTGCTTATGATAATACCTCTGGCATTTCTTGTCCCCAATAAAAAAAGGTTCATACCATTTATAGTAATGTTCATATCCGTGCCTGCTTACGGGATACTAAGATACATCTACATTATTCCGGGACGGGAGCGTTATGATATGAGCGATTCTTCTTACGCGACGTTATTTTATGTGATAAATATTCTGATTGGCTCATCCGTGCTTATTTACGTTGCAATGATATTCACTTGTATGCACTGCTATTATGACTGCAAAACGAGAATCCAGAACGAACAGCTGAGATCAATGGCTTCCACCGATCCCCTTACTAAGCTGAACAACCGGCGCGAAATGGGCAGGATCCTTAACGATGTCGTAAATAACAGCCGTAAAAGCGGTAAAGGTTACATTATAGGCATAGGCGATATCGATGATTTTAAGAAGGTCAACGACAGTTACGGACATGACAAGGGTGACGATGTTCTTTCCAATATAGCGAAGATCATTACTGATAATCTGCCTGAGGGTGGATATGCTGCAAGATGGGGCGGTGAAGAGTTCCTGTTTGTGCTGCCGGATTCTGATACAGAAGAGGGTTTGGTCTGCGCCAACAATATAGTAAAAAGCGTCAGAAAACTGCGCTTTAAGAAAAGTGTTACAGAATTCTCTGTCACCATGACGATAGGTATATGCGACGGACACCCTGAAAACAACATAGAAAAAGTTATAAGCCTTGCCGACAGCAGACTGTACAAGGGCAAACACAACGGCAAAGATCGGGTGGTCAGCACTGATAAATAATTTCACACTGTCGGTTATCGGAAATATCAAAAGTTTTCCCGCCGCAGAAAAGATTTGCAGCGGGACTTTTTAGTTCAGGAATATCAGGGTATCAAAAATTGAATAAGTTAAAACAATGAATAACTTAATTCTAAAAAAATCATTCAAAATCTATTGAAATTTGTGGCATTTTATGGTATAATAATACAAAGGTGGTGAGACCATGATAAACGGCAAAAAAATAATAGCCTTATGCACCTCAAGGATATATGATCCTCAGCAGCATAGCTATATAAAAAATCTGAATGAGCGACTGAAAAAGCTTGATATGTGCCTGTTCATATACGCGCTTAATATGGATCTTTACTGGAATGAGAACTTGCCCCATTCCGAAGCAGGTATTTTTGAACTCATCCCCTATGACCGCGTCGATGCCGTTGTTATCATGGACGAGAAGATAAAAAGCAAGACCGTAAGCAAAAGTATAATAGCACAAGCGCGGTCCCATTCCGTTCCCATTATCGTGGTCGATGCGGAATATGAAGGCACTACAAATATATACTACGACTACGCGGCAGGCTTTGAAAAAGTCGTTCGCCATGTTATAGAAGATCACGGTGTGACCAGACCCCATTTTATGGCAGGATTCAAAAATAACCGTTTTTCGGAGGAACGGCTTGATTGTTTCAAACGTGTGATGAAAGAGAACGGACTGCCTTTTGATGAAAGCATGGTCAGCTACGGAGATTTCTGGGCTGTGCCTACACGCGAGGCTATGAAAAAACTCCTTGCTCGCGATGAACTTCCGCAGGCTATAATATGCGCTAATGATATAATGGCGATAAACGTAATGGACGTACTTACCGAAGCTGATATACGCATACCCGAAGATATGATCGTTACGGGCTTTGACGGACTGCATGAGGGTGATCTTTGTTCACCGCCTCTGACTACCGCTTCATGCAGCAGCAAACAGCTTGCCGATGCAGTAACAAAAGCCATTTTAAAAAGGCTTAACGGAGAAGACTGTGATAACATAGCCGTTGTTCCCGGATTTATGCCAAAGAAGTCCTGCGGCTGCAGCGGATATTTACCCGCCGACAATGTCACAAACAGCTTCAATATCGGTTTTTATCGTTACGAAGATGATATGCGCGTGCTGTATGAGATGTCCGTAAAAATGCAAATGTCAGATTCAATAGAAGCTGCAATATGTTGTATGCGCGATGACAAAACAGAAGAAATGTGCTGTATCATCAGCAAGAACTGTCTGGCAACAGACCGCAACTTCTTCCTTGAAGATGTGGATATGGGAGATATGTGCCTTATATATGAATCCTACACTTATCCGAATAAGATAAGGGATTTCGATAAGGAAGATATCGTTCCCGGTTTGGATATTCTGCTGGAAAGCGGATATCCGCTGATATTCAATGTTCTTGATTATATGAACAAACCTTTCGGATATACCGTATTCTCATACCACCGGTACGACATAACCGAATATTCCAAATCAGCAGGTGTTACCAACGCTTTCAATCTGGGTCTCGGCGGACTTATTACACTGCGGTATCAGCGCTTTTTATCAAACAAGATAGCACAGATGTACCTTAACGACAATCTTACAGGTCTGTATAACCGGCAGGGATTCCAAGCCGCTATCGATAACGAACTCGAAAAACCTGCGAACTATGGCAAACAGCTGACTGCGATAATGTTTGATATAGACGGGCTTAAAGCCATAAATGACAACTTCGGACACGATGCAGGCGACAGAGCCATAGCAAAAGGCGCTTCCGCGCTGAAAGAAGCCTGCCCGCCCGACGCATATTGTGTGCGTTTCGGCGGAGATGAGATGATCGCACTGATCATAGGCGAATGTGACAGTGACACGATAATATCACGGATAAACTCCATACTCGAAGTCAGCAGCAAGAATGAGGAATTTGAGATAAAAGCCAGCTGCGGAGCATTCTCTCAGCCTATAACACAGGATATGGAGCTCAACGATGTCATCAAGCGTGCAGACAAACATATGTATGAGATCAAAAAATCCCACAAACAGCACAGATAATTCAAGGCGTATGCATGATTAATGCATACGCCTTTTAAATCCTGAAATCTGCACCGAATAACTATATCTGTCCGCCGAACTCATTCACCTGTATTTAAGTTCGGGATTGCGGCGGTAATACTCTTTTTTATCGTCATACATACGCTCATCTGCAATACGCATAGCGTTGAGTATATCTATATCTCCATCGACAAAGCATACGCCAACCGCAAAATGACCGTCTTCTTTTTCCGACTGCTCCCTGAGTCTTGCAAGTCTTGAGTCTATTTCAGCTTTATCAGCCTGCTCGACTAATATCATGAACTCATCTCCGCCTGCACGGTATATCTCGCTGTCGAAAAATACGCTTTGCAGTATATCAGCCACCTTTTGGAGAAGCAGATCCCCCGCACCGTGTCCCTCAACATCGTTCACCTTTTTAAGACCGTTCAGATCAGTGAACAAAACGGCATATGGTGCGTTGATCGTTTTCTTTCCTGCTTTTATTTCATCTACTATATTGTTCATTGCATTTCGGTTCTTTACACCTGTCAGCATATCGATGGTGCTGAGTATCTCAAGCCTTTGCAAAAGCTGATAATTGTCGATCTCGGAAGCGATAAAGAACGTGCTCAGTTCAAGTGTCTCTTTGATCTTTACAGCATTATCAACATTGAAATTACTGGCAAACATATATCCCAGAAGCTTTCCGTTGTGATTCAGCGGGAACATAACGATACTTTTTACACCCGCTTCATTCAGTGAACTATGCCATACAGGATTTTTCGATCTCAGCCACTCCATATCATCTTTATCCTTGATTATTATGCAAGTGCTGTCACCGATGGTATCCTTCCATGTTTCGACTATATCATAAAATTCATCGTTGTTGTAATTATCTATGGAATTTATCGGCGCATCTCCGCCCCTGAAAGCTTCGCACAAAGGGGTGCATCTGCGTTCATCCTCATCAACAAGAAGTATACAGCAATAGTCTGAATCACATATACCGCGGATATCCTCTATAACTTCCTGAAAGGTCTGACGTGTATCATTCTGCCCATGGAGTTTTATACAGGTCTGAAGTACTGCGGCAGATGTATCAGCAGAAAGGGTCGCCCTCTGTTCAGCATTTACCTCCTGCGTGACCTCGTAAGAATATATACAGTATCCGATATTTTCCTTATCGGATTCAAGAGGAAGCAGGAACATATTCAGCCAAAGTCCCATCTGCGGAAGGCTGACATAGGAATGAAGAGGCTGTCCCATAAATGCACAGCGACAGCAGAAATCTTCAAAATTCTTATTTTCCGGGAAATATTCCGAATAGGGAGAATCTGGGATAAAGGGTCGGTGCATGGCATTCATCATATCTTCATAATGAGCTTTGTTTCCCGCCGCGATGCGTATATTTCCATATTTACCGTCCGCTGTTCTCTCAACCGAAATAATACAGGTCTTACTTTTATATACAGAAAGAATGCTATCAAAATCCATAGAGCAACCTCCTATATTACTTTTATTTTATTATATCACAAATTCTGAAGTAATTCAAGAGCTGAACATAAATTCAACATTATTTTTAAGGGTTATCCCTCTGACACACCACATTATATTCTGTAAATCGCTGTTTTGCAGTGTATCAGCGGTATAACCATATTCAGATAAAAACGCAGCAGATGAAAATGACCCTGCCGGAACGCTTGTCCCGACAGGGTCTTGATTTTGGGGAAGTTGGGGAAAACTATATTATGCAGGTTTTACAATACACACAAGTCATTTGGAATTAAATCATTGAGAAAACAGGTCAGTGATTATTATGATTAGCGTGTTCTATAGCAAATTCATCGGAATGACCTGCTGCAAATTTGCAGAATAACTTGGTTGCCTTTTCATCTGCATCAGCTTCTGCAAGCTGGCTGGTACCGGCTTTTGTTGCACAATATGAAATATCCAGATTTCCATCAGGCATTATTCTGAAATGTATTTCATAAGCTACCCAGTTATGGTTTGAATGACACATAAGGTTTGTATCTTTCTTAAATACCTGCTGTTCGCGATCACCAGCGACATCTCCGCCGCGTATTCTTATTGCAGCATTCGGTTTAACATATCCATTGTCGATCAGCATCTGCATCATTTGTTTTGAAGAAGTTCTTACATCGTCCTTACCAACATAGATATAACCCCAGGATGAAGTACCGTCTGCATCAAGGTTTGTTGACCAGGGATTATATAAACTAAGATCACCATCCAAAGCGGCTGTTGACATGATTAGTTTTCCGAGATCTTTTGCTTCATTAGCATCACGGGTATTGTTTGCCTTTTCGATCAGCCTTAATAAGTTCGGAACGATTATAGCAGCTAAAGTTGCTACAATAGCCATTACTGTGATAAGTTCAACCAACGTAAAACCCTTTCGGTTCGGATTATTATATTTTTTCATATTAAACCACCCTTGTAATCATTTTCTGAATTTTCCTGTTACGATCAAACCATTATCTGATCACGTTTCATCAGCCACGCCTGATGAATGCATTTGCGAAACAATTTCGGCAGTAAAAATATTTTCTGAAAACTCTCAATATTTTCTTAGTTTCGATCAGCGAATATTTAGTTTTCTGATTATAACTATATCACTAGTTGTACCTTTTGTCAATAGAAGTTTTGTTATAAATCAATGAATGCGAATTGTGATTTAATCAATCCATCGCCAGAAATACCATATATTTCCGCGAAAACGTTTGATTTGTGATTATATAAATGTTTTTGTTTTGTTAAACGATGTATTGTATTGAACTTATAATCTATTAACATAAGTTTTAGATTTTCTCTTTTTGCTTTGCTTGCTGTTTAAGTTTACGAAAACTAAATTTTCGTAATTGATAAATGCATTAATAAACCTATAATAATCTGTTTTATTATAAACATGATTAAAGAATGATCTGCGGCCACAAACTACGCGAGAGACATTATGATAAATTGATACAATATAAAAGGTTACTAACGCTTTATCAGCCAAAAGCAATTGACTTTCTTGGATAAATGTGGTAAAATATTAAATATATTAATCAATCATTGTAAGACCGGAATTATTGATTTTTTAGGAGGAACTGAAATGAATATAGCGTTCAAACGTATAACCGCTGCAGTTATAGCTTTGACCATGTCCGCAGGCTCTGCACCGTCCATATGCGGCAGCTTTCAGATTTTTGAGGGGACATCGCTGACAGCTTACGCCGCTGAGGTCAACACAGCTAAGGTATCAAATTACGATGAGCTGAAAGCAGCTATTGCAAATGAGGATATTTCAACAATAGTAGTCACCGCAGATATTGATGTGCCCTGTGACACAGTAACCAGATCAACGGTGACCACATTACAGCTGGTCATCGACCGCAGTCTTACTATCGAAAGTGCAGAAGGCAAAAAGTTTACGATAAAACGTACTGCCGCAGAAGGCGCTAACAGCGGCAGCCTTACCTCTGTATTTGGCATAAAAGGAAACGGTACAGGCGATGGATATAACAACGTTTCCACCAATACCGTTGAAGTGGAATTGCGAAATATCATCATTGACGGCGGCGCAGTATGGAGCGAAGATGGTATAACAAATACATCTCCACACAATTCAGGTGTCAGCGGACGAGCTATGATAGATGTATTTCAGGGCGGTGTGCTGAACCTCGGTGACGGACTTGAGCTTCGCAACTCCTCTACCACCAATTCCACTGATACCACCTGTTCTGACGGCGGCACATCTGCAAACTACGGCGGTGCTGTAAGAGTTGATTATACCAGACCTCATGGCGGCGGAACAGTCAATGTAAAAGCAGGATCAGTTATACACGATTGCTATGCAAACGGCGGCTGGGGCGGCGCACTGGGCGCATACAACTTTGCTCATCTTAACGTTTACGGCGGAACTATATATAATTGTGCTTCAGGCCACGGCGGAGCTATCGGCTGCACATACAGAGCAGGAACTTCGAGAGATGACGCTGCTACTGTAAATATGTACGGCGGATATATCCACGACTGTTATGCAAACTACCGCGGAGGTGCGATAAATTTCGACGGAAATACCGAGAACTTTGTCCTTGGCGGCAAAATAGAGAACTGCCATGCCGACTTAGGCGGAGCTATCGCAATGAGCGACGGCACCGTAAATCTGAATCTTCCCGACGTTACATCAGGACAGCTGACTATCGAGGGATGCGGTGAGAGCAACTTTACACCTGATTATGGATACAGCGGTCTGGGAAGAACATCTTCAGGTTCATCCTCAAGCCTGAACAATACCAAAGTTGTTACAGTCTCATTTGATGGTATGCGCGGTGAAGATGACAGGTACGCTTCTCTGACAATATACAAACAGCTTGATGACGATGGAAACTGGCAGGGTAACTCTCTGGGCGAAGCTTTCCCGGGCGACCCTGTTCAGGCAGGTTATGTTTTTGACGGTTGGTATGACAACAAAGAATACAGCGGTGTACCCGTAACTGCACAGACGGTTTTCGATAAGGATACCACACTTTACGCAAAGTGGAGAGATCACGATCATGAATGGTCATACACAGCTTATAATAATACAATAACCGCCGAATGCACCGCTGACTCTATATGCAATGTCAAAAAAGATCTTACACTTACACTTTGCGCCCCCGAATCACTTACCTACGACGGAACAGAAAAATCAGCCTATATCGATGATAACTATAACAAAGCAGCTTTTCCTGACAATTACACCATAGAATACTTCAACGGAGATAAAAAGCTGTCCTCCGTTCCTGTTGGTGCAGGTGACTACACAGCTAAGATCAAAGTCGGGAATGCGGTAGCAAGTGTTGATTTTACTGTTGCTAAAGCCAAACTTACTGTCACCTCCGAAGGATACAGCGGAACATATGACGGTGCTGCACATGGTATCACTGTTGACACAGGCGATTCGGATGCAGAAATATATTACGCCGAGGAAGAACTTACCAAGGATAATTATATGACCGCAGGCACCACCGAAGATCTGACATTCACAGACGCAGGCGAATACACCGTGTATTTCTATGCTGTATCTGATAACTACGATCCCATTCCCGCAAGCGGAAGCAATACGGTGAGCATCGCAAAGTCAGAAGCTACAACTTCCGCCAAGCCTACTGCTATAGCTGATCTTAAATTCAGCGGTGAAGAACAGGTGCTTGTCACCCCCGGCTCCACCAAAGACGGAGATCTCGTTTATGCTGTAAGTGACAGCAAGGAACAGGCTCCTGATGATAAGGAATATTCCGAAGATATCCCCAAGGGAAAAGAAATCGGAACTTACTTTATCTGGTTCAAAGTTAAGGGCGATAAAAACCATTTTGATACTGAGGCAGAATGCATTGAAGCTGTGATCGGAGAAAGCAGATCTTCACTGGGCGATGTCAACAACGACGGCATTATAAATGTTACCGATATCACAAAGATTGCCGCTCATGTCAAAGGCAAAAAACTGCTTAAGAATGATGAGATCATCCGTGCTGACATAAATAAGGACGGAAAGATAACAGTTACAGATATTACAAAGGTAGCCGCACACGTCAAAGGCAAAAAACTTATAAAAGGATAAAACGCTATATTTTCAGTAAAAAGCAAGGCAGCAGTAAAAAAACACTGCTGCCTCTTTTTGTCACGGAATAGTCTCACAAACTGATCGGAAAACAATGAACAAAGTCCTGCCCGAAATGTGCAGGACTTTGTTTGCCGGTAAATTATCGTTGATCTGCTTGTGTTGATCCTTAGTTCTGGAAAGCTATACGGAAGAAGTTGTAAAGATGAGCTCTTATACAGTTATCACCGTGGTAGCCGCCGTTTACATAGTGCCAGATATGAGGAACACCGTTTTTATCGAAGTTGTTGTGATAGTTCTTGGGATTGTCGTAAACTACAGTATCGTCGCTTCCGCCTGTTATCATCAGGAAGTAAGGCTGATTATCAGCGCTCCAGTTGAAGGAACCTGTAACTCCGGGTGCAGGGCATATTGCACCGATATAGCCAAAGAGATCGGGTCTCTTCATGCCAATGAGGAGAGACTCACGTCCGCCCATTGAGAAGCCTGTTATAGCAGTGTTGTCCTTGCCTGTCAGAATACTGTAATTCTTCTCCATATAGGGCATAAGATCCTTGGTGAGATCGTTTATGAAGTTATCGTATGCTTGATTGTTCGTTTCGTCCATACCTGTGCAGGCTCTTAGAGTAGGACTTGAGAACACATCGGGGAATACGCAGATCATTTCCTTAGCTGCACCCTCAGCGATAGCATTGCCTATCATCTCGCGTGTATGCATTTCAGCATTTCCCTTTGTGAGCATTCTGTCGATGCCCTCATAGTAGCCGTGCATGATGTACATTACGGGATACTGCTTGTTGGGATCATAGTTTGGAGGAAGAAGGATATTTACATCCTTCTGTCTGTTGCAGGTGGTGGAATAGTAGCTCTTCTTCTGTATCTGACCGTATGTTACGCCGCTCTTTGAACGATTTGCAGAATCAGGTTCTTTTTCAACTATGGTATTCTTTACCTTATCGGTGAAATCCTTCATTGAAAGATGATTATTTACCACAGGGAATTCCGTGATCGCACCTACAAGATATGACTGGAGCGCAGATACATCATCTTCATCGATAACGCCGCTCTGATCTATATCTGCATTAGTCTCTGCGGTCTTGTTAATAAATCCTCTTATCATACCTCTCTTCAGTTCGATAAGGTCAAGTACCGTAATATCACCGTCTAGGTCGATGTCACCTCTTCTTGGACCCTTGCTGATTACTACTTTTGATGTAGGTCCGTCGATCTTTGTTCCTGCAGGAGCAGCAATGATCTCATCAACATAGAAGTCGCAGGTCTCCTCAGTAGTCTCAACTACCAGTACGAGATCGGAAGCCCCTGCGGGGATAGTGTATTCCGCATTATAGAGCTGAACGAACTCGCCGCGGTTTGCAAAAGTCTGAGCTATCTTGTCATAGCTTGCAGTGCCATTAAGGCTGTACTGGAGTGTGAGCTTGAATTCAGTAGGATCGGAACCCGTAAGGTTTGCAAAGCAGGCACTGAATGCGTAGCTTCTTCCGGGTACGAATGTAGTGGTACTAAGGGATTTCTGTCCGCCGTTCCAGGCAGCTGTTCTTCCTGAAAGATACAGTGCTTTTGAACCCTTATACGTTGCATTGCTGCTCACAGCTGCATTACAGCTTCCTCTTGCGGACCAGTTATCTGTTCCGCTTTCAAAAGTATCATGGAAGATGTAACTGCTCTCACCTGCTGCTTCAACGGCAAGCGCGGGAGCTGTCGGCACAAGAGCCAGACAGGATGCTGCCAGTGCTGCAGATGACAGTACCGACAAAAATTTTTTCCCTATCTTTTTTGAACTTGACATAAAATTTCCTCCGTTCTGATCTGGTGTGCTATAGATCATAGATTTGTTCTTCTATTCTAAAAAGTGCCGATATACGGAACTTTATAGACCATATTAATTATTGCCGAGTGATCTACGGAGCAGGATCTTTATCTCGGCTGAATGCTTACAGGGCACTTATCACTTAACCGTTACCCTGAAAGCTCTGGCATTTATGTTGCTTATATCCCACTTGCCGTTTACCTTGGCGCAAACGACCATTTCATAGGTACTTCCTGGTCTGAGCTTGGGTGACGTAAAGATAACATTATCAGTGTAAGCCTGAACTTTCCACTTGCCGCCCAGCTTGACCGCAACGCCGTACTGTGTCGCGCCGCTGACAGGGTTCCATCTCAGCTGGAACTGGTGATAAACATCGTTGTATGCGATATAGTTTATAGATGGATAGCTGTCGCCAGTGGGAGTTACAGCGATCATATTTGAAAAATCATTGCTCCATTTGCCATTTGTCATCGCAATGACAGCAACTTTGTATTTGAATCCTGACAGAAGTCCTTTAAGTGTGTAAGAATTGCCGCCAGTCTCCGCGATCTTCTGCCATTTGCCGTTTGAATAAACGCATACAGCGTATTTTTCAGCACCGGGAACAGCAGACCATGTAAGATCTGCCGAGCTGTCGCCCGGTACATATGAAACCGTTGGCTGAGATACGACCACAGCCTGTGGTCCGTTTATAACTGTACCGTCTGCCGCCGCAAAGAAATTATCTACATAGAAATTTGTGGCAGTCTTATCATCACTTACGTCTCCCTCTGTCTCCACATATACCAGAAGATTTTTGGCTCCGCTCGGTATCTTGTAGCTTGTATTCGCAAGCTGTGTCCACTCGCCATTTGAAACGTTCGCGGTATCGATCTTATCATAGTAAGTCTCACCGTCCGAACCCGTATACTGGAGTGTTAGATGGAATTTTGTGGAAGCTGCGCCTTCGTTATACTTTACGATAGCCGAGAAGCTGTAGCTCTCCCCTGCTTTGAATTTATAATTCAGGCTCTTGCCGACACCCTGCCATGAAGATGAACGGTTTGTACAGTATACAGAACCTGTGCCCTCATAAGCTTCATCTGTACTTAAAGCAACTTTTGAGCCGCCTCTGTCCGAGCATCCGTCAAGCTTGCCCTCGAATGTATTCTTAAAAATATAAGTGTCTGTACCCGATGAATTTGCACCTGCACCGCCAAACTTCCACCAGTCGATATTCATAAGATATCCGTCGCCGCCGTTGAATACAAGGTAGAGGTCGTGCTCGCCTTCAGCACCCGATACATCGCAGGATACTTCTTTCCAGTTATGCCAGCCGCCTGTATCGCCGACGTTAAGTGTACCCACAACAGGTCCTGTCTTGCTGTCAAGGTGAAGTTCGATGTATCCGCCGTTTTCTGCAGAAGCAACGGAAGCCGTGAACTTATCAGCTCCTTCACCGAAGTCAACGCCTGCGAC
The DNA here is from genome assembly GCF_000526775.1 of Ruminococcus albus AD2013. NCBI lineage: Bacteria > Bacillati > Bacillota > Clostridia > Eubacteriales > Oscillospiraceae > Hominimerdicola > Hominimerdicola alba. The sequence continues at coordinate 1,777,930 of NZ_JAGS01000001.1, forward strand.
CTTTATGTAAGAACCTTTTTTGATATATCCCACATTTACGGAACCGTTATCGTCCTTTTCGGTCTTGACTCCTTCGCTCCAGCAGATAGTTTCAGCCTCTACTCTCTCAAAAGGATCCAAAGCTTCGAGCTGCTGAGGACCGCTGTTTGTTGGCTTCACAACAGGGATAGTACCGTCAGCGTTGTATGTGAATTCCTCACAGGCAGCACTTCTGTTGAACGTACCTCCCCCCGGGAGACCGTTCTTGTGATAGAAAAAGTAAGAATGATCCTTATAGTCGATTATACCTCCATGAGTGGTGAAGCAGTTTGATCCCTGCTGTATCACGCCGCGGTATGTCCAGGGACCGGTAACGGAAGGACCTGTTGCATAGCACTGGCTCTCTCCGCCGTAACCGTCAACAAAAGATGCCCACACAAGATAGTAAAGGTTATTACGCTTGTATATCCAGGGGCCTTCACCGTAGGAAGTGCTTCTTTCACTGCTGTAACCAAACTGCTGTGTGTTCATATCGAACTGCTTGATCTGACCATCCAGCGTTACCATATCTTCTTTCAGCTTTACATAGTAGCATTTCGGGTTGCCGAACATCAGCCACGCCTGACCGTCATCATCTATGATAACAGTCGGGTCGATATAATCCCAGTTAGGACCGCACAGCGGTTTCCCCAAAGGATCTCTGTATGGGCCTTCGGGTGAATCTGCAACTGCAACACCGATAGCTCGTCCTCCGCCGCTCTTGTTGGTAGTGGTGAAATAGAAATAGTACTTGCCGTTGCGCTCGATACACTGTGAAGCCCATGCGTCGTTCTTGTTGCACCACGAGAACGAAGTATCCTCAAGTATCCTGCCGTGGTCTGTCCAGTTCTTCATATCCTTTGTGGAGAAGCACTGCCAGCCTGTCATGTAGTAGAAATCATTGTTGCCTTCGCGGTCACAGCCTGTAAATACATACAGCTCATCGCCGATAACGACAGGCGCGGGATCAGGTGTGAAAGATGTCTGCACGATCGGATTGTCTGCCTGCGCAATGATAGTTGCCGATGTGCATAGAGCAGCTGTCAATGCAGCTTTCGTAACTGCTGAAAAAAACTTTTTCATATCGATTCTCCTTTTATTTTTATTATATATCCCTTTTTCTGATCAGACTACAGATCATATCTTTTAATCAGTTACCATAATTTTCACACCATTATACTATCACGAAACTTGAACAATGTCAATCCAATTTCTTTAGAAATATGTGGGAAAAATGTAGAATTTATCAAAAATATTAACTAAGATATCAAATATGAAAACAAAAATTTTTCTTGGTAGGGTAAATGGTTCATTGGCTTCTATTGCCACACCGCTATCGCGATCATGAACGCAAGTCCCCTGTTATATCTGTTTTAACAATGAAGATGTACATACATCATAGCGTTTATCGTTTTTAAAAATACTACATATTTCCAAAAATGTTCAACACAAATCTTCATTTTTTCAACCAAATCTGCAAATCGTAGGTTGAAATTAACATAGGGATTGTTGTACAATATGGTTAGAATATATAACTATATGTTATTTTAGCCTATTCTTTTTTAATTAGCCTATTCTTTTTTAGCCTATTCTATATCATACGTTAATCAACAATTATGGTCTTTTTAAGGAGATGGTCAGATTATTATGAAAAAACATAAGAAGATCCTGGCAGTATTGATGGCACTGAGCTGTTTTTCAGCAGCTGTACCGCAATATACTGTCCCTGTCACCACGCAGGCCGCTGTCTATGACCAGCCCAATACCTACGGCTGGTACTTCAATTTCGGATTTGAAGGCACGACTGACGGATTCTCGGCAAGAGGTTCCGCAAGCATAGCTTCAAGCAGCGATACTGCATTCGTTGGCAGCAGCTCACTTTATGTATCTAACAGAACGAGTGCCTGGCAAGGAGCTTCCTACAAGCTTGGCAGTAACTTCAAGGCAGGTACAGAGTACAGCTTCAGTGCTATAGTTTCCTATCTGGATGGATATGACACTGATACGTTCCATTTAACACTTCAGTATGACGGTTCCGATGGCACAACTTATTACGATAAGATCGCTACAGAAACAGTCACCAAGGGTCAGTGGACACAGCTTGCAAACACAAACTACAAGCTTCCCTCCGGCGCATCAAATATGCAGATCTATGTTGAGACTGACAGCTCTACTACTTCATTCTACATTGACGAAGTTATCGGTGCGGTAGCAGGCACAGGCATACTCGGACCAGAAGGCGGTTCCAGCAGTTCAGGCAGTTCCGGTAAGACCGGTAAAGGCGGAATGCTCCTGGGCGACATCAACTTTGACGGCGATATCGATGCAATGGATATTGTTCTTTCAGAGCGTGGTATGCTGAGAGGATTCGATGATAAGAATGCCGAAAAAGCTGCCGATGTTGATCAGAGCGGCGTTTTTGAAAACGAGGATGTTGATCTCCTCAAGCAGTTCATCACTAATCGTATAACCGAATTCCCCGTCGCAGCAAAGGCTGTAGATGTATCGGCTATGGAAGCTAAATTCAAAAACATCAATATACGCAAGAGCTATAAGTATGACGGAGAGAACAATCCTATTTCTACTACACGTTTCGGCGCTGACCCCGGCTGGATGGTTTACGACGGCAGACTTTATATCTACACAACTAACGACGCATTTGAGACCAGATCTGACGGTCAGTATCAGGAAAACACCTATAACTCAGGTACCATCAACTGCCTGTCTACCGCAGATATGGTAAACTGGACAGACCATGGTGCTATACCTATAGCTGCAAGAAACGGCAGAACTCAGAACGGCTGCTGTTCATGGGCAAGTGCTGCATGGGCTCCCGATGCCTGCTGGAAGATGATCAACGGCAAGCCTAAGTTCTTCCTGTACTTCGCAAACAGCGGCGGCGGTATCGGCGTTGTAACTGCTGACAGCCCCACAGGTCCCTGGAGCGATCCTCTTGGTCATGCACTGCTTTCACACAACTCACCCAACTGCTCAAACGTTGAGTGGATGTTCGACCCCGGTGTATACTACGATGAGAATACAAATGAAGCTTATCTCTTCTTCGGCGGCGGACGCAAGAACGGTGTTCCTGCAGCTACTCCCGGCACAGGCCGTGTTGTTAAGCTCGGAAATGATATGATCTCTCTTGCAGGCACCCCCGTTTCCATGAATATCCCTTACCTCTTTGAAGACTCGAGCGTTATCAAGATCGGTGATACTTGGTATTATTCTTACTGCTCTAACTGGAACGTAGGAAACCAGACAATAAACGGAGTAAACTTCGGAAACGCAGACATTCTTTACATGACTTCCAAGACTCCTCTGGATGCAAATTCATGGAAGCTTTCAGGTAATGTATTCAAGAACACAGGTTCACAGAGAATAGACAACGGCGGTAACAACCACCACTCTATCATCTACTTCAAGGGCAAGTACTATGTTGCTTACCACAGCCGTCAGTATGCTATCCGCAAGATCAAGGCTGAAAACATAAAGGTCTACAGCAGTAACGGACAGCTGTCAGCAGACGGTAACTATCGTTCAACTCAGATCAATGAATGCACCTTCAGCAATGGCAAGCTCTCTTGCAGCGGTGATATGAAGGGCGTTTCTCAGATCGAATGGCTCAACCCCTACACAACCGTTCAGGCTGAAACAATGTCCAACCAGTCCGATGACGTTCAGGTAAACGGACTCAGAAATACTACTGTTTCCATGAAGTCAGGCAGCTGGCTCAAGGTTAGCGGCGTTAACTTCAGCAAGGGCGTCAACACCATCACCATCAAGGGTTCAGGCAGCGGCACCGTTATCAAGGTCTGCACAGGCAGCCCCTCAGGCGATGTTATTGGCTATGTTGAACTCAACGGCTCTATGAGCGAAAACACTGTTGCAGCTATTAATTCCGTAAGCGGTCAGAAGGATCTGTACTTCGTAGCAAGCGGCAACGCAACACTCGACAGCTGGAGCATTGGTTAATACACCAAAAACTCATAGCTGATCATAACAGCACTTTTAAAGGGGGGTGTTGCAATCGCAGCACCCTCTAACCATATCCGAACATCAGAGTAAAAAAACATATTTACTGGTGAAATAAGCTGTTTCAGTGCGCACACCCCCAAGCCCTCTTCAAAAAAGAGGACTCTGGGGTGTAATGTTCTGCTGGTTTTATGCTGATTTCAGTTCAAAAAGAGAAATTCCAAGTCGGTTTTCTGAGATCTTAGCAAAAAGCTTCTTTATGTTGTATGCAAGTCCCAGCAAAAGGAACTCAGTTCTGATGTTGTTTTTTCCCCTGCACAGGAATCTTCTGAAGCCATGATCCTGTTTCAGTACTCCGAATACGCCTTCAGCCTGTATGCTTCGGTTCATTCTGAGCTGTTTTCCGAATTCGGTCGTTATATTTTCCAGGCTTTCTGTTCTCAGTTCTTTGAACTTATGCGATATAGACAGCGTCTTGTTTCCTTTTGCTTTTGTACAGTTCTGTTTGTAGGGACAACCTTCGCAGCTTTCACATCTGTACATAGCTTTTTCGGAAACGAATCCCGTCTTGCTTTTTTCGTGTTTAGTCCCGACTCTCCAAAGTATCCTGCCGGCTTTGCATACGAAAATATCGCCCATTTCGTGGTATTCCATATTCTCGGGTCTGCCGTATTTTGTACGATAATTCCGCTTTTTGCTCTGCTCATAATTTACGGGTTTTATGTATGAGGTCATGTTATGTGATCTGAGATAAAGATAGTTCTCCTCGCTCTCATATCCTGCATCGCAGATGATGTTTTTCAATACAAACAACTCCAGATCGTTGAGCTTTGACAGAAACGGGATCAGCGTATTTACATCGCTCCGTTCGCTTGAAACGTCTATACCTACAATATACTCGCCTTCCACCGCTGCCTGTATGTTGTATCCGGGTTTCAGCTGACCGTTTCTCATATGGTCTTCCTTCATGTGCATGAATGTTGCATCGGTATCTGTCTTTGAAAAGCTGTTTCTTCCGTCAAAAAGGCTGTTGTAATAGTCATACTGTGCCATTTTATCGCGATATCCTTCCAGCTTTTCAAGTGCTTTCTGATATACTGATTTATGATGTCCTTTTCCGTAAACTCGTTCAATACCGAATTTTATCATAAGAGATGACAGGGTCGAGATCATATCCGATACTCCTGTATTTTCGGGGAATCTCACACCATAAGCATAATTTATCTCATCAAGTATCTCAGGCAGTTTTACTCGCAGTTTCTGTTCGTTTTTTGAGACCGCCTTTTTCCAGACGAATGTATATCTGTTTGCATTAGCTTCGATCTTGGTGCCATCAATGAACAGGTTCTCGCCGCTTATCTCTTTCATATTCAAAAGATACTTTACAACAGCGTAAAACACACGCTCGATCTGTTCTCCCATTTTCTGACGAAATCGTGAGATAGTGCTGTGATCCGGAGCTCCAAAGCCATCGAGAAGCCACATGAAATGGATATCCCTTTTGCAGAACTGTTCGATCTTACGGCTTGAAAAAGAGTCGTTCATGTAGCCATAGATGAATATCTTCATCATGATATCCTCGGGTATGGCACCATTCCACTTGCTTACAATAGTGTATTCTTCTTTTTGATAGATCTCATCTATAACATTGCTCAATACTCTGACAGGTGAGCTTTCTTCGATGTAGATCTCATAATTCATGTTAAGACGCACTTGACAATTTCTCATTTTTGTGGTACAATCCTTTCGTTGGTTTGATGTTATATTTGCAATTACATTATACCACAAAATGAGACGCCTGGCACTACCTTTTTGGTGTGTCAGGCGTCTTTTTCTTTGTTGGGGCTGCAACAGCCCCTTTTGTTTTGGCAGAACAGTCTCAGGTGAAGTATTGTATTTCATACAGATCGCAATTGTTGGATAATTATCAAAAGTGTACATTAATATCGTATTCAATTATGTATAAGCCACGAAAGCAGGCGGAAATATGTCAAAAATATTGACAAAAACTTTGCCGCGTGATATAATATTCTATAATTTACTGATATATTATATATCCAACTTAATTTATCGGGAGGCTTAATTATGCAGGCAAAAAAAATTTTAGCAGTTGTAATGTCATTATGTTTAACAGCAGGTGCAGTAAGCTATGGTGCGCCGATCATAACACAGAATATAACCGCACAAGCCGCTGAGATCGAGGCAGATTGCTACTCTTTTAATGAGACAACAGGTGTGCTTACCCTCAAAGGAGAAATTGATCGTGATGCATTAAAGGATTTCGGTTATGAATATGATGGAAAAGTAAAAACTGTTGTAGCGGAAAAAGGAACGATTCTTCCCCAGAACAGCAGTACGCTTTTTTTCTATTACAATAACTGCACTTCGATAGATCTCTCAAAAGCTGATACCGGCAATGTGACCAATATGAGCTCCATGTTTTCCGAATGTTCTGCTCTGACAAAACTTGATATAAGCAGTTTTGATACAAGCAAGGTCACGAATATGGAGGATATGTTCTATCGTTGCAGCAGTCTTTCTTCCATTGATCTGAGTAGTTTTGATACAAGCAATGTAACAAATATGTCCGCTATGTTCTATGGATGTAAAGGCCTGACCTCTATAGATCTGAAAAATTTTGATACAGGCAAAGTCACAAAGATGAGCGGTATGTTCCTGAACTGCAGTAAGCTTACCAGCATTGATGTAAGCGGTTTTGATACAAGTTCTGTTACAAATATGGGCAGTATGTTCTATGGATGCACAGGTCTGACAAGACTTGATCTTAGCAGATTCAACACCTCCGGTGTTATATATATGTACAGTATGTTCAATGGCTGCAGCAATCTGAAAAAGATCGATCTGAGCGGATTTGATACACGTAAAGTAGAGGAAATGTACGCTTTGTTCGCAGGATGTTCCAGCCTGACTTCCATTGACCTGAGCAGCTTTGATACAAGCAATGTAATATATATGAATGATATGTTCACCCTTTGCGGAAAACTCAGCACTCTCACTCTCGGCAAAAACTTCAAAAAATTACCTGAGAATACTTATCTTCCCAATGGTGACGGCTGGGTAAATGTTAATGCTCCCAAAACCGTTGTCAGCGGCAACGGGAATTATGCGGTCATCGAAAACAATGGCAAGAACACCTATAAACGCCTTGGCACAGATAGCGAAGAGCCTGAAAACACCAACACATATCCCACGAACATCAAAGCCGCATACAGCGAGCAATATCACCAGGTTAGATTTACATGGGACAAGGTCGAGGGTGCGGACAGATACGGAATAGCTGTATACCTTGCAGGCAAGTGGAGGATACAGACACAGAATATAACCGCTACAGTTTACACTTCTCCCAAGAATCTCACTCCGGGAAAGAGCTACAAAGTCGCAGTCGCTGCAAGAGTAGGCGGCAGATGGGACACTATAAACGCTATCAAAAATGCTGTGACCGTTACCATAAAGTGATGGACTGATATTCGTAAAAGTAAGTTATACTTTTTACCGTAAATAGCAACATAAGACATAACGCCCTACGGATACATTTCGTATCCGTTAGGGCGTTTCAAATTTCTCATAAAAAACGGATAGCCATTTGATAATATCGGCTATCCGTTTTGCATCTTAAAAAATAAATTAATATCTGCCTATCATTTTATGGTAACAGTACCTGAATGTTTTATTGCGTTTGCGGTATCCCATTTGCCGTTCACTCTTGCCGCGATGGCTACTCTGTAGGAATTTCCGGGAGTAAGATTCTTAGGGGTAGTGTAGGAATTAGCGGTTATGTTCTGTGCCTGAACTCTCCACTTCCCTGCCAGATAAACTGCGATGCCGTATCTGTCAGCACCCTCAACTTTATCCCATGTAAATCTTACCTGATGGTACTGTTCGCTGTATGTGGTTTTGATATTTGTGGGGTATGTGAGCGTATCATCTTCAATGGGTGCATTAACCTTGAAGCTGCCCACGAAGTTTGCTTTAAGCGCAGTATCATATACATTGCTGCCCGCATTCGAGAAGCGTATCGGGTATTCGCCTTCTCCATCTTTTCTGTTGGCTATCTTGATATACACTTTATAATTGCCCTCGGGCATTTCGTCAGGCAGATCAAGTTCGGCTGACATGATATTTGACTTTCTGTCGGTAAGTGAAGTACCGCTCTTCCAATTTTGTGCAGCGTAGTTTGAAGCCTTTTCACCCTTGTCAGCATCGAGATCCCACAGACTGAACTCTTTCTCGAAACCATTGCCCTTGATGATAACAGAGGTCTGTTCGTTTTTGAAAAGGTTGCCGAAGCCAACATTTTCGATGTTAGTTTCAAGTTCAAAATTCTCATCGGCAGAAAGTTCGGTGGTCATGCGAACATCACGTACAACAAACCTGTATCCCATACGGTTGCGGAGGTAATCAAACTCGGAAGTCTTGCCCTTATAGAGTGAATCACCGCCGTTATATGTAGTGCTTCTGAAACCGTCCATGACTCCATCATGCCAGTCCTTGTTGAGATATGAGGTGTGGGTCTTGAAACCTTCTTTTTCAAAAAAGGCAATATTATTCAGCGGAGTACCGCCTTCCTCATCGTCCCACAGAACAAGTTCACCGCCGAAAAGTGTGTGGTCGGTCTGGGTGGTGAGCCATTTTATCTCTTTGTCTCTGTCCTCATAAGTGCCCAGGTCAGTGACCGAACCGAGATAGCCGTCATTGTACATACCTATCCTGTAAGCGTCGGTGCCAACCTTGGCAGTATATTTATCGATATTTTCCAGATCCACTCCGCTCCATGCGCAGAAATCGCTGGGTTTACGAACATTGACTGTCATATCCTTCGGAAGTACATCCAGCCATTTGCCGATTATCTTTTTTTCGCTTTTCGCATCCGTGCGGTCTGAGGTATGCATTTCTCCCCATGGACCAATGATGCCGCATTCCACCGCAGCGATAACATCGGTGTACTTACTGATGACCGCGCCGACTTTTTCCTGATGCTGTTCGATGATACTGTCATCGGTGGGTTCCCATACAGTTCTGTAATAAGGTTTGCCCTTTTTGTCAACTCCGTCAGATGTGATGCCGTTGTATTTGTAGTCGTAGGCAAAGCGAATAACAGCGCTCTGACCGTTATTTCTCAGTCTTTCCAAAAGCTCTCCCAGTGCTTTTTCAACATCGTCATTTGCAGGATCGATATTTGCATCGTCGGAATGGCTTACAGGATTTTCACCTTTTCTGTTCTGCTTGGAGAAATCGGAAAGATCAATCAGCAAATGTACGAGCTGATATTTCGACGCAAGCTCATCAATATCTTCAAGAGTCGATTTCTGAGCTTTACAGTTGGTTTTATCACGCTTGTAACTGATCTCAAAAGCCTGATAAAAACCTCTGTAGGGGTTATGAGTATCTTCAAGGGTCTCCTTGTAGCTTATCTCATTTACCGCTTTCATGCCCCCCGCATATACTGCTGTAGGCAGTGCCGAAACTGCAAGACAAAGCGAGAGCCCGCTTGCAGCAAGTCTTTTTGCAAGACCACTTCTGGTGTTTGTGTTTTTCATAATATTTCCCTTTCATATCCATACATTGTTACGAGGATTTACCTCTGTTAAACCATTTACTGAATACCATTTTAAATATAACATATTCAGAAAGATAATATGTTAATATCATTTAAAATAATAATGTCAATCAAGCAAAAAAGACCGCATCTGATATGAGTATACGATCGGCTATATAAACACAATTATAGCCTTAAAGTAATGTTGCTTTAAATTACATTCCGATGATATTTATTATGTTCCGATAAACAATAACAGCTATTATTTATCATTTTGTGGCGGTATGATAAAGGGATATACAGGTAATATTTTACTCGGCAAGTAAGGCTAGGGCAGTTCGTTAATTTGTTAACGATGTCCAAAGGCGAAACAATCTTTTATATGACTTTTGTTATTCATAATATACTGTATGAATTTGTGATATTTATTTAAAAATCCTCAAAAATAAAATTATTGAAAACCCGAATGCGATGTGATACAATTACCTCGCAAGGATAACAGTAAATATTTGCTGTTTCCGAGCAATTATTTTAAACACTTATAAAAAGGAGACAAAACATTATGGCAAACAAAATTATGAAGTCCACTCTCGCAAGTGTGCTGGCGATCATGAGTGTCGCTGCAAGCGTACCAGGCACAGCTATCGGCAATGTTATTGCTGATACCGCTATCACAGCAAGCGCTAATGTTGTAAGCGGCAATTTCGACTATGAGGAACTTTCCGACGGCACTTTATGTCTCGTAAAGTTTGAAGGTACAGCAAGCGTAGTAGAGATCCCCGCTAAGATCAATGGCAAGGCTGTTACCAAGATCGGTGACAAAGCTTTCATGGGCAATGAGTATATAACAGAGGTTCATTGTTCCAGCTATGATAATGAGATCAATGAGATCGGTGAATTTGCATTCTGCAATTGTACCGCTCTTAAAACTATAGATCTTAGCAATCGTGTAAAATCCAGTACTATCGGTCGCGGTGCTTTCGCCAACTGCACAAGCCTTGAAGAAATTGCTCTTCCTTGTAACTATGACGGTATCGAAGAGGGTACATTCCAGAGATGCACAAGCATTGCCGCTTTCAATTTCCCCCAGAATGTAAAATATATCGGTACAGGCGCTTTTCAGGAGTGCACAAACCTTAAGGAAGTCTCTTTCTACGGTACCACTATCGGTAAGAAGGCTTTCTACAAATGCGAGAACCTTTCAAGTATGTATACGCCTCATCTTGTTGATGTTCAAGATTATGCATTCTTCGGCTGTACAAGCCTGAGCGAGATTGATCTCGATTACTTGGAAACTATCGGTAATTCTGCTTTCGGTTCATGTTCCGCTCTGACTGTACTGAATCTGGTTTCTTGTGAAAAGTTGACTTCTATCGGCAATGATGCTTTTGCTAACTGCAAGAATCTCGAAGACGTTTCTCTTCCCGAGAACCTTACAACTCTGGGCAAGAGAGCATTTACCAACTGCCACGCACTGAAAGTCGTAGACATATTCTCTAAGAAACTCACAACCATTCCTATGGGTGCTTTTGCAACAACAGGCATTACTTTTATCGCTGTCCCCGAGGGTGTAACTTCTATTGACGGAGCAGCATTCAACAGCTGTAAGTCACTGGTAGACATCAAGCTGCCTTCCACACTCAAGACAATTGCTGCTAAGGCATTCGACAATTCAGGTGTTAAGAATGTTACATATAATGGCGTGAAGAGTCAGTGGAATAATATTGAGATCGGCGAGGGCAACGATGTTCTGGCAAGCGCTAATATGTATTTCAATTCGGAAGTTGTATATCCTAAAGTAAAGAACATTGAATACAATGAGCAGTACCACCAGTTCAGAGTTACATGGACTCCCGTAGAAGACGCACAGGCTTACGGCATAGCTTACTATGCAGCAGGCAAGTGGAGAGTTGCTACCCAGACCATTCCCAGCAGCACTACCACATTCACTTCGCCCAAGCTCACTGCTGGCAGCACCCATAAGGTAGTTATCGCTGCTAAGGTAAACGGCAAGTGGGATACTTCCAACCTCAGCAAGAGAGCATTCACTATTACTGTAAAGTAATTTGTATCAAAGATAATAACGAGCTAATATTGTCGGCAGTTTCTTTGGAGACTGCCGATTCTTATCTTTCTGAAATCAGCGATCTCATGTCCTGCACATTTTGTGACTTTGAGCGCTGAATGTCATGAGAATTATGTCGTTTACTATAATATTACTGCGCCCCGCTTAAAGATTATTACAATTATCCTGATAAATAAACTCCGTAATAACGCTCTGACTATGATACACGGTTCATTCTTTTCAGCACTTTTCAGACAATAAATGCAGTCTGCACAATTGACTATGACAACTTTCGTTAATTTTTTGTCAACACTCTGAATATGGTTCTGTAACGATTGACTAACAGTAACTGCTATGCTATAATATATTTGTAATATTTTTTAATATTACACGTCTTTTTGTAGTAAGGACGTAACTTTATCTATGTGACCTGCATAAGGAGGAAATACAATGAAATGCAGAATTAGAGAAATAATCACTACAGCAAGTGCTGTAGCACTGACAGTCGCAGCAGCACCTGCGGCAACAGCCTACGCAGCTTCAGTTGATGATGCTCAGGCAGTTATCTCCGAGAACGTCGGCGAAGCAGTTGCCGTAACTCGTCTGGCAACAGCTAGCGAGACCACGACCTGGAACAAGGCTGTAACACTTACCGAAGATACCGTCGTTGACGGAAATCTTAATATTACAGCAAATGTTGACCTGAACGGATATACTCTGACCGTTAATGGCGATATCAATCATTCCGCTGGTACAATTACTTGTAATAATGGTATACTGAATATTAATGGCACCTATTACCTCGGAGGAACTGATTATCTTTGTTCTCCTATTTTGAATCTTTCAGAAGATTGTGATGAGGTAAACATTAATGGTGATCTTGAGATTCACAAGCTCTATAACAATTACGGACTTCTGCAGAAAGCTGGCACTGTTTCTGTAAGCGGCAATATCAATGCTGACTGTGGTTTCATAATGTACACCGACAATTACAATGCATTAGTTCTCAACGGAAAGTCCGACCAGAATGTTTATTTCGGAAACTGTCCGATACTCAATGTACTTAAAGTAAATGATCCCGAAAAGCGTGAGATCATCTGGAGCGGGAACATTAATGTCAAGCATTTAGAAAATGACATTAATGTTAGAAGTGAAAGTCTGAATCTTGGAAACATTGATCTCGAAAGCTCTAACATTGTAGTTAACGGAGACTGCAGCATTGCTAGCGTTAGTACTGTTGATATAGACGGCGGTTCTCTCACCATCAACGGCGATTTCAATCATTCCGCCGGTACGATCAACTGCAATAATGGTACACTGAACATTAACGGTACCTATTACCTCGGAGGAACTGATTATCTCTGTTCTCCTATTTTGAATCTTTCAGAAGATCGTGATGAGGTAAACATTAATGGTGATCTTGAGATTCACAAGCTCTATAATAATTACGGACTTCTGCAGAAAGCCGGTACTGTTACTGTAAGCGGCAATATCAATGCTGACTGTGGTTTCATAATGTACACCGACAATTACAATGCATTAGTTCTCAACGGAAAGTCCGACCAGAATGTTTATTTCGGAAACTGTCCGATACTCAATGTACTTAAAGTAAATGATCCTGAAAAGCGCGAGCTCATCTGGAGCGGAAGCATGAATGTCAAGCATTTCGAAAATGACATTAATGTTAGAAGTGAAAATCTGACGCTTGGAAACATTGATCTTTCAGGTTTCAATATTGTCGTTAACGGAGACTGCAGCATTGCTAATAAAGTTGATATTAATGGCGGTCAGCTCACCATCAATGGCGATTTCAATCATTCCGCTGGTACGGTCAACTGCAATAATGGTACACTGAACATTAACGGTACCTATTACCTCGGAAGAACTGATTATCTTTGTTCTCCTATTTTGAATCTTTCAGAAGATCGTGATGAGGTAAACATTAATGGTGATCTTGAGATTCACAAGATCTATAATAATTACGGACTTCTGCAGAAAGCCGGTACTGTTACTGTAAGCGGCAACATCAATGCTGACTGTGGTTTCATAATGTACACCGACAATTACAATGCATTAGTTCTCAACGGAAAGTCCGACCAGAATGTTTATTTCGGAAACTGTCCGATACTCAATGTACTTAAAGTAAATGATCCTGAAAAGCGCGAGCTCATCTGGAGCGGAAGCATGAATGTCAAGCATTTCGAAAATGACATTAATGTTAGAAGTGAAAATCTGACGCTTGGAAACATTGATCTTTCAGGTTTCAATATTGTCGTTAACGGAGACTGCAGCATTGCTAATAAAGTTGATATTAATGGCGGTCAGCTCACCATCAATGGCGATTTCAATCATTCCGCTGGTACGGTCAACTGCAATAATGGTACACTGAACATTAACGGTACCTATTACCTCGGAAGAACTGATTATCTTTGTTCTCCTATTTTGAATCTTTCAGAAGATCGTGATGAGGTAAACATTAATGGTGATCTTGAGATTCACAAGATCTATAATAATTACGGACTTCTGCAGAAAGCTGGCACTGTTTCCGTAAGCGGCAACATCAATGCTGACAGTGGTTTCGTAATTAACACCGACAACTATACAGTACTAAAGCTCAACGGAATGTCCAAGCAGAAGATCACTCTTCCTAATAGAACAAAGATCAATGTTCTGGTCATCAACAAGTTTATGTCTTGCTATGAGTTCAACCAGAAGGAATGCTGGAATGAGCTTATTACTGATTATCCTGCATATTATCCCGCTGTCGTGATCAAGAAGTGGGAAAAGGGCAACGGTGCTGTAAAGCTTACTTGGGATGCTGTTCCCGGTGCTGAAAAGTACGCTATTGCCGGATACGTTAACGGCAAATGGACAGTACTCAATTATGGCTACAAGACTTCCTATGTACTCAAGGGTCTTAAGCCCGGTGTGAACTACAAGGTCGCAGTAGTTGCTAAGATCGGCGGCAAATGGTATACTGACGTTTCAAAGGCTGTCGTTGTAACTCCTAAGTCTGTTAACAAGTATCCTGTTGTAACTTCCGAAGTATCGGGCAAGCAGTTCCGTCTGAACTGGAAGGCTGCTGATGCTGCAGAGAAGTATGCAATCGCTGTTTACCAGTCCGGTAAATGGGTCGTAAAGGCACAGCTTAACGGCGATGTTACCTCTTATACTTCACCTAAGCTCAACAACGGTACATATAAGATCGTTGTTTGCGCAAAGGTTAATGGCAAGTGGGATCTGAGCAACATCAACAGCAGAGCTATCAACGTTACCATTAAATAATGATACGCCTCTCGGCTTGATCGAATAAAAATAACAATGACCGACAGCTTTATTGCAGGCTGTCGGTCTTGTTTATTATCCCTGTCTCCTGACCAATAACCGTATTATCATTTTCACCGTCTTTATCTCAATTGCTGATTTTTTGTCCACGGTATACACCATCAGAATCTTCTGCTCAGTATCCGATTTTTATTTATTCGACAATTCACTCAAATGGTTTCATATAACAATTGCTTTTTATTATGATCCAGAAATGTTGGAGACTCCGCGATCTGATTCCGTACCGGCAGATGGTACAATCTGGGGGGGTGTTGCAATCGCAGCACCCTCTAACCATATCCGAACATCAGAGTAAAAAAACATATTAACGGGTGAAATAAGCTGTTTCAGAGCGCACACCCCCAAGCCCTCTTCAAAAAAGAGGACTCGGGGG
This sequence comes from Ruminococcus albus AD2013, assembly GCF_000526775.1. Classification (NCBI taxonomy): domain Bacteria; kingdom Bacillati; phylum Bacillota; class Clostridia; order Eubacteriales; family Oscillospiraceae; genus Hominimerdicola; species Hominimerdicola alba. The sequence goes on from NZ_JAGS01000001.1 coordinate 1,793,263, forward strand.
TGTAATGTTCTGCTGGTTTTATGCTGATTTCAGTTCAAAAAGAGAAATTCCAAGTCGGTTTTCTGAGATCTTAGCAAAAAGCTTCTTTATGTTGTATGCAAGTCCCAGCAAAAGGAACTCAGTTCTGATGTTATTTTTGCCCCTGCACAGGAATCTTCTGAAGCCATGATCCTGTTTCAGTACTCCGAATACGCCTTCAGCCTGTATGCTTCGGTTCATTCTGAGCTGTTTTCCGAATTCTGTCGTTATATTTTCCAGGCTTTCTGTTCTCAGTTCTTTGAACTTATGCGATATAGACAGCGTCTTGTTTCCTTTTGCTTTTGTACAGTTCTGTTTGTATGGACAACCTTCGCAGCTTTCACATCTGTACATAGCTTTTTCGGAAACGAATCCCGTCTTGCTTTTTTCGTGTTTAGTCCCGACTCTCCAAAGTATCCTGCCGGCTTTGCATACGAAAATATCGCCCATTTCGTGGTATTCCATATTCTCGGGTCTGCCGTATTTTGTACGATAATTCCGCTTTTTGCTCTGCTCATAATTTACGGGTTTTATGTATGAGGTCATGTTATGTGATCTGAGATAAAGATAGTTCTCCTCGCTCTCATAACCCGCATCACAGATGATGTTTTTCAATACAAACAGCTCCAGATCGTTGAGCTTTGACAGAAACGGGATCAGCGTATTTACATCGCTCCGTTCGCTTGAAACGTCTATACCTACAATATACTCGCCTTCCACTGCTGCCTGTATGTTGTATCCGGGTTTCAGCTGACCGTTTCTCATATGGTCTTCCTTCATGTGCATGAATGTTGCATCGGTATCTGTCTTTGAAAAGCTGTTTCTTCCGTCAAAAAGGCTGTTATATTGTTCGTACTGCTGTATTTTCTGCTGATATCCCTCAAGCTTTTCAAGTGCTTTCTGATATACTGATTTATGATGTCCTTTTCCGTAAACTCGTTCAATACCAAATTTTATCATAAGTGAAGAAAGTGTACCGATCATATCCGAAACTGGCGTATTTTCGGGGAATCTCACACCATAAGCATAATTTATCTCATCAAGTATCTCAGGCAGTTTTGCTCGCAGTTTCTGTTCGTTTTTGGATACAGACTTCTTCCAGACGAATGTATATCTGTTTGCATTAGCTTCGATCTTGGTGCCATCAATGAACAGGTTCTTACCGCTTATCTCTTTCATATTCAAAAGATACTTTACAACAGCGTAAAACACACGATCGATCTGTTCTCCCATTTTCTGTCGAAATCTTGAGATAGTGCTGTGATCCGGAGCTCCAAAGCCATCGAGAAGCCACATGAAATGGATATCCCTTTTGCAGAGCTGTTCAATCTTACGGCTTGAAAAAGAGTCGTTCATGTAGCCGTAGATGAGTATCTTCATCATGATATCCTCGGGTATGGCGCCATTCCACTTGCTTACTATCGTGTATTCTTCTTTTTGATAGATCTCATCTATAACATTGCTCAATACTCTGACAGGTGAGCTTTCTTCGATGTAGATCTCATAATTCATGTTAAGACGCACTTGACAATTTCTCATTTTTGTGGTACAATCCTTTCGTTGGTTTGATGTTATATTTGCAATTACATTATACCACAAAATGAGACGCCTGGCACTACCTTTTTGGTGTGTCAGGCGTCTTTTTCTTTGTTGGGGCTGCAACAGCCCCTTTATATATGAAAAATAACATATCTGCTGTAGTTAAGGTATGAAATTTGATTTGACCCAGCTGAAATTTTTTATAATTCATATTAAAAAATTGTTATATAGAAAAATATTTAATCAATTATTGCGAATTAGCACTCAAAGATTGCGATGTTAAAAACTTGTTGTTTACTTTTATTGTGATATATTGTATATTGACTATAAGAGACTAATTGAAAATGTCATATTTTATGGAGTATGACAAGTTTTGGAAGAACAAATATACGTGTCTCTGTTCCCGGATATTCATCCGGAGGTATCGTCCTGTTAAAGTTATAACAGGACTACAAATCAAAAAGGAGTGATTTGAATGAAACATTCAAAAATGAAGAAGGTTCTCAGTGCAACTGTTGCATTGATGATGATAGGTGCTTCTATACCTCTCACCGTTAATGCTGCGGGCTTCGACTGGAGCGGATTCGCAGGCGGATTCGGTACCACAGGCAACGAGAACATCGGCTCAGATGCAGGCAACGGAGGCAACGCTCAGTCAGGTCTCAATGCTAAGATCAAGAACGATATGCCTACCACAGTGCCCGGCGGTGTTGAACAGACAAGCCGCTGCAAAGTCGAGAACAAGACCTACTACTGCAAGTTCACAGGCAAGAACAAAAAGTGCAACGTTATCCTGCCCCCGAACTATATCTCAAGCAAGAAATACCCTGTAATGTTCGTTCTCCATGGTATCATGGGAAGCGAAAACGATATGGTAAGCGGCATGGGCGTTCAGGAACTGATGACAGGTCTTATGTCATCAGGTAAGGCTGAGGAGTTCATCGTTGTAACTCCTAATATGTTCACAAGTAAGACTATGAACGGTCCCAGCGGTATCAATCAGCAGACCTGTGCAGAGTACGATAACTTCCTCTATGACGTTACAGAAAGCCTTCTGCCTTTCATAAAGGAGAATTATTCTGTAAAAGATGGCAGAGAAAATACTGCTATCACAGGTTTCTCCATGGGCGGCCGTGAGGCTATCTACTGCGGACTTATGCGCCCCGATGTATTCGGTTATGTAGGCGGTGCTTGCCCTGCTCCCGGTATCACACCAGGTCAGGACAGCTTCATGGTTCACCCCGGCTGTATGCAGGAAAGCGAAATGAAGTTCAGAAACGTAGGTCCCGAGCCTGATGTATTCATGATCACAGGCGGTACAAACGACGGCGTTGTTGGTACTTTCCCGCAGCAGTACAGCCAGATACTCACCAGAAACGGTGTTAACCACGTTTATCAGTCTATCCCCGGCGGCGGACATGATGCTAACTCTGTAAAGCCTCATCTTTATACTTTCATGAGATATGCTTTCAAGGGTTCCGACAGCAGCAGCAGTGGCAGCGGCAGTGAAGAGATCAAGCCTATCGAGCCCGATCAGAATGGTTGGTACTTCCATTGTGGATTTGAAGGTACTTCCGATGGCTTCACAGGAAGAGGTTCCGCAAGCGTAGCTTCCAGCAGCGATACTGCATCCGCAGGCAGCAGCTCACTGTATGTATCAGGAAGACAGAGCGCATGGAACGGTGCAATCTATACACTTGATTCCACTACATTCAAGGCAGGCAATGCGTACAGCTTCAGTGCTATGGTATCCTACCTCAGCGGTGATGCAACTGATAAGTTCCACTTCACTATGCAGTATACCGATGCAAGCGGAACGACAAATTACACAAAGATCGCTACTGAAACAGTTTCAAAGGGCAAGTGGGTACAGCTTGCAAATAAGAACTTTACGATCCCCGCTGGCGCATCAAATGTTCAGATCTATGTTGAGACTGACAGCTCTACCACTTCATTCTACGTTGATGAAGTGATCGGTGCACCAGCAGGTACAACCATAAATGCAAACGGTAATAACGGCGGTTCCACCAACCCTTATCAGCCCGAATATACTTATCCTACAAATATCAAAGTGAACTACAGCACTCAGTATCATCAGGTGCAGTTCACATGGAGCGCAGTTCCCAATGCACAGAACTACGGTATCGCAGTTTATCTGGCAGGCAAATGGAGGATCCAGACCCAGTCAATCTCAGGTTCGATTACATCTTATGTAACTCCTAAGAACCTGACACCTGGCATGAGCTACAAAGTAGCTATCGCTGCAAAGGTAAACGGAAAATGGGACGTAAATAACGCAATCAAAAATGCTGTCACCGTTACTGTAAGGTAATAATACGGCATTGATCTGATTTGACGATTTTGCCGCCTAACTCGTGACTTTAGTCATGAGTTAGGCGGCATTTCTAGACATTCTGTTGTGCATGGTCGAGGGTATGTATATTCATTGTAATACCATATCGTAAGAGCAACAAAATACAGGAAGTCCTGATCATATACTTCGTCTTGTAAACTGTAAGCCTCAATTAAGAATGTCCGATACTATAATTCTTAAGTGAAAGACAGCTAAGTGAGTAAGATCAGCTGTCTTTCTGCATCTTAATCCTCATAAAAAGAAAAATTGAATTCTGTTTGTGTCACGCGTGACACAAACACAGAACAACTTTTAAGTATATATAATTTTTTATTCTTAAATAAATCTGCTATAATATATATGGAATCCATCGTATTTTGTAGCAACTGTAAGCGACAGAAGTCTTAAACAGGTAACAGATTACATTAATTCTCAAAAAAACAAGTAGAAGGAGGGAGTCTGCAGTATGCAGATATATACGACTTATAGCGTTAAGATCAAGCATTACAACAACATCTTTAAAGAGACCGTTATCGTATACAGACATGCTGTAGATTACCTTATCAAAGTATGTCTTGATAAATGGGATAACATTGTTACATTCAAAGGGGTGAGTAGACTCACATATATTGAAACACTGATCCATGCTACAAAAGATAATCCCGATCCAATTTATGACTTTGATAACAAATTCTATAAGATGCCAAGCTATCTGCGCCGTGGTGCTATTAACGAGGCTATAGGCAAGGTATCATCTTACAAAAGCAATCTCGATAACTGGATCAAAGATCCGGTCGGAAGAGAACCGTCGTATCCAAAAGCAGGTTATTCATTCCCGTCAATGTATCGTACAGGAATGTACAATCAGACCGGTGATTATACTGCCCAGATCAAAGTCTACATCCGTAATACATGGGACTGGATAACGATAAACCTTAAAAAGTCTGATATGGATTATATATACAGACATTGCAGTTTTCGCAAGCAATGCGCTCCAACACTTCAAAAACGAGGCAAGGAGTGGTTTTTGGACTTTCCGTTTGAGGAAAAGGTCAAACTTGCAGATATATCTGTGTATGAACAGACCATTGTTGCTGTAGACCTTGGAATAAACACCGCTGCTACGATTTCCGTAATGCGTTCAGATGGCACTATTCTTGGAAGGCATTTTTGTAAGCTTACCAAAGAAACAGACCATCTGATGCATTGTGTTAACCGTATAAAAAAAGCTCAGCAGCATGGTAACTATAAAACACCAAGGCTTTGGGCAAAAGCCAAAGGAATCAATCACGACATTGCCACTAAAACTGCTGCCTGCATCGTAGATATAGCCGTTCTTTATAATGCAGATGTTATTGTATTCGAGCATTTAGACAAGAACGGTAAGGTCCGCGGTTCTAAAAAGCAGAAACTCAAGCTGTGGCGCAGTCAGGAAGTTCAGTCTATTGTAACGAATAAAGCTCACAGACTAGGTATGAGAGTAAGCCATATCTGTGCATGGAATACGTCACGCCTTGCCTACGATGGCAGTGGTTTTGTACTTCGTGGTAAATTCGGTGGTTTCAATACCTATGAGCTATGCAAATTTCAAAATGGCAAGACCTACAACTGTGATCTATCTGCTTCGTATAATATAGGGGCAAGATATTTCATACGTGAAATATTAAAATCCTTGGATGAGAATTCAAGGTTGCTCATTGAGGCTAAAGTCCCTCAATGCTGTAAGAGAAGCACCTGCACGTTCTCTACCTTAGTTAACCTGAATGCGGAATTTATTGCTCAAACAGCATAATTTTCTGAGTTCAGGCTGTATGGTAGAAACGTAGTCCGCCTGCCTAAAGTGGGGTGTCCGATTGGACACTATTGGAAGCACGCGACTTTAGTCGTGTGAGGCTTCACAAACACAAAACGGACAAGCCGTCTCTATCAGATGGTTATTGCCGTTGATGGATCAAAACACTAACAATCCAAAAGCACCGATGTCGTGAAGATATCGGTGCTTTTCTTTTGTCTATGATAATGTATATAAGCTAAAAGACCGACCCAAACGGATCGGTCTTTTCTATTACAAGTAGTGTTTTAGGGTTCTTTTCTGCACTTCATTATTTTGGGGTCAAAACTGTTGTGATACCCTCAAACCCGCCTAAATACGCACTTTTATCAGTCGATGGACTTCATCGTCGGGAGTAATCCACCCGACTTTCCATGTCTCTTTATTTTTTTGTATATTAAGAGCTTATGATTTTTTGCTGCTTAAAAGTGTATGTAGTTGCCGTAGAGACCAAATACTTCTTGCATTTATGATTGAAGGAGGTGAACGACTAAGTGAGGCAATAGGTACTCATCTCTGCGATCTTGATAATCTCGAAGATGGTATAGTCAAAATTATCCCTCGAATAAATCCAGAAAATAACGCTAGAGTAAAGAATTATGCAGGCGGATTAATAAAACTTCCTCGATATGTCATAGATTTGATTATTGATTATTTAACATACGACATATCTAAGTATGATTCTGATTACCTATTTCTGACCTTACGGGAACAAATGAGGGTAAGCCAATGAAGGCAGACAATGTTGAGAAGCTCTTTGCCAGACTTTCTAAGAAAGTAGGCTATAAAGTACATCCTCATATGTTACGACACGGTTTTGCAACTGAAAAACTTGAAGCTGGATGGCAGATGGTTGATATCCAGGCATATTTGCGGCATAAGAATTTATCCTCTACACAGATTTATGCTACATACAGTGATGAACTAAAAAAGAACAACTTCATCATGCTAGTCCCGAAATGACATTAGCATATGTAGAATATATAGATAGAGTAAAAATACACAAAATGGAAGACTTTATAAACACCCATGACTCCGAACATTATTTTGATCGGGAAGCTGATGTTGAATATATGCGTGCAAATATTCGTTCTCAAATCCTTCCTGACGGACTTTGCTGCAGACCAATTAAACTATCGTGGGGCTTGATATACTCGCTTACCTTATCAAGCATTGTTTCGTTTTTGGAAAGATCTCCGTGAAATATCTCAGCCCTGTACAATGCAGAAAAGCTGTCATATCCCGCGAAAAGGTGTTTCAAGGCACTTGCTGTGATGCCGTCATCTGTTATATAAAGGACACAAGGAGAACAGCAGTCTTTGATTTTCTATGTATTTCAGAAACCGCTTCATTATATAACTCCCTTTTCTGTCTTTTCCAGCGCATCGAACAGCTTGTTGAATACCAGCTGATTAGGAAACCTCGCATAGTCTGCAAAAACTTTTATACCGTTATGATAGAAGTGCTCCATAATGGCTGCAGCACAGCCCGCACTTCTGCTTTGACCGTATTCGCACTGACAAATGATATCTTTTCCGCTGTTATATGCATTGCATATGAACTTCGCCATATCATCGGCTTCCGAGAAATATGTATCAAAGGTATAGCCCTTATCGCAAAGAACATCAAGGTCGAGGTCGTCAAGCTCGCTGTAAAAAACAGTATCGCTGACATCACTGTAATCGATATGGGCATAGTTCTTATCTATATGCTTGATGGAAGGGTCATAAAAGCTGATAACTGCGGTATTTTCAGGAAATCTGCCCTCAGCTATAAGTTCTTCTGCCTGCTTACGGGAAAGAATAGTAACGTTCATACGCTTCTCCTTTCATATCATCTGTCAAGATAACACATATAATGTCTGCTGTGGTCGTACCTGATAATGGCACCGCCAGAGATTTCAAAGGTTGACTTTATCTCCGTAACAAACTCTTCGCCGATATGCACGCTTATATAGATCACAGCTTTGCCTTTGTTTGAAATGTCAACTCTGCCGCGCGGGTAATAGTCGAAAGGCTTTTTACAGCCCTTGGGGCGGACTGATTCCCACAGCTTTTGATGATTGTAGGTATCTCCCGACTTCGCCGTGCACTCGGGATATTTTCTGTCAAATGGGAAAGTCAGCAGTTCGCCGTTTATCAACCAGAACACGCCTTTTTTCAAGGTTATTTGATCACCTCTCCGAAATATTCCTCAAGTGGAAGAGTCGCTCCCGAATGTTTGCCGCCCTCGATGATGCGAAAACGGGGATTATCCAGAAGATCTTTTGTAAATTCGTGATCTCCCAGCACTTCATCCTGCGAACCTATGATACAGCTGACTTTTTCGCTTTTGAGCTTTGAAAACTCACCGAACAGTCCTATCATGTATTTTGTATACTCGGGAAAAGCCAGAAAAGCCATGAGGAACGGGTTCACCAGTATCACGGGGATATCACTTTTCACGGACAGCGCCGCCGCATAAAAACCTCCCAGACTTGTGCCGACAATGATATCGGGAGACTTTTCCTCAGCAATACTGCGAAGCCTGCCCATGATATCGTCGGGCGACTCGTTTTCATAGTCAAAAGCGGGTGAGATGATCTCGTGACCAAGTTTTGCAAGCGCCTTATAAGCGCTGTTCTCGGGGCTTCCGTTGTAGCCGTGGATATTAAGTATACGCATGATTTTTGCTCCTTTCGGGTGAAAAATATACCGAAGCATTTTCGACTTCGGTATATAGTATATCATATGGGATGGGGAGAAAAGCGGCGGTGTGTCTGCTCTAAAAAAATCAGGGAACAGCAACTTGTCTGTTCCCTTTAACTTATAAATTCTTTATACCTTATAATTAATTATCGTTTATCTTGCTCAACACAATTTTAACAAAATCTTCTTTATTACTTCCTCTTTTTCTTTCAATCTCCTTTATTACAGATGCATCACTTGTTCCTATAAGCCAAAGAACTCTATCTATAATAAAAACAGATGTATTTGTATCTTCAGCCATTAAATTCACTGCCTTAAATACAGATTCGTCATTATCATCTGCTAATTTAAGTCCTGTCAAAATATAAGTTAAAACATTATCAGGTTTTGCAAAACCATTTGCTCCAATGTCTTTTAACCAATTACATACCATTTTAAATTTCCAAAGAAAAATATTTCGAGAAACGATTTCTTTCGCAAGCTGTATTCTTTCATCAGTATTATTGGGTTGATTTAAATAGCAAAGCAATTCTTCAATGGAATTAAAGTTAGAAAGATAGTCTGCTACTCCACATATGTTTCTTGCAAATTTACACCAAGAATTATTTGGGGTATCTTCTCCGTCTTAAATTATTTTGTCACGAAAAAGTCTATAAAGCTTTTGATAGCGTTCGTCTTTTCCAGAGCCGTATTGATTAAGAACTTTCTTATAATCAAAATCAAATAGGCATTCCTTGATTATTGAATAGTTTTCGTTATAATGTATAACACCACTAATAACGGTAATGTCTCTGACGGAACTAACAGCTACTTCGAATGCTTCTTCTAATGTATCAATTTTAGGCATAATAAAGTATTGCTGATATTTCAACGAATTTGCATTTTGCTCCAAGTATTTTTTTGCTTCATTAAAGATAATACGATTTTTCTCATGGGTATCCATTATAATCCCTCCTCCATTCATATTTTCAAACTCTACGTCCAAGGCCTAAGCTATAACCCTATTATACCACACCCGCAAGCAAAAGTCAATGTAAATAAACTAATTCAAATATATAACAAATTTTAAATATCAAAACCTCTCCGCCTTAAAAAACTCAATGGAATCCTTGTCTTCGTAGGTCACTTTTGCTGAACAATACTGAAAAGCATCTTTTCTTATACGCTTCATGCTTGCGGGCACGTAGATAGTCTTCACCTTGCGGCAGCCAATAAATCCACCGAATGAATGCTCATCACCTATCTGCGTGACGCTTTCGGGAATGATGATATCACCGCTTTTTTCCACGGGGCATCTCAGCAGGATAGTCTTTTCATTATTATAAAGAATTCCTTTACTGCTGGTATAGTGCTGGTTGAACAGGTCAACTTCAAACTCTTCAAGAGCAGGCGCACTTAATGAAAGATCGTCGAAATCATCCACATCTTTTCCAATGGTGATCTTTTTCAGCGATGTACAGCCGTTAAAAACCTGCGTATATAATGAAGTCACTCCTGCGGGAATGGTTATCTCTTCCAGAGCTGTACAGAACATGAACATATCGTCGTTGATAGAAAAGGGCATATAGTTCGGGAACACTACCTTTTTTAACGAAGAACACTCAGTAAAGGCACCGGGACAGATCAGCTTTACCGAAGACGGAATGACGATTTCCTCGATGTTATAGCACCCTGCGAAAGCGTCATCCAGTATATCGATCACCGTATCGGGTATCACGAATCGTTTCGTATCGATAGCGTTCGGACAGCGTATCAGCGCGGTCATGTCCCTGCTGTACAGAACGCCGTCCACGCTCACATAGTTGGGATTATCTTCGTTTGCAGTTATCTCAACAAGCTCATCGCAGTTCCACAGAGCAAAATTTATCTCGCCTTCTTCCCAGGGGTAGAGGCTGTTGGGGATATGAATGGAAGTAAGTTCGTCACGATCATCGAAAGCATGATACCTGATGTCCTTAACGCCCTCGGGAATGACCGCCCTTGTCACGCCCTCTTCTTTGGTGTACTTTTCGAGGAAATCTCCGTTGATAATAAAACCCATATGTGCGCACCTTTTCACTTGTATCTGTCAGCCGCTTCTCTAAGTGTCTTGCCTATCTTACTGCGCAGGGATTTCGAGAACAGATCCATCGACAGATGTGCGATATTCGCCACCGTGTTAAACCGGTCAACGATATCATTTATGAGATTTACTCCTGTTTTGTTGAAGTCTTGGGGTCTGTTGTTCGTTGTTATCATTATTATAGCATATGGTATGGGGAGAAAAACGGATATGTGTTAGAGGGTGTAAAATATCCCCGATGGGGGTGTCGGGGATAAAATATTATGATAAATTTTTGGTTATAGCATTTGTTCCAGCAACATTTGTTATTCTTAAATAACTCACGTAATAAATTCAAAATATTTGAACCATCCATATGTAATGCCTGTTAAAAAGCATGAAATATCCCGACACCAAATAGTATCGGGATAGACTCATTTTTGTACTTAAAGATAATCTTCCAAATACATTCAACAAGTATAGTATATTAACCTAAATACATATCCATAGCTTGATAATACTTTAATACACTACTGTCTGCTTCATTAAATGAACTAGTATAGCTTGTTAAACTACCTTTAGGGTTAGTAACTAGTTCTGTTAACTCAAGATAGGAATCATAGTAATTTTTTAGTGCATCATATGCGTCTGCATATTTGTCGGGTGGATTAGTTAGTTTTTTCATCAATTCTTTTACACTATCTTGATTAGATTCAATATTTGAGATTTTGTTCTTAAATGAAGTATCACTAAATAGAGATGAAAGAGAATCATTAAAGTCGTCATTAAATTTACCATTTTTCATCGTATATTTTAATGTGTCGGTATTTCTTTCTTCATAGATGGTATCTGACCAAACATCGTGAATTAGTCCTCCAGCAGATTCAGCATCAGCTGCACCAGAGAGCATTAAAAATACAGCAGACTCTAAATCAGACTGATAAGTTTCTTCTGCTTGAGCAATCTTTTCTTTTTCCTCTTTCTCTTGTTGCTCCACTTTTATCTGTTCTTGTTTGTCATGAATAATATTCGCTGTAAGTACACCTCCGCAGATAATTATTGCAGTAATTACAGCTATGATGATTGTTTTTTTGTGAGATTTTGAAACATTTACAGAAACTACTTCAACTTTTTGGGGTTTATTGGTATTTGGAGCTGGACAGCCACAGTGAGGACATATTTCAGATCCATTTGGAATTGCCAAATTACATTCTTCGCAAAGTATAGTATCAGATTCACTTATTGATTGCATAGCAAAACCACATCTAGGACATTTTGTTGCCTTGTTACTAACATCATTAAAGCAATTTGGACATTTAATTAGAGCCATAAAATCACTCCATTTCTATATTACAATTTTAAACATAGCTTTTTATACATTATATCACAAGAATAACAAAATGTCAACGTTTACAAACAAATTAAAATATAAAACAAATTTATGCCTTGATTCACTTGTACCTGTCTGCCGCTTCTCTCAGAGTTACGGCAATATCTTCCCTCACGCGCTTCGGAGATTTCACCTCGACACAGTCAGCATACTGTATCGCCCAGTGCTTCATAGCACCCTCGCTGATACGCACACGTATCTCCAGCATATCATTTTCGAGCTGACGGATATTTGCCCTGCTGCCGAACCAGTCAACTATATCATCCATAATATATCTCGGGCAGATGAACGTACAGGTGCATACATCACCGCCCCACATATTCGGGTGTTCGGCGGTGAACTCTGCGAGATCGATACCGTTTTCAAGTCCCTTGATCACACGCACAGATACAGCATTAATCCTGGTCATCTCTATATCTTTTATCCTGTCGATACGGAATGTACTGATGTCATCATGGGTATCGTTCTTACCAAGCATATAGTATCTCCCATTCATTGAAAGCAGCTTGTACGGGCTTATGGTGTAAAGCTTAGGACTGCCTTCACTGTCAGAACGGGGATGCAGCTTCAGATCTGTGTCGTAGTCGCAGTAGTGGAATGTCACCTTTTTCCTGGCAGCTACCGCTTCACTGAGAACGGAGATATTGTAGAACAGCGACTTATTCACAGGACGCTGCTGCACAGTACCAAAAGAATTAGCCAGATGTTTTTGAGATCCCTCATCTCCAAGCTCAGCAATCTTTTTCACCAGCTCATGACACTGTTTCGGAGGAAGATAGTTTGAAAAAAGCAAACTGTCGATCATGACCTTCAGCTCACTTTCGTCCCACTTACGTTCGTGATCGTAGTACCAGTTGGTCAGTATATTTTCTTGCTGGCCGTCCTTATTTGTACGGTGATATTCCTCGTATTTCAGCGGAAAACCTGCTTCGATAAGCATGGATAGATTATGTCGTATGGTCTTGCGGTCAAGCTTCATACCGTATTCATCGTATACCAGATCAATTATCTGCTGCTGTGAATACCTTTTTTCAGGACTGCTGCAGCTTTCAAGGACTTTCAGTATGTATATTATCGCAAGTTTCTTGGGCTCATTAACTGCCATCGTTATTCCTCCTCCCGAATTTATGGGTATATTATAGCACATCTCAACTTCTTATTCAATAGAAACATGGGGAGAATTTTACTCATGTCAGTTGAATGATCTTACTCGAATAAAAACAAGCGGGAAGATACCCCATGACCGATATTCTATGTGAATGATACACATAATTATCAAGGTCTGTTTGTTTTATACGCAGATAATTATTACAACTTTCTCTGACCCGCTTATAAAATCGATTGCAACTGTCGTTACTATGGTTGACTTATTGGCGGTGATGATGTATAATTATATTAGAGTAAACGCTAAGAGTGTGTATATTCCATAAAACGCTGATCTTCTTTCAGCATCAGATTGGGAGTGACAATATGCCTTACTTAACAATTTCCGGCAAGAAGATCTATTACGAAGAATACGGCATTGGTCAGGCACCTACGCTCATTTATTTACACGGCGGTCCGGGAGAGAGTTGCCTTACATATACCTATCAGGCTAAAAAGCTCGGTGAGACTTTTCATGTCATCAGCTTTGATCAGTATGGCGTATTCCGTTCCGATGCAGTTGGCGATGAGCCGCTTAGCGTGAACGACCTTGTTCAGATGACCGAGCAAATGAGGGTGGCTCTTGGAATAGACAGTTGGATACCGCTCGGACATTCCTTTGGCGGAATGCTTGCACTCATCTATGCTCACACTTACCCCGACAGTATTGATGCTGTTATATACGATTGCCCGATGTGGAGTGCTTTGCATACAGCAAGAGCCATAGCAGAAGCGACCTTGCCATGCTTTGAGCGAGACGGCGTTTCCGACCAGACAGCACTTTGCAAAGAAATACTTGATAGTGCGCTTTCTTCAAGAGAAGCCTTTAAAAAGGCAATGTCAATAGATATGAATGAAGCCGTACAGCAGTATTGTCATGTAATAGAGAATAGCAGATATAACGACTATGTCAACACTCATATCCCCGACCCGATGGTAACAGAGGATTGCTGGGGTAAATTTGTCGATTTCAGGAAGAAGCTTTTTGACTCGGAGGACTTCTATGTTGACTACCTTCCGTATCTTGCAGATATTGTAAAACCGCAGCTATTGATAGTTGGCGAGTATGACATGACCTGCGGGAGATATGAACAAAAATTGTTCGCAGACAATGCACCGGACGGCAGCACCGAGATCCTTTTTGACTGCGCACATCTGACTTGGTTTGAACAACCGGAAAAATATACGGATATAATTGTAAAAATGTTTTCCAATAATGAATAATACATCCCCACGGCAAGGAGAACCATTCTCCCTGCCGTATTTTTATTCAAGCTGATTTTTCTTTCTCTTGGCAGCCTGTTCGTTCTGTAAATAGCGGTCGAGTGTCTTTTGGCTCTGCCGCTTTTTCTGTATCTGCTGGGCAAGCCTGTCCGTTTCTTTTTCTCGGTTTCCATAGTGGTGTCTCCTTTTTTTATTTCGGCGTAAGCCGATTTTATTCTGACCGCTGTGCGGTCTTTTTTCGGGGCTTGGGGTGTCCCCAACAAGCATTTGGTATTTTCGTCCGTGTGCGGCGCAAAATACAATGCTTGTTATTTTTGTTGCGCTGTCGCGCAGTTTTCTGCCTGCTGTATCTCGCAGGCTTTCGATGCTCCGTCAGCGAATTTGGAACTGTGCGACTTTATCTCTCCGCTGCTTTGGTCGGAGGTCATACTCACTCACGCTCCTGCGTGATGCCCTCAATATCATCATCTCCAAAATTGTAAACTGATACGGCGCAGTTATTGCGCAGTCTGGGCGGCAGTTTGATGAAGTGGGTGTTGCTTTTTCGGGGAGGGTGTGATATAATTGGAAATGTGAATGTGTCTTGTTATACGGAGAATATTGGTTATTTAAAGGAGAGTGAATTGTTTGAGTATTAAAAAGTCAAAGAAAAAAGTTATAGTTTCTACACTTGCAATATTTATCATTCTGTTTATCAGCTACTCTGCAATTGTATTTAAAACAATTAATCCTATAAGTTCATTCACAATATGGAAATCTGTGGCTGTGGACGGAAATGATTTTTATGAAATACAAGAGGGCACTTATGCAGGTGGAAATCCTGACATTCCAAACGAGGGATATGTATTTGTAAGCTATCAGTATTCGGCTGTTGAAGCTATGGACAAGATAGGCTTTCATGACCTTGGGCATACTTATTACAATGGCAAGGATAGACAACCAGAGTATTGTACATCAGAAGCTGGGTTTCATGCGATTATAGAGGGACGATTATTCTATCTCGGTGGATACCTTTTGGAGTATCGAGTTGTAGGTGAAGCATAGTGCTTTACAACGATTTACGACACATCAAAATATGAGTATACTTTACAAAGCTGTGTGAGCGTTTTCCGCTCCGCAGCTTTTTCTTTTCCCCGTAACAATGTGTCGAACTGGATAATGCAAGCGTAACAGAAAGTTTGAGCGCAATATCAATAGACACTGAACTGCGTTTCGCGCTATAATATTACATGGTTTATCCGGTCGGTCACTGGTCTTATATCAATCATAATATCAGCCCCTCCATTATAATTTTATCATTATGTCAATACCTTTTGGTTTATATAATTATATACCTCACTGCGCTGTATTTTCCATACTCTTTTACCTATCTTGAATCCCTTTGTCTTCCTTTTTTGGTTATTCTAAATCTCAGAATTTTATATAAATATATCACATCTACGTGATTAGAACTATTTTTATAATAGCCGAGATAATCAATGTTTCCGCCTTTATCGATTATTATCTTTTGAATAGCTGCACATATTTCTTTTTCTTCTTCATTCGGTTTGCTGGCTTCAAATGCGCTAATGCGCTGCTGTATTTCTGTTTTTTTCAGTTTAATTAACTCGTTAAGTATTCTGCCGCAAACTTCAGCATCAGAAACAGCTCTGTGTGATTGAGAATTGATAATATTATAATGCGAAGCTACGGTGTCCTGCTTATAATTTGGTAAACCGCTTATGAGTTGTCTTGAAAGAGATATCGTATCAACAAACTGAATTCTGCCATTATATCCCATTCGCATCAGTGATTCACATAGAAAAGACAAATCAAAAGTTGCATTATGAGCACATATTATGGTTTTTTCGTTAATGGCATCTCCCAAGAAAGAAACAAGAGCATTAATGTAAGGTGTCGAAGTCGAACTGTCACCATACATCTAACCGTCCTCGGAGTGCTATGCTCCAAGGACGGTTTTTAGGCACTGGTTATAACTGTACAATCGACCTTGTATACTTTATGCCTACTCCGTGTCTGATCCAACACAAAATACAGGTGATCAGTCCCACGGAAATCAATTTTCAAAAAATCAGGTTTCAAAAGTTACATTTATATTTCAGATTGTACAAATTACTGGACAGAGCACCTGGAAAATGATATAATATAGGCATGAATAATGGAATAACCGAGTATTTTGAAGATATTGAATTATATGAGGAATATGACGGCTATTTTTGCAGTATCCCCGATATCATTACAATAGCAATTCTTGGAAGTATCTGTGGACTTAGAAACATTCATCAGATTCATCAATGGGCGACAAATGACAGAGTAAGCGAATTCTTAAAGGAGAAATTCGGAATCGATCATGTCCCTTGCTATTATTGGATATTGAGCCTGCTGAAATATGTCAAGCCCGAATCGCTCAACCGCTGTTTTGCGGATTGGGTCTATTCATTTATGCCCGAAAAGTCCAAAAGTATGACGATCTCTCTTGACGGGAAAACTGTTTGTTCGACACTTAAAATGAGTAAGATCGAAAGTCCTCTGCACATCATCAGCGCACAGGTATGCGAACTTGGATTGACCCTGGCACAACGCAGCACGGACGATAAAAGCAACGAGATACCTGCGGTGCAGGAGCTTCTGAAAGAACTGAAAATAAAGGGTAATATAGTTGTTGCGGATGCACTGAACTGTCAGAAAGAAACTGCTGAGATTATCGTAAAACAAAAGGCAGATTATCTGCTTTGCGTTAAGGATAATCACCCAAATTTGAAGAAAGATATCGAGGATTATGTGCAGGACAGTTCTCTCAGAGACACTATGCAAACAGTTTCAAGAACGGAGAAAAACCGTGGCAGAGTTGAAACAAGGACAGCGTATGTAACAACAGATATCAACTGGCTGGAACAGAAAAAAGAGTGGAAAAATCTGAAGTGCATAGGAGCCATTCATACTGAATTTGCAACGAAAAAAGGCACTTCGAGCGAATGGCACTATTACCTTTCAAGCCGCGAAATGACAGCGGAACAGCTCCTTCATCATGCAAGAATGGAATGGTCAGTTGAGTCAATGCACTGGCTGCTTGATGTTCATTTTGAAGAAGATTGGTGCAGAGTCGAAAACAAAGACGTTCAGCAATGCCTGAATATGTTCAGAAAAGCTGCGATAAATTTAATCAAGAACTTTAAAAATCGGAACAATTCTAAAGCCGCCATATCCAAACTTATGTTTGAATGTCTTATGGAGCCGCTGATGATTTCGAGGGTGATTTTTGAAAATTGATTTCCGTGGATCAGTCCGCATACATATTGACTTTTTGCAACTGATGTGCTATATTAAATGGGGATTATTCATTTGAACCGACATCTGCCATAACGAAGACAAATACAGAGACAGACGAAGCTGAAACAGAGATCAGAAGACTTGATGGTCAGCTAAGCTGCCGGGACGGCGTGAAGAATGAAAATCCAATGAGATGGAGATATAACTTTCTCTCGAACCTAGACTTGCTGCGTAGGAAATAGCAGAAGAATGGATGAGAGAGGCAGCTGCAGGGTTATCTCTGGTATATTTGAATGATAACAAAGTTGCTGCTTAGTACGCGGCATACGGTAATGAGAAAAAATATGGAGGCGATATAATGGCTGGAATGGTCATTACATTGAAAAAATCAAAGTTTGACAGCTTTGGTGATATGCTTGATGGTCTTCTTTCAAAACTGGGCAGCTATGATGCAACGGTAAAAGACCTCAAAAACACTGTCGCAAGTGTTGGATGTGAAAATGATAATCAAGTATCGAGTGATCTTGGAAATGCTATCGATGATATAGTGAATTCTGAGGAAAGCAAGGAAGAAAAGAAAGAAAAGATAAATGCTCTGAAACAGAAGATCGAAACTTTTGTCAATAATGCGGTTCAGCATGAAAAAGCTGCTGCTGATAAGATAAAAGAAAAAAAGGAAGATTTCTACAAGAAATATTCGTATCTTAAACCCGAATGCGAAAAGAGCTTCTTTGAGAAAGTAGGAGAGTTTATATCGGAGAATGTCATAGCGTTCGTGGTGGCGGCGGCGATAGTGTTAGCGGCTATAGTGATAGTGATAGTTTGTCCTGCAGCGGTGATTGCTATCATTGGAATAATAGTTGGTGCTTTATCTGCTGCAATGGGCATCGTCGATATGGCATTTATGGCTTTGACGGGTCAGGATCTTGCGGGTTGGCTGGATGAACAAGGTTTCAGTACATTGAGTCAGATAGTTAAGGGAGTTAGCTGGGGCCTTGATATCGCAAGTATAATTTTGCCTGTGGGAGCAGGTATAAAGTCTGCTATGACAGTCGGCAAAAAAACATTTGCTCAGGCTACTAAATCTATGATTAGAGAATCAGGGAGAGGTTTAATCAATAGCATCAAAGGTATCCCGAATGCAGCTAAAGAAGGTTTTGCCGCCTTTAAAACTGCTTGTAAGTCTGATGGCTTTATGAAAACTTTTGGTAAAACAGCATGGGGTGGAATTAAGAGTTTAACAGGAATTGATGATATCGCAGAGCTGAAAAATCTCACTAAGATCGAAGATGGTAATCTTTTATTAGGTAAAGGTATCGTTACCAATTCGAATAAAAAGCACTGGGATATGGATACAGTCAATATGCGTATGACTCCTAAGACCGATGAAGCAAGAAAAGCTCTTAATGAGGCTAACGATATTTTGGGAACCAACCACACATATATTCCGTTAACAAATGAAAATGGTTATATCGATGCGAAGTGGGATGAAGTGAGTATTATTACACTTGGAAAAGACGAAAAATTTAATATGAAAGATCTTGGATTTAGCGGAACAGACGATGATTTTAAAAATAAATTAGATCGTTTCATCTCTAACGGCGATGAAAAGAAGTTTAAAAAAGGCTTGATGGACGAAATATTCAATAACAATAATTCAAAAGGAAGAGTAGCTTTAAACAATTATTTACAAAAATCCGGAACAACAATAAATCTTGACGGAATAACGTTCCATGAGAATTTTGATTTGATTCACGAAAATCTAGTTCCCACTAAGCTGCATAATATGTTAAAACATACCGGTGGAAGAGAACATATAACTAACGAAATAAAAATGGTCAAATATTTCGATAAAGCAATTGGCCGCGGATCATTGTTCGGAGGATTTAACTTAGCAGCTGATGCAGCAAGAGATGATTGATGTAAGGAGTGATTTTTATGTTCGGATTGTTTGGCTCAAAGAAAAAACAGCAGCCTGAACTTGTTAAAGACGAAGTATTAGGTGATTTATATTATGAGGCTCCTACGTGGCACGGCAGGATGGGATTTAAGCTGTTCGGGGAAACATATGAAATAGATATTGATATGATCTCTGAAAATGATACGCCTGTTACCGCTGCACAAAAGGAATCATATAAAAAAATACTCGACAATGAAAAAATTACAGCAGAGATAGAGAAAGTCCTTCTCGCACAATTTCCGGAGGATGAATTTGGGTGTTTAGAGTATGAACCTGTATCTATATGCTTCAGACCAAATGGATACTGCGCACTTATCGTTTATATCGGCGGGGAAGATGAAGAAGCCTTTGGTTATGCTGTGACCATATTCCCAGAAATAAGCTTCTATGGAGATGATGCAGGGTATTGTACGATGGCGTATTTTACATGATGAGTTATGCTGAATTGATATGCAAGACTTGCTTTCTTCACATCAGATCTTGATAAGGCTTCATTTCTTTTCATTATATGCCTATGTAATTAGCACATTGTTTTTTAGAAATAACTGCATATGGCTTTGATAGGCAGAAAAAGCATGGATCAAACCGAAGCGTATAACCAAAAACTATTCTGAAAGAAAAAAGCGTTGCTGTCTTTATCTGGCAGCAGCGCTTTCTATTTTATGTTATAGCCCGTGAAACAGGGGAGTATCGAGTCAATCCCCAATTCTGTGTAAACGGCAAATAGTGTAATAAAAGAGTATATGATGAGACCGATTGTGAAAGCAGTCGGTCTTATCAGCATATTAGCACATGATTATATGATTGTCAAGATAAAAGTATTATTCGGGTATCCTGTCTCCGTAATAGATCACAAGCTGAGCATAGATACTGCTCCAGTCCTGACGACGCCCCGTCCACTTTTTCGTGATGTCCTTCATAGCCAGATACAGCATCTTGAAAAGGCTGTCATCGGTCGGAAATACGGACTTCGCTTTGGTAACTTTCTTTAGCTGACGGTTGAAGCCTTCAATGGTATTGGTAGTATAGATCAGCTTCCGAAGCTCCTGCGGGAACTTGAAATATGTGCTGAGATTAGGCCAGTTTTCGTACCATGACTTTGAAATCTTGGGATATTTGCTGTCCCAGACAGCGGCAAATTCGTCCAGAGCGTCCAGAGCAGCTTCTTCAGTGGCGGCAGTATAGACCTTTTTCAGGTCGGTCATAAGCGCCTTGATATCCTTGTAGGAGACATATTTGCTTGAATTCCTGAGCTGATGAATGATACAGTTCTGGATATCAGTTTTCGGAAATACAGCCTCTATGCTATTCGCAGAACGGCAGCTTCTAATATATACAATACAGGCGCAGGAATAAAGCTGACTGCTGACATTCTTGGTCACGATTCAATAGATTCATCTACACACTATGTAAAGGTGGATTTTGAATCACTAAGATCGCTATGCTGTGAATGGCCTGAAAAGGAGGCGGCAGAATGAATTCAAATAAACTCAACCGTCAGCTTAATGAATATCTGGATTATAAACACAGTCTCGGATTTAAACTTGAACACGAAGAATGCGTTCTCAGGAATTTTGCAGCTTATACACTTGCTGTTGGATATATGGGAAGTCTTACCTGTAATATTGTTCTTGACTGGATCGCTTCCAGTTCCAAAAGTGATAAAACAAAGGGGCGAAACACTCCGATGTACTATCATACTACAATCTTCTTCTTGATGAACGAGGTCTGAAACAGAACACCATAGACAACATCCATACTGTTCTTCATCAGGTGTTAGATTTGGCAGTGCAGGACGGTTATCTCAGGACTAACCCCTCAACCAATGCGCTAAGACATATCAAGCAGGCGAGAAATACTGAAAATGAAAAGAAACGTGCCCTGACCCGTGAGGAACAGGATATTTTTCTGAA
The DNA here is from genome assembly GCF_000526775.1 of Ruminococcus albus AD2013. Taxonomy (NCBI): domain Bacteria; kingdom Bacillati; phylum Bacillota; class Clostridia; order Eubacteriales; family Oscillospiraceae; genus Hominimerdicola; species Hominimerdicola alba. The sequence continues at coordinate 1,814,632 of NZ_JAGS01000001.1, forward strand.
CTACCTTTCCCGAAACGGGAAGTATCATCAATGGTATCCTATTTTCTACATAATGCTCAACACGGGTATGAGGGTAGGCGAAATAACAGGGTTACGCTGGGAAGACGTTGATCTCGACGAAGGATTCATCAGCGTAAACCACATGCTGGTGTATTACAACCATAAGGAGAACGGATGCTATTTCAACATACATACACCAAAGACTAGGGCAGGGGAAAGAACGATACCTATTCTAAATGGCGTAAAAGAGGCTTTTATGCAGGAAGAACACTTCCGGCATGAAGCCGGGATCAAATGTACTGCAGAGATAGATGGTTACACAGATTTTGTGTTCGTCAATCGTTTCGGAAATGTACATAATCAGGGTACACTGAATAAGGCTATCCGCCGTATCTCACGTGACTGCAACGAAGAGATTTAGCCAAGTCAAGGGGAAAAGCGAATGTCACACTGCTACCAAGATTCAGCTGTCATTCACTCAGGCACACTTTCGCCACACGTCTGTGTGAGTCAGGAGTTAACATCAAGGTCATTCAGGACGTATTAGGTCATGCAGATTTCAATACCACGATGAACATCTATACAGATGCCACCAAGGATCTGAAGCAGAGAGAGTTTAAGGAATTTGATTGTTTTCTTAATGACGACGGTGATGAGGATGAATAAGAAATCACCGATGTGTTCACTGCAACACATCGGTGATTTTTTTATACACTGTTATTTATAATCTTCAATTTGATGCGAATTTGATGTTTTGATGCAAAAAAATGTAATTTTGGCACCTCAAAACCCGCCTAAATACGCACTTTTATCAGTCGATGGACTTCATCGTCGGGAACAGCAGAACATCTCTGATAGCTGGTGAATTTGTCAGCAGCATAACAAGTCTGTCGATGCCGTAGCCGATACCACCCGTGGGAGGCATACCTATCTCCAAAGCACGCAGGAAGTCTTCGTCGGTGCGGTTTGCTTCTTCATCGCCGCTGCTGAGAGCTTCTTCCTGTGCCTTGAAACGCTCGCGCTGATCGATGGGGTCATTCAGCTCGCTGTATGCGTTGCACATCTCCCAGCCATTGATAAACAGCTCAAAACGCTCAACATAATCAGGCGCATCGGGCTTCTTCTTGGTCAGGGGGCTGATCTCGATGGGGTGATCCATGATGAATGTAGGCTGGATCAGGTGCTCCTCAACATACTCCTCAAAGAAGAGATTGAGTATATCGCCTCTCTTGTGTCTGTCCTCGAACTCGATGTGACGCTCCTTAGCCAGTGCCTTAGCTTCCTCAGTGGTCTTGATCTCATTGAAATCAACGCCTGCATACTTCTTGACAGCATCGATCATAGTGAGTCTCTCAAAAGGCTTGCCTAGGTCGATCTCGTGTTCACCGTAGGGGATGGTTGTTCCGCCGCAAACAGTTTCAGCCAGATGTCTGAACATATCCTCTGTCAGATCCATCATGCCGTGATAGTCGGTATAAGCCTGGTAAAGTTCCATCAGTGTGAACTCAGGGTTATGTCTTGCGTCAACACCCTCGTTACGGAAAACTCTGCCGATCTCGTAAACTCTTTCAAGTCCGCCGACGATCAGTCTCTTGAGGTAGAGCTCGAGGGATATCCTCAGCTTAACGTCCTCATCAAGAGCGTTGTAGTGTGTCTCGAAAGGTCTGGCAGCAGCACCGCCTGCGTTGCTTACCAGCATGGGAGTCTCAACTTCCATGAATCCCCTTTCGTCCAGATATCTTCTGATAGTGGAAATGATCTTGGATCTCTTGATGAATGTATCCTTGACCTCGGGATTGCAGATGAGGTCAGTATAACGCTGTCTGTATCTTGTATCCTGATCTTTCAGACCGTGCCACTTCTCGGGCAGGGGCTGGAGGTTCTTGGAAAGCAGAGTAAAGCTTTCTGCATGAACGGATATCTCGCCCATTCTTGTTCTGAAAACAAAGCCCTCAACACCGACGATATCGCCGATATCACCCTTCTTAACGTATCTGTCGAAAGATTCCTTGCCTACTTCATTCAGGCGGACATAGAGCTGTATCTTGCCGCTCTTGTCCCTGAGATCCATAAAGCTAGCCTTACCCATCATTCTCTTGGACATAATACGTCCTGCGATCGAAACGCGAACGCGGTTCTCCTCCAGCTCAGAATTAAGCTGATCGGTGAATATATCCATTTTTTTATACTCTTCAACATTAGTAATAATAATATTTTCATTTCTCAATATATTTTCGATACACTCAGCTTCGGCTTTCTCATAAAGAGCCTTAGCCTCCTCACAGCTTGCAGTCACATCATACTTTGTGATCTGGAAAGGGTCTGCACCCTCGTCCTGCAAAGCCTTGAGCTTTTCCATTCTTATCTTCTTATATTCATTGACCTGCTCCTGAGTAAGTTCTTCCTCTTCGGGAGCATTGTTCTTTATCTCTTCGCTCATATTTTACTTCCTTTCTAAGATTTTATGACGTACAGCAGCATCGCCGCTAATTCTCAAAATAACCGAGCTTTTTTGCGAACTTCTTCATCTCCGATGAATTTTCCTCGGGTCCCATCATCATCAGACAGGTCTTACCGACCTTGATGTACAGCACATATCCTTCATCGGTATTTTCCTCGGCTGAAAGACCGTTTTTTCCGAGTGTCTTGACATATTCTATGCCTGCCGCATCACATTCATTGTAAAACTCGATCTCCGCGATCTCCTCATCGGCACACTCGTAAAAGACTGCCACCCAGCCGTTATCGGTAAGAACACCGTAACAAGTACCGTCCTCGGTATCGGAGGTAGAAATGCTGTCCTCTGCACAGTAACCTTCCTCCAGCATAGTCTTGCTGAACTTATCGAAGTTCACCGCACTGATATTTTTCTCCATACAGCCGCAAAGCATCGTCATCGATAATATAACTGCTGCAAGAGCAGTCCTGCGCATCTTTTATCACCTCTGACAAATATATTCTGATCCATTCACGGTTTATCTGACATCTATATATTCGGTATCCCAGAGTTTACCGTAATATGAGAACCGCTTTTCTTCCACTTCCCTTTCGGCACGCCTGACGCACTCTGACAATGCTTTCTCAAGCATGGAAATATCGCCCGCACGAAAGACCGCCACGGGAGGACAATGATCCATTATCCCCCAGTACAGCGTGACAGTAAATATCCTTGCATCATAGTGTTCTGCCATGATATCGAAATTATCGGGATATTCTATGTGCGCCAGCAATGAAGAATCCTCGTCACAGCAGTTCATATAAAACATGAGCCTGCCGCTGCCGAAGTCTATATCCTCAAAGGAAAAAGGAAGACCGGCGTCCATTATTCTCTTGTGATCTCCAGTACCTCGAACTTGATCATGCCTGCAGGTGCTTCAACCTCGAATATATCGCCGACCTTCATGTGAAGTGCAGCCTTGCCTATGGGGCTTTCATCGGATATCTTGCCGTTGTCGGGATCGGACTCGGTAGAACCAACGATCTGAAGAGTTTCGATTTCATCGAGTTCAACATCTCTCAGCTTTACGTAAGAACCTACACCGATCTCATGAACGGATATCTCATCATCATCAACGACAGTAGCGTTGGAGATGAGTATTTCCAGTTCGTTAATACGGGATTCCAGAATAGCCTGTTCGTTCTTTGCTTCATCATACTCAGCGTTCTCGGAAAGGTCGCCGAAAGAACGTGCTTCTTTCAGTTTCTGTGCGACTTCTTTACGCTTGACTGTTACCAGATATTCCTTTTCTTCAACCAGTTTGTCGTAGCCGGCTTTTGATACTGTCTTGTTGATTTCCATTATAAAACACTCCTATATAGTATTTGTTTTTTGGGTATACTTCAAATTAATATTATACTATATTACCGCCATTTTGTCAAGCATCACACCCCGAAAACACCGATGTCCGATTTGCATAAAATTTGGTGATACTGCCTGTTTTTTATGAACAGACAAGCCATGCTGTGGGCAGGTCAGTCATATATTGCGAATAGTATGATATTCTGTTCTGAAAACGTTTTCTTTAACGGTTTTAGCCAATATCCGAATTGTACATATGTATATTTAGTAATGACCCATGGTCATAAATAGATAGTTTCAACAGTAAAATATTTATTATATTCATATCTTCTTATATTATTCATATTTTTCTGTGTAGTTTTGCATAGTTTATTTGCAAATATATCATATATCTTTTATTGAAATGCCCAAATTACCGTGATATAATGTATAAAGTAAAAGAGTAAACGTTTACGGCCCCATTTTTACTATGACAATGCGCCGATCCGTAAAAGTACGGCGACACTATCCACCGCAATATAAAAGAACATAAAATTATAAAAAAAGGAGCAGACAATTATGTCCAACAGAATTATGAAAAAAACATTTGCAAGTGCGCTGGCTATCATCAGCGCTGCAACATTCGTACCTAGTTCCGTTATCGGCACCACCATCGCACCTGTAGCTATAACTGCAAGTGCTGAGGCAGTAAGCGGCGATTATACTTATGAGGAGCTTTCCAACGGCACTATCTGCATCACAAAGTACACCGGTACTGAAAGCAAAGTTGAAATCCCCGTTAAGATCGATGGTAAGACCGTTACTAAGATTGGTGACCAGGCTTTTATGGGAAACAAAAATATAACAGAGGTATCTTGCTCAAACGATTCTCTGACTTCGATTGGTGAATTTGCATTCTGCAGCTGTACTTCACTCAAAACTGTGAATTTTTACTCAAATGCCTCAAAAACCACTATCGGACGCGGTGCTTTTGCAAGCTGCACCAGCCTTGATGATATTGATCTTACCGTTAACTATGATGCTATTGAAGAGGGTACATTCCAGAGATGCACCAGCCTTCCTTGTTTTTATGTTAAACCGGCGGTAAAGTATATCGGTACAAGTGCTTTTCAGGGGTGTACAAATATTAAAAAATTATCTTTCCACGGTGCCACCTCTATCGGCAAAAAGGCTTTTTACGAATGCGAAAACCTTTCAACTATTGAGAGTATAGATAATGATGCTAATTTTGTTGATATCGGAGATTACGCATTCTTCGGTTGTTCAAGTCTAAGCGAACTTCCCGGCAAATCAGAACTGAAGACTATCGGTAATTCCGCTTTTGGTTCTTGCACCGCTCTGACTAAGCTTGATCTACATAATTATAGTAATCTGACCTCTATCGGCAATGATGCTTTTGCTAACTGCAAGCTTCTGGAAACCGCTGTTTTCCCTGAGAACCTTACAACTTTGGGCAAGAGAACATTTGCAAACTGCCATGCACTGAAGGAAGTTGAATTAAATTCCAAGAAGCTCACCACTATCCCTCAGGCTGCATTCGCTACAACAGGCATCACTGAAATAAAGATACCCGAAGGCGTAACTGATATCGATGACGCAGCATTCTATACCTGCAAGTCCCTCACTAAGGTAACTCTGCCCAAGAGCGTAACAACAATTGGTGATAAGGCATTCGGCGCTTGTACTTCTCTGAAAAACGTTGAATACAACGGCACAAAGGCTCAGCTGGCTGCTATAGCTGTAGGTTCTGACAACACTGCTCTGACTGGCGCTGCTATCACTTACAACAATTCTTCTACAAGCACATATCCTGTTGTAACAAACGTTCTGTACAACTCTCAGTATCATCAGTTCCAGCTCACATGGACACCTGTTGACGGTGCTCAGAACTACGGTATCGCTGTATACCTGGCAGGCAGATGGAAGGTACAGACCCAGAGCATAGCTGCTTCTAATACCACATTCGTATCTCCCAAGCTGACTCCCGGCAAGTCCTACAAGGTAGTTGTAGCTGCTAAGGTAAACGGCAAGTGGGATACTTCCAACCTCAGCAAGAGAGCTGTTACTGTTACTATCAAGTAATTACAAACAACTTCCATTATAAATCGACCACGGTCGATGAGAAGTCGGCAGCCGATCCAGGGCTGCCGATTTTTCATGTTGTTTTCAGGGTGGTAATATAATATTGCTTTGGCACCAATATCACACGGTATCATTTATTCAACAGAGATATCAACATCACCGTATTCAGCAATATGATCACAGGACAACAAAAAACCTCGCAAACAAATCGTTTACGAGGTTTGAATGGTGCAGGTAAGAAGACTTGAACTTCCACGAGGTTGCCCCCACTAGCACCTGAAGCTAGCGCGTCTGCCTATTCCGCCATACCTGCATTTTTTATTTTGTTTTTGTTGTATCCCTCACAACAGTATCTATTATATCACAACGCTCTCATAAAGTCAACCCCTTTTGAAAATTTTTATTTAAAACCTTTTATGAATTGATTTATAGTTATTGAATGTTTTCAGATAAAAAGACACCCCGCCGTATGACGGGTTTTAGTATATAAGTTTCGCCCCGAAGCGTTTTAAATACTTCGGGACTTTGTGTAATCATCCTGCTCCAATTAATCAGTATTTATCGGGATCCATAAAGACTCTTGAGCCGGTTGCACCCGTTTGTCCCTGATACTTTCCATTGTATGGATTTAGTGCATGATCGTCCATTTCTGCAAATACTAACTGTCCTACTCTACGTCCGCATTTAAGTTCTATAGCGCATCTGTTAGCATTATACAATTCTAATGTTATCTCACCTTTGAATCCGGGATCTACCCACCCGGCATTCTGAATAAACAATCCCATTCTGCCAAGGGAGCTTCTGCCTTCAACAAACGCAGTCAGATTATCAGGCAGTTCAAAATACTCCATCGTTGTTGCCAAAACAAATTGTCCGGGTAAAATCAAGTAAGTATCAGTTTTAATGGTTTTGTAGTTTGTTTTACTCTCCAAAGTAATTATTCCCGACGGAGTGTCATCTACAATGCTGAATGTGTTCCCTAACCGTATATCCACACTTGCGGGTTGTATTTGTTCTTTTGTGATCGGCTTGATTACTAAAGAATTTTCATCAAGCATTTTAATAATCGTTTTATCTGATAGTATCATTTTATAGCTCCTCTCGATGCATATCTGATTTGTATTCGCATTTCATTATAGCATAGTGTTACTGATGTGTCAACAAAACCGCCATAGTAATTCTGAACAAGCATCAGAAATACTATGGCGAAAACTTCTATATTCGTACCGGCTTTATAGCTGTGAAGTGTCTGTTGATATTCAGTCATTCAAGCTTATTGGATATCAGTCCCTGTCATTATGACCTTCATAAAACCTTTCTTCCTGCTCAGCATCCCTATAACGAAAACGCCGATAACGCTTACGCAGATAAACTCACCGAGGGACACATAAACAACACTCTCCCAGAAAGGCAGACCTTGTATATAATGAAGTTCTGTGGCAACAACAAAACCATTTATCACCACAGGAAATATTGACGCAACAAGCAAGTTGGTCTTTTCTCTGAATGCATATATAAGCACGGCAGAAACCAGCGTAGCCGTTGGACCGAATCCAACATCGGCAAAACCAAGCGGGCTCATCGTGTTTGAAATAAAACAGCCCACAGTCAGCGAGAATATATAATCCTTGTTGAAAAAGCACAGCAGCATCAGCAATTCTGAAAACCTCAGCTGTACCTGGCCAAAGGCCAACGGGGCGCACAATACAGTCATCAGCACATACAGCGCTGTCATCACACCAATGTTCATCATTCTTCGTGAATTGATAAGTTCCATCGCCAGCCCTCCGTTTCAGCATTCATAAAAAATCAGTTCTTAAAAAAGCCGCCTGCCGCATAAAGCAGCAGGCTGACCGAATATATACTTTAAATTAAGCCTTGCCAACAGAACCGAACAGTTCCATCTTCTCCTTGACCTTAGCCTTGATTGCCTCAAAGCCGGGAGCCAGCAGCTTTCTGGGATCGAAGCCCTTGCCCTGCTTGTCCTTGCCAGCCTCAACGTAGCCTCTTGTAGCGTCAGCAAATACCAGCTGGCACTCAGTGTTAACGTTGATCTTAGCAACGCCCAGAGAGATAGCCTTAGTGATCATATCATCAGGGATACCTGTACCGCCGTGGAGTACCAGAGGCATATCGCCAACAGTCTTGTTGATAGCCTCGAGAGTCTCAAAGCTCAGACCCTCCCAGTTATCGGGATATACACCGTGGATGTTGCCGATACCTGCTGCCAGGAAGTCAACGCCCAGATCAGCGATCTGCTTGCACTCTGCGGGATCTGCGCACTCGCCCTTGCCGATAACGCCGTCCTCTTCGCCGCCGATAGCGCCTACCTCAGCCTCAATGGAGAGACCCAGGCCGTGAGCTACGTTAACAAGCTCAGTAGTCTTAGCAACGTTCTCGTCGATGGGGAAATGAGAACCATCGAACATTATAGAAGTGAAGCCTGCCTTGATGCACTTGTAGCAGCCCTCATAAGAACCGTGGTCAAGGTGCAGAGCAACAGGAACAGTGATGCCCAGAGACTTATCCATAGCAGCTACCATAGCAGCAACAGTCTCAAAACCGCACATATACTTACCTGCGCCTTCGGATACACCGAGGATAACAGGCGAATTCAGCTCCTGAGCAGTCAGCAGGATAGCCTTTGTCCACTCAAGGTTGTTGATGTTGAACTGACCTACAGCGTACTTACCAGCACGAGCCTTATCAAGCATTTCTTTAGCATTAACTAACATTATAAAATACCTCCAAAAAATTATTTATGGATTTTTTGCCATATCTATTATACATCATATCAACATGGATTTCAAGTGTATTTCCCTGATTTAACATTCTGTCTACATTTTCTTAACACGGTTAGTCATAACTGACTATCATACCGTTCTGATATTACAGCGCGTTCCAGTATACAAAGAATATCAGCACACAGCCCCATGCATTGCCTGTTTCTTTCCTGACTATCAGCATACCGTAGATAAGTACCATCGCACAAAGCATTTCAAGAAAAGCATCGGGAGTAACACCTACCACGCCATGTATAACTATGCACATCACAGCGCAGAAGAATGCACCCGTGTCCCAGAACCTGTATTTTGAGGGAAACAGTTCGCTGAACTTGTCGCGTATGACCACATAGTTGAAGCCCTCAAAAAATCCCCAGAACAGCGCGGTTATCAACAATCCACTCACTTTGACAGGCAGGCTTTCTTCCAAAAGCTGCGGTGTCATGGACATATCGTAAAACGGGAACCATGGATGAACGTGCCCTCTTGCCAGCTGATAGATGAAGTCGGGCACACAGCAAGCCAGACTCAACAGCAGGGCAGGCAGGAGATTTTTTCTGTTCAGTCCGAATTTCGTGAACTTCTCACGCCTTATGATACAGACTATCGTTATGCCAAGCCCCGCTATCGCAAACTGACCGCAAAGCGCTGTCACCAGCAGCCTTTTCATCAGCGGTATGCTTTGGTCATAGGAATATGCATTTATCTTATTAGCAAAAAGCAGCACCGCAAAACTCACCACTGAAATAATGATGAAATCTGCGATAAGCTGCTTTTTTCTTGCTTTGTCAGGTTTTATCACTGTTTTTTCCAATATCTGTTTATCCTCCATTTTCGTTTAATTCTACACAAAATCTGCACCCGTACATCGAGAGCAGTATCCCCTTATGTTTTTCGCAGGTGGGGTATTCCCTGATGATATTCTCTTTGCCCAGCTTGCCGAACCACGACAGCCATTCGGTGCGTTCTTCCTCGTCAACAAGTTCGACAGTCATCTTTTCTACAAGTTTTCCGAAACTTTCCAGCCACGTTATCACAAGTTCTTCTTTAAGAATACCTTCAAGTTCGGGACCCAGTCTGTCCCACCAAAGCTTATTTTTCGCAGCCTCAACACAGCGAAGTATAAATGCTTTCTCGCTTTCAAAGCCATCCTTAGTCCAGGGCATTTCAACGATATCAAAACCCACATTGCCCATACCGCATATATATGTATGCTGATCTCCAAGCCAGACTATCATCAGCTTTTCTCGCTCAGTCTCAGCCAAAGCAGAACCTGCTGCCACCAATGCGTGTATCATTTCATCAGATGCAGCATTGCTTAAACGAAAATAATCTTTATCGTCCGATTTACCTGTCAATCCGAATGTATTGCTCATATCATACTCATCTCCGTTCAAGCCCTGCTCATAATTATGAATTGTGAATTATAAATTATGAATTAAGATCACACCTCGTACATCTGAATAACCTTGCGTGCGACTTCAAGCTTTGTACATCGCATATCCATAGCCTCTTTCTCGATATACCTGTGTGCCTGCTGTTCGGTAAAGCCAAGATACTGCATAAGCGCCAATTTTGCACGGTTGACCGAGCGTATCTCCTCCAGCTTCTTCTGCAATTTGATATTCTCCGAACGTATACCAAGCATACGCTTTCTTGCCGCCGCCGTGAATCTCATCGCACGGTAGAAAAGCTCGCGGTTCAAGGGCTTTGATATTACCATCGCACCAACGTCTTCCACCTTGTCTGCAACATCTTCGTAAATATCGCTCTTTACAAGCAATACACACATCGCATCCGATGCCGAATAAACAAACTCTGCCAGATCTGTACCGTTCTCATCGGGCAGAGGACAACTTACAACTATCATATCGAAATCCTGTTCCGATACAACACGCCTTGCATCACGCCCCGTTGAAACAGTTGAAAATCTCACTCCGGGGAAAATCTCTTTCAGCTGACTTACAAGTGCAGATACGTGCTTGTCAGACCCTGCGGCTATAAGTATCCTGTCCAAAATTTCTCCCCCTTTCTAAAACTATCCGTGCTCTTTCTCAACAAAATGCTTCTCCAGAAGTCCTCGCACAGTCGCCGGTGTGACACTTTCCTCGGTGTCGCAGAACGGCGAACATATCCTGATCTTCTTATCTTCGGAAATTATATGGATACGATGACTCCCCTCAGTGACCCTGACATACCAGTAGTACACCCTGTCATCGTAGACTATCTTGCGTTTTCCTTTTTTTGATACCATTACAGTGTGTAGAAGTATCTCACAGTCTCGAACATTTCCTTATTCTCGCAAACAGCAAACTCTTTGGCTTCCTTCTCCTTTTCATCCAGAACATGGGCGATAAGATTTTCAGAAAGCCTGTCTGCCAGAAATTCACTGCCCCTTGCCGCTTCTATAGCTTCATCGAGAGAAGCGGGAAGCTTTTCAGTAAGCTCCTCGATATTATCGGGCGAAAGGTCGGTAGCAGAACAAAGTTCTTCACCGTTGAGTGCGCCCTCAAGTGCGGCATATATCACCAGACCCAATGCAAAATAAGGGTTGCAGGTATTATCGGGAGAACGGAGTATCATCGCATTCTCATCGGTATTTATCATAGGTACTCTTACCAGCTGTGCAAAATTCTCATGTGACCATGTTATATACTTAGGTGCGCGGGAAGTTCCCAGTCTGCTGTAAGAGCTTGCGGTAGAATTCAGGAAAAGTGTTATCTCCCTGACCCTTTTGAGTATGCCTGCTATCATGGACTTAGCCTCATTGCCAAGATCACCTCTGCGCGGCATGAAGATATTCTCGGTGCCTTTCATGCACAGCAGCATGATATGCAGTCCCGAACCGGGTCTGTCACAAAGGGGCTTGGGCATGAATGTTGCATAAAGCCCGTTTCTGTCAGCTACGGATTTTACAACGTTCTTGAAAGTGACAAGATTATCTGCCGCATTAAGGGCGTTGGAATAACGGAAATCTATCTCGTTCTGACCCGGCCCGCTCTCGTGGCGGGAGCTCTCGGGATAAATATCCATCTGTTCAAGTGTCAGGCATATATCTCTTCTGAGATTCTCACCCTTGTCGGCAGGCGCGATATCGCAGTAGCCTGCATAATCATGAGGTATCTTTGTTATCTGACCGTTATCGTTCTTCTCAAAAACATAAAACTCGCAGGAAGTACCTATCTGGAAATTATATCCCTTTCCTCTTGCATACTCAACTGCATTTTTCAGGAAAGCTCTTCCGTCACCGTCAAATACAGTGCCATCTGTGTATTTTATTGTACAGAAAAATCTTACAACTCTGCCCTGCTGAGGTCTCCACGGCAGCAGCGACAGCGTGTCGGGGTCGGGGAAAAGCAGCAGATCGGTGCTTGAAAAATTCATAAAACCGCTGAGCTTTGAAGCATCAAATAGCAGTCCTTTACGGAATATCTTCGGCAGTTCCGAAGCGGGGACCGATATACTTTTAAGCGCTCCGAAAATGTCGCAAAACATAAGCTTTATAAATTTTACATCATTTTCCTCCACAAACTGGAGTACTTCCCTTTCGGTATATTTCATTTCACTACCTCCTTATAAATGACACAGCAGATATATCCATATCGCCGCAAACGGGAAAGGCAAAGCACAGAAAACTATCTCTGCCGCATTACGCATTTTGCTCTCCGCAGATATCTTATCCTTTATCATCGCCGCACCCAGCAATATTTCAAATGCCATCAGCAGTCCTGAAGCTATCTGCAATAAACTGATACGAATCCATGTCATATCAATATAGTTATGAGTATCTATCGCATATTTATCAAGCAGATATTTTTTCTCATCCCCGCTGAATTTCCGTACTCTTCCGCCTATCACTGTTTTCTTTTCAATATCGGCGTTCTTATCAGCCCTTACAAACAGCCACGTGCCGTCCTTAGTACATACCCTAAAAAAATATTCGTTACCCGTAGGTATAAATCTGCAAAAGCTGTTTCTTATCTCAAAATCTTCATCGTTGTCACGTTCGGTGACTTCTGCTTCTGCATGACCATAGAAAGGTGCTTTTTCTATATCCTTAACATCAATATCAGACTTTACCAGAAGTCCCGTCAGCCCGCTTAACAGACATATCAGCGCAATAACAGCCGATACAGCGAACCAGACCCGCGGATGTTTTTCGATCTTTTCAATAAGTGTACCGTTTTCGACCATACTGTTTTCTCCGTGATAATGCCGCAAACAGCTTTATGTCACCGATGCGGACACTACTTTTTTACTTATCCGAACAAACTCTACAAAAAATTATACCACATTATCCACTGTAATTCAAGTGCGTTTTACAAAAAAGCACAGGCAAGCCACCCATAAAAAGGCCGCATTGCCTGTGCAAATCTTTTAATTAATAGTTCTGATCGCAAACAAAATTGCCTGTTGCGATATTGTATGCAACACTGTAACCGTGTGCGCCGTTGTCAGTAAAGAAGTAGTAGTATGCATAACCATTTTCTTCCGATCTGAACTGACTGCCTGTGATATCGCCATTGATCTCACCTGCAACTGCTGTACGTACTGTGTTTTCAAGATCTGAGATATCTACCTCTGCCTGACTGCTGCTGTCGGAAGCCTGCGACGAAGTACCGTCACCGCTCTGAGCAGCCGATGAACTGTCACCGGGTTCAGCAAAGTTTACTGCACTGCTGTCTGTGTCGCTCTGCGATGAAGTATCAGCACCGCTTTCGGTAGACTGTGCTGCTGATTCAACAGCTGCTGCACTCTCTGTGGGCTGTGCATCACCATTATCGGGAGTTGTTGCAGCGGGTTCATCTTCTATTCCGTCATCGACAGGTGTCTGATCCTGAGGCTGCTGTTCGACCGCACTTGTTGCAGCAGGTCTTGCTGCACCTGCATTGTCAGCACCATTATCATTTCCCTTTTTACCGAAGAGTCTCATACCGATAAGTATCGCTGCGATAACGATTATCAGCACACCAACGGTAATAACAGCTGTTATGATGAACAGACGCTTTCTTGCTGAATCTTCCTCATAATCATCATCATAACCATCGTCAAAATCATCGAAGTCGTCATTTGCAAAGAAATCTTCAGTTTCTCTTTCATCATCGATAACAGGAGCACTCTTCTTTCTGCCGCCGTTGCCATTGTGGCCGCGGCTTACGTCGCTATTGCTGTTCTTGGCATTTTCGGGCAGAACGAAACGCTTCGTCATATCATCATCAGGATCGGGCTTTTTGAAGACCTTTGTCTCATCACCAACGCCGCCCTCAGATGTCATTTTGCCGTCCTCATCGATAAGCAGATTGTGGCAGAACTTGCAAAGTACAGCCTCACCTGAAAGCTCCTTACCGCAGTACGGACAAGTTTTAGTTTTCATTTATATACCATTCCCCTCAGTAATGTAGTTCCAAATATAGTACCCCAAATCGGGGCATACTAATATGATAGCATAAATATCCGTAAAAATCAACCGTTTTTAACAAAAAAATCAGAAAAATTTCATCATATATCATATTGTACAAAATGCGTGGCATTTTCGGGGAATTTTCGCAAAAGTGTCCAGAAAGTTCCGTCAGCTCTTTCTTCTTCTCACCTGTATGCCGCCAAGGTTTGAACCTATCGACTCGATAGTTCTGTTATCCCTCTTATCATTCTGCTTTTTCTTCTTTCCGCCGCCCTGTCTGCGCTCGGGCTTGGGTGCTGAGGGCTTGGAGGGGTCTTTCATGGTCAGGGATACTCTTCCGCGCTGCATATCAACATCAAGTACCCATACCTTTACAACATCGCCGACTTTTACAACTTCAAGCGGATGCTTTATGAACTTGTCACAAAGCTGTGAGATATGTACCAGACCATCCTCATGCACACCGATATCAATGAACGCACCAAAGTCGATAACGTTTCTTACAGTACCCATGAGTTCCATACCGGGAGTCAGGTCTTTAAGCTCCATAACGTCGCCGCTTCTCATCAGCGGAGGAGGCAGCTCGTCACGAGGGTCACGGCCGGGCTTTTCAAGTTCCTTTACGATATCTGTCAGTGTGGGCAGACCTGTATCAAGTTCCTTTGCAAGTGCAGCAAGGTCGCGGTCTTTCATAGCTTCGGTCAGCTTTTCGGTATTGCCGACATCGCTCTCATCTATGCCGCACTTCTCCAGCAGAGCCTTAGCAGCTGCATAGCTCTCGGGATGGATACCTGTATTATCAAAGGGATTCTTAGCCTCGGGCACACGCAGGAAGCCTGCACACTGCTCATAAGCCTTAGCGCCCAGCTTCTTGACTTTCAGCAGCTGCTTTCTGTCAGTAAATGCGCCGTTCTCTTCACGGTAAAGCACAATATTCTTAGCCACAGCAGAGTTGATACCCGCGATGTACGAAAGCAGAGAGTAGGATGCTGTATTAACGTCTACACCAACGGAGTTAACGCAGTCCTCAACAACACCTTTCAGGGCATCGTCCATACGTGCCTTGGGCATATCGTGCTGATACTGACCAACACCGACTGCCTTGGGGTCTATCTTAACAAGCTCCGCAAGAGGATCCTGCAAACGTCTTGCAATGGATACAGCGGATCTCAGCGATACATCATAATCGGGGAATTCCTCAGCCGCCAGCTTTGAAGCGGAGTAAACCGAAGCACCTGCCTCGGATACAACCATGTAGCTGACTTTGCTGTCGATACCGCGTATAAGCTCGGCGGTGAAATCCTCTGTTTCACGTGAAGCTGTACCATTGCCGATAGCGATGGTAGTAACGCCGTACTTCTTTATCATATCGGTAAGAACTTTTCTCGCTTCTTCCTTGCGGCGTTCGCTCTGTGTCAGATATACGATAGTCGTATCAAGCACCTTGCCTGTTTCGTCAACAGTTGCAACTTTACAGCCGTGAGCATATCCGGGATCAAGACCCAGTGTTACGGTATTCTTCACAGGCGGTGCCATCAGCAGCTGACGCAGATTTGACGAGAACACCTTGATAGCGCCTTCCTGTGCATTTGCAGAAAGTTCAGCCCTTATCTCACGCTCAACGGAAGGCGCGATAAGTCTGCTGAAGCTGTCCTCACAGGCAGCAGCCACCAGTTTGCCGCAGGCGGAATCATTCTTAACATACTGTCCGCGGCATATCTCTTCGCCCATACCCTCGGGTATATCAATGCTGACTTTCAGTGCGCCCTCTTTCTCACCGCGGTCAAGGGCGAGAACACGGTGTCCCGCTGTTTTCGATACATTCTCGCTGTACTCAAAGTAGTTCTTGTATACCACATCAGCTTCCTCGGAAGCCGCCGCAGAAGTTATCTTACCCGACTTATTGTAAGCCTCACGCAGAGCCTTTCTAAGCTCGGCATTGTCGGAAACGTCCTCGGCGATTATATCCATAGCGCCCTGTACAGCCGCAGCTGCATCGGCAACGCCCTTTTCTTCGCTGATATAAGCCGCAGCTTCGGCTGTGGGATCGGTCGAGTCAGCCTGTGCCATGATAAGTTCAGCCAGCGGTTCAAGACCTTTCTCTCTTGCGATAGAAGCTCTTGTCTTTCTCTTGGGCTTGTAGGGACGATAGATATCCTCAACCTCAACGAGAGTGACAGCCTTTTCGATAGCCGAAGCTATCTCGTCGGTCATTTTTTCCTGTTCGGTTATAGCATTTATGACTTCCTCTTTGCGCTTTTCCAGATTGCGCAGATAGGTCAGTCTGTCATAAAGTTCACGTATCACCTGATCGTCAAGTGAGCCCGTTACTTCTTTACGGTAACGTGCTATAAAGGGTATAGTCTTGTCATCATCAAGGAGAGCAACAGTGTTATCCACCTGCTCCTGTCTTAAATTAAATTCCTGTGCAAGGACTTTATTAATATCCATATTTACTTTCCTTTCCCCGCGTTTGAAACGTGCGGTATTTTAATATTATATCATAAAATGAGCAAATTGTAAAGCTGTAGTCAGACAAATTCTCGAAGTCTCCGCAAAAAAGCCCGAAAAAGGGACGTTTCCTCTTTCGGGCAGTTCTCACTTTATCAGTGCCAGAGCGGCATTTTTGTAGTTCTCATCTTCGGTGACTTCCTTTATCACCTTGATAAAATCAGGGAAAACTATCTCGGTGTTCTCGTCACTAAGTTCTATCTCCGCAATAGCCTTATCGTCCCAGAAGGGATATACATCTATCTCGTAGTACAGGTTATTTTCCGAAAGACAGTACCTGGTCTTTCTTATCTGCCTGCGTGAAGTGTCTGCATCCATAAGTAATGCGAGATATTCCTCCTGTGTCAGCCTGCGCTCTATCTCAACACGCTTCATATCCGAAATCTTTTTCTTCCTTGTGAGATAGTAAACGAAACTTCCCTCTGTGCCGCGCTGGCGCACCCTTACTTCGTCACCGTTATCCGACTTCAGATAGGTCTGTATTATCTCGACCCGCGAACAGTTGGGCAACGCTTCCAGCTTAACTGTATCGGGATATTCTATCAGGAATTTCCTCTCTATCTCCAGAGGTTCAGGCTCGCCAAGGAACGAAGCTATCTCCGACATAAGACGCTGCATCTTTCCCTCAAAATCGGTGGAATTATCTATTACCCTGAGGTGTGGATGCCCGGTCCATGAAGCTATGAGTTTCTCGTCTATCTCACGCGCCTGCTCGGGCGTTTCAGTTCTCGCCGAATTATTCGACAGAGTATAGAACTTCTCCGCACCCTTAGCCGCAGTTACCAGATGGAATACCGCATCGTAGTTGTCACGGAGCTCAACCTCTTTCATGCCGATGCTGTCAAGCACCTCGGTGAATTCTTCTTTAGACATATAAGCCTTATTGTCAAGAGCGCCCCTGTCGCAAACGATAAGATATTTATCCTTGCCCATAGTCGAAGCCGCCCGCTGAAATACTCTTTCCTTTTCAAGCTGCAAAGCAAACAGACACTTCTGAAAATCCACATTGCTGCCGCAAGTCCATGGCGCAACACCGCCGCCTATCAGCTCGCTGGCAGTTTCGGGTACAAATAGCACCGTATAGCCCAGCTTGTCGAACTCTTTCATTATACGGCTCATAGCCGTTGATTTTCCACCGCATGGTCCGCCCGTGATCACGATTTTTACTATCTCCATACCCAGTCCTCCCGACGATATCTCGCACAGCGGAAGTGCCGCTCATGCACTTATATTATAAAACACCGCCGTACAAAAGTCAATAGTTACGGTACTGCTTTCGTGCGATATATGCGGTTGTTTTATATGGACGTACTACGGTATCAGGTCGCCCCTCTCTCCGTTCGGGTCGAGAAATCAACGAGCGTTCCGCCGTTGATTTCGGACGCGGCAATATTTTTACGCACAAAGTTTGAGCGTGGACATTGATTTTTGTCCACGCTCGGGATTTTGTTATTGCCACGCCCTAATGACCGGAAGTTTGTTTTGCTATTTATTGCTTTGTTGCTTCGTCGCCTTTGCGCCTTGACCGAGAGGCTCTGCCTCTCGAGCTCTCTGCAAGCTTTTCGTGAAAAGCTTGACCAAAAGCTTGCTTCCTTGGCATTCTATCCTAAGCCCTGCTACCTCACCGCCCTGCCAATAATTATGAATTATGAATTATGAATTGTGAATTAAACACCACCGGCTGTATCTGAACGCCTTTCAGTGCCATTTCAACAGTATCGGGCAGAAGCGAAAGGTCAGCCACCATTGATGCAGGTTTCTTCACAATATCGTCCTGCGCGTAGGGCACAAAATAGTAGTTGCGGTAATTCTGCAATATGCCGATGTTTTTTGCACAAGCTCCAAGAGCATCATTTGTCGATATTGCTACCACAACAGGCAGACCGCTCCGCAGATGGCTTTTCACAGCCATGGTCAGCGGAGTATCGGTTATACCCACCGCCAGTTTCGCCGCCGAATTAGCTGTACAAGGCGCAACTACCATCACATCGCACATTCTTTTCGGACCTATCGGTTCGGCGTCCTCGATGGTCTTTATGACATTTCTGCCTGTTATTTCTTCAAATCGCCCGATATTATCTTTTGCTTTACCGAATCGGGTATCCACCCCCGCGGCATTGTATGACATTATCGGCAGAAGCTCTGCGCCCATATCCCTGAGCTTTTCAGCCGCTTTAAAGCTTTTCTCAAATGTACAGAAAGACCCTGCCAAAGCATAGCCTATCCTGACACCTTTCAGTTTGTTTTCTGTCGGCAATTTGTTATCCCCCTCTCATCTGTTATCTCCCTTATTGTTTCTGCAATGAGTCTGCCTGCCGCCGCAGGTGCTACTTTTCCCGGAAGTGCAAGAGCGTGTATCGCGTTTATCTCCATTCTTTTTGCCGCCGCGAAGTCCGTCCCGCCGGGCTTTGAAGCCAGATCTATCACAAGACACCCCGTCTTTGCCGCTTTCAATACCTCTTCTGTCAATATCATCGCAGGAACTGTATTTATAATAGTATCGAACCTTCCGATGTTATCCGCCAGTTCCGACATGGAGAAAGTTTCAAATCCCTCTGTCCACGCCTGTGCAAGCACATCTGGTCGCCTTACGGCAACAGTACACTCTGCACCCACCGCCTTGAACAGCCGCCCGCAGCACTTTCCTGTTCTGCCGAAGCCCAGGATAAGCACTTTACTTCCAAAAACCGTTTCTGCGCTGTTTCCCATAGCTATCATCAGTGCACCCTCTGCCGTGGGGATACTGTTTTTTACAGCCAGACTTTCCCGCTTGAAGTAGTCCTCTGTTTTCAGACCCATTTCTGCGAACAGCTTTTCCTGTTCGGCTGAAATCTTGCCGCCAAGTACAAGTCCGCCCGCTTTCACCTGTGAAGCCAGCCTTTCGAGACTTATCTTTTCCCCGCCGATATCAAGGCTGTCACCGCCCGATAAGACCGGCAGTACAAGAATATCAGCCTTTTCGGGCATATCCTCCGCAGATGATATGTTTTTAACTTCATCAGCACCATCTATACCCAGCGCATAGACATCACCCAATGCGCACAAACTCTCACACATATATACCTGCCGCAGGTCTCCGCCCGCGCATAAAAACACTGCTTTATCCATGCCGCGACCTCCCGTTCTTTACTGTATTTTATAGTATGCTGTTAGTAACATCAGTGTGAATGAGTACAAAAAAGCACCCCCGTGTAAACAGGAGTGCTTTGATATGTACTTAGTTTTTACCTTCGCAAATGATACCTGCCAGCCCCCAATCAGAGGATACCTGATAGATGATAAGCAGACCATCGCTGTCCTTATAGAACATATTAGTGAAAGCTGTGCCGTACTGATCGCTTGAACCCTCGTGAACAGGTTCACCGTAAGCCGCCTTGATATCAGCAACAGATGCACCCCAGGTAAGCCCCTTATAGAGTTTTAGTGAAGGCTTATCGCCGCCCTCATCCCTGGTTTTTATAAACTGAACTACCTTATCCGAAACTACTATGTCATAATCAGGATAGAGGGTATTCTTATAATCTTTACTTGAACGTCCCTTGTCCTCCCAGCCGGAAGGTACAGTAACAGCAGAATCAAGGATATTTGCGTTATCATAAGTCATGCCGTCAAAGGAAAACTGCTGATAGCTTGTAAGATCAGCCGCCGCGGGCGCATTTGCCTCGGGCTTGGTAGTTGTGCCTGCTTCGGCGGTCGAAGATGTATCTTCCAGAGTTGGATCTATGTCTATATCGATACCGGAATAAGCTGTTATGTCAGGGATCTCAGCTTCGATGCTGGCTATCATGGCATCAAGATCAAAATCATCGGGAGAGGTGGTGACAGCAGAAGCTTCACTGCTTTCGGTATCCTCTTTGACTTCTGATTCAACGGATTCCTCTGCCGCGCTTTCCCCGCCTGCGGTCTCCTCTGAGGATTCTTCTGCTGCTGTGGAAGAAGTCTTTTCCTTTACATCAGCTTTTGAAGCGTCTCCTGTTTCGGGTGAAGAACAGCCTGCCATAGTCAGCACCATCATAACAGCCGCCAGACCTGCCGATATCATTTTTAAATTTTTCTTAGAATTGAACATAGTGGTTTTCCTTTCTTTTACACATACTTAATTAACCGAGATTTAAGCATCGGTTTCAACAGAGAATATTATGACATATGAATGTGATAATTTTAAGTAAACAAAATAATAATTTTTTCACTTACAAAAAATCCCCCGAGATCCTAAGACCTCGGGGGATATATCGTTGCAATTAATTGGGATTAGCCCAGTTCTGCAAAGTACTTGATAGTTCTTACCATCTGAGATGTGTAAGAATTCTCGTTGTCGTACCAAGAAACAACCTGTACCTCGAAGAGGTCATCAGCGATCTTGGAAACCATTGTCTGAGTAGCATCGAACAGAGAACCGAATCTCATGCCGATAACGTCAGAAGAAACGATAGGATCGGTGTTGTAACCGAAGCTCTCGGAAGCAGCAGCCTTCATAGCAGCGTTGATACCGTCAACAGTAACGTCAGCCTTCTTAACAACTGCAGTCAGGATAGTTGTAGAACCTGTAGGAACAGGAACTCTCTGTGCAGAACCGATCAGCTTGCCGTTCAGTTCAGGGATAACCAGACCGATAGCCTTAGCAGCACCAGTGCTGTTAGGAACGATGTTAGCAGCGCCAGCTCTAGCTCTTCTCATATCGCCCTTTCTGTGAGGACCATCGAGGATCATCTGATCGCCTGTGTAAGCGTGGATTGTGCTCATGATACCGCTCTGGATAGGAGCATAGTCGTTCAGAGCCTTAGCCATAGGTGCGAGGCAGTTAGTTGTGCAGGATGCAGCAGAAATGATCTTGTCATCCTTAGTCAGAGTCTTCTCGTTAACAGAGAAAACGATTGTAGGCAGATCGTTGCCAGCAGGAGCAGAGATAACTACCTTCTTAGCGCCAGCATCGATGTGAGCCTGGCTCTTAGCCTTTGAGCAGTAGAAACCTGTGCACTCCAGAACAACGTCAACGCCCAGCTCGCCCCAAGGCAGCTCAGCAGCGTTAGCCTTTGCATAGATCTGAAGAGTCTTGCCATCAACTGTTATGGTGTTTGCCTCATCATCAGCGGAAACAGTGTGAGTGTTCTCACCAATTCTACCGCAGTAACCACCCTGTGCAGTATCGAACTTCAGCAGGTTAGCCAGCATGGAGGGCTTAGTCAGGTCGTTGATTGCAACGACTTCATAACCCTCTGCACCGAACATCTGTCTGAAAGCCAGACGGCCGATACGACCAAAACCATTAATTGCAACTTTTACATTTGCCATTGTATTGTACCTCCTAGAAAAAAATTTCTGAATCTATTATACACCATATCAGATTTTTTTTCAAGTCTTTTTCAGAAAAAACTTATTATTTTTTACATCTTTTCCCGATTTTTTCCCATTCCTTGGCTTTTTTCGGTACAGCATACAAAATTCGCATGGTACATATTACTTTTCACATCGTGGTAATTTAATTTTTTATATAGTTGTTTTATGTATTTGATGTGTAGATAGTATGTAACTGCACTTTTATTATTACGCTGATCTGACTTTTTTGCAACATGGTTATCCCTTTAACACACCACAGATAATTTACAATGCTTTCCAAATAAACGGACCTCAAAAGCCGGGAAATATAGTATAATAGTGACAGAAACCGAAAGGAGCTGTCGCTATGTCAAAAAGATTTCCGAAACCTGAGATCACACTTGATGGGATATACTCAAAGTTCGCAGCTGAAAGCTTTTGCAAGGATTTTCTGCTTGATATCCGCTTTGAAAAGGGCTTTGCCTGCCCGTTTTGCGGTGGCTCTGAGTACCGCAGGATAAGGTCACGTCATCTGCTGCGCTGCAAGTTATGTAAAGCAGATATTTCCGCCACAAACGGAACTTTTATGCACAGAACACATATTCCGCTCAGACTGTGGATAATCACCGCATTCCTCGTTATGAGCAACAAATGCAGCGTGTCCGCTGTTACTCTCATGAGAACTCTTGGCGTGACTTACAAGACTGCCTGGTACATCCTTCATCGCATCAGAAAAGCCATGAAATGCCGTGAAGAACGCTATTTGCTCGACGGGATCGTTGAACTTGATGACACGTATCTCGGTGCTCCGACTCACGGTAAAAAGTGTGGTAGAGGAACTGAAAAAGTCAAGATGATCGTAGCTTTATCAAAGAACGCAGCAGGAAATCCCGAGTACGTTAAAATGAGCGATGTGCCGAATTTAAAGGGTATAACTGTGGGTAGATTTGCCAGGGATAATATCCGCGCAGGTTCTAAGATCGAGAGTGATAATGCCCGAA
This sequence comes from Ruminococcus albus AD2013, assembly GCF_000526775.1. Lineage (NCBI taxonomy): Bacteria > Bacillati > Bacillota > Clostridia > Eubacteriales > Oscillospiraceae > Hominimerdicola > Hominimerdicola alba. The sequence goes on from NZ_JAGS01000001.1 coordinate 1,837,525, forward strand.
GTTACAAGAAGCCGCTGGCACAGAAATACTTCCATATTTTTGAGACATATGATCCGACAAGCGGTCAGCTGAATTGGATGCATAAAGTTATATCAAACTTCAAAGCAATGATCATGGGAACTTACCACGGAAACGAAAAGATCCACACAGCGTTATATGCTGCCGAATACTGTTACAAATTCAACCGTCGCAAGCTGGAAAACAGTGCGTATTTAAGGCTTTTGGCTGCTTTGGTGCAGTGATCTTACTTGTGGTGTGTTAAGGGGATAACCATATTTTTGCAATGCTTATTTACGATGTACTGCGGTATCAGGTCGCACCTTGAGTTGAGGGCTCTGCCCTCAACAGTCTGCTTTGCTGATTGTGGCTCCCCGCAAGCTTTTCGCGAAAAGCTTGACCAAAAGCTCTTCTCTTTGGTATTCGTTACACAAAAAGCGGACAGCACAACGTACTATCCGCTCATGTAAACAATTATGAATTAATGCACACACTAACGCTTCGCTTTTAGTGTTATGAATTATGAATTATACAGGGTGTACCTTATTGGCAGCGTCGGAATGTGCGCCGTCAACGCCGTACTTCTTGTCGCGTCTGTCCTTGAAGAACTTGGGAGCTACCTTCGGGAACATAGCGTAGGTCAGGATATCCTCCTCCTGCTCTGTCCACTCAGCGCATTCCTTCTTCATTGTCTCGAACTCGGGCTGCAGGAGATCTGCGGGACGGCAGTCGATAGGTTCTTCGCTGCCCAGTATCTTCTTGCGGAATTCAGGATCAATAGCCACAGGAGTCTTGCCGTATTCGCCCTTTACAAGGCCCTTGAACTCCTTGGTAACGGTCTTGTATCTCTCGCCCATGATAACATTGAACACAGCCTGTGTACCAACGATCTGGGAAGTAGGTGTAACGAGGGGCGGGAAGCCTGAATCCTTACGTACCTTAGGAACTTCCTTCAGAACGTCTTCAAGCTGATCTGCCTTGCCTGCCTGCTTCAGCTGGCTGAGCAGGTTGGAGAGCATTCCGCCGGGAACCTGATACAGAAGTGCATTTGTATTTGTAGCCAGCATGGAAGGATCCAGCAGACCATTGTCGATGTACTTCTTTCTAAGACCCATGAAATAATCTCTTACTTCGTTCAGCTTGACAAGGTCAAGACCTGTGTCGTACTCTGTGCCCTGGAATGTAGCCACGATAGACTCGGTAGGAGCGTGGGAAGTACCCAGTGCGAGAGGAGACATAGCGGTATCAACTGCGTCAACACCAGCCTCAACTGCCTTCAAGATACACATGGAAGCCAGACCTGAGGTGTAGTGAGTGTGGAGCTGTACAGGGATATCAACAACAGACTTGATATCTCTTACCAGTGTTTCAGCCTCGTAAGGAGTGAGCAGTGCAGCCATATCCTTGATACAGATGGAGTCAGCACCGGCTTCCTGGATACGCTTAGCGTAATCCATATAATACTGGTGAGTGAAAACTTCACCCAGAGTATAAGAGATAGCGACCTGAGCGTGACCCTTCTCCTTATTGGCAGCCTTGATAGCTGTCTGGAGATTTCTGATATCGTTCAGTGCGTCGAATATTCTTATGATATCGATACCGTTAGCGATAGACTTCTGAACAAAGTACTCTACCAGGTCATCGGCATAGTGACGGTAACCCAGCATATTCTGTCCTCTGAACAGCATCTGGAGCTTGGTATTGGGCATTTCCTTTCTGAGTGTCCTCAGTCTCTCCCAAGGATCCTCATTCAGAAAACGTATGCAGGAATCAAATGTAGCACCGCCCCAGCATTCAGCGGAATAGAAACCGATCTTGTCCATTGTGGAGAGGATAGGCTTCATATCGTCCATAGACATTCTCGTTGCCAGCAGAGACTGATGAGCGTCACGAAGAACTGTCTCGGTAATTTTAAGCTTAGCCATTATATATCGTTCCTTTCAGTGATAAGATGTCATCAGCCGATAACAGCCAGAACTGCGCCTGTATCAACCTGTGAGCCCTTTGTAGCATTGATGCTCAGAACCTTGCCTGCAACGGGAGCGTTGATGTCGTTCTCCATCTTCATAGCTTCAAGCACTACGATAGCCTGACCTGCGGTAACAGTATCGCCTACAGCTACCTTTATATCAAGTACGTTGCCGGGCATAGGAGCAGTTACCTTTGTACCCTCAACATTAGCTGCGGGAGCAGCAGCGGGTGCAGATGCAGCAGCGGGCTTTGCAGCAGGTGCGGGAGCAGCAGCAACAGGAGCAGCAGCGTCAGCGCCTACCTCCTCAACAGCTACATCGTAAGCCTTACCGTTAACAGTGATATTATATCTTTTCATAACTATACCGTCCTTTACAATTATTTACTTATTAAAGCTGGATATTGCTGTGCTTCTTGGGCAGTCTGGAAATTCTCTTGCCGCTCATCATAGCCAGAGCGTCAACAACAGCACTTCTCAGCTGTGAAGCATCAACGATACCGTCTACCAGACCGTTTACAGCAGCATTTGCAGCGCTTGCCTGAGTCTTTGCGAATTCATCAGCCAGTGCCTGTCTTGCAGCAGCAAGATCGGTTGCGCCTGTGAGCTTGTCATGCTCCAGGAACTCAGCAGCAGTAATCGGGTCGAGTGCAGAGATAACAGCGGTGGGCAGAGCGTATGCAGCATCGGCATTTGCGCCCTTTCCTGCCAGTGCTATGTAAGCTGCGCCGTAAGCCTTGCCTGTAACTACGCTGATCTTAGCGGTAGTAGCCTCAGCATATGCGTGAGCCAGCTTGCTCATGCTCTTTACAGCACCTGCAGCCTCGGTCTCATCATTTCCTGCAAAGCCCTCGGTATCAACGAAGGTAACTACAGGAACAGCAAAAGCATCACAGGTACGAACGAATCTTGCCAGCTTAGCGCAGTCGTTCTCTGTCAGCTTGTCCTTGGTCTTGTTGGTCGCAGCAACGCCCACGGTCTCACCGTTGACAGTTGCCAGAGCAGTATAAGCAGCACCGCCGAAGCCCTCGCTGAGTTCGATAACGCTGTCAGCATCGAATACAGCCTTAGTCAGGCTCTCGATATCGCTGCCCGCAGCAGCTGCGGGCTCTTCATACTCATATACAGGAACAGGAGAAAGGTTGTTAGCAGGAAGCTTCAGCAGGATAGCTCTTGCCTTCTCGACAGCAGCCTTGTCGTCCTCACAAACAGCGCATACAGTGCCGTTTGCAGCAGCATTTTCAGCGGAACCGTTGCTCTTTGCATTGGGAGCGGCATACAGGCTTGCGTCTTTAGCCATTACAACAAAGTCAGCAGCCTCAGCCAGAAGTGCGGCAGTGCCTGAGCATACGCCGGCAACAACAGCTATCTGGGGAACAACGCCCGAAAGATTTGCTGTCCACAGCATCAGCTCGCCGTAAGCTCTCAGTGCAGCAGCGCTGTCATTTACATCAGCGCCGTATGAATCATAAATACCTACAACAGGAGTACCTGTCTTGGCAGCCAGATCATAGATCTTAGCTATCTTTCTTGCGCCAGCCTCGGTCATAGCGCCGCTCTTAACGGAAACATCCTGAGAGAACGCATAGACAGGTTCGCCGTCAGCATAGCCATAGGCAGTTATAACGCCCGCAGCCTCGCCAACGAAAGCGTCAAGCTCGGTAAATTTTCCTTCATCAAACAGATATGTCAGCCTTGTTCTTGCAGCGCTGTCAGCAATAAGTGCCTGAAGTTCTGCCAGAGACTTTTTTGTTTCAGACATACAGTTTCCTCCAATCGATTTAATTTGCGGGATAAAAAACTTACATAATATAGTTTTTATCATAATTACACGGATACCATTATAACATTTATCTTCCAACTTTTCAAGTCGAAATCCGCCAAAAAACCTCTTTTTACTTTTTGTTAACATTTTGATAAATATTGATACAAATTCAAAGGTAGGTTTTCTATCGTTATTCACTGTGCAGATGTACACGCCGTTCCCCGTACCGTAGTTCCGGTTTGCGGCTGCCTGCCATCCTGCACACAGAGAACATTTTGAAAATGGCTTCCTACTATCAGTGAATTCAGGCGAAAAGTTGTACGTTTTTGTACAACTCTTACAGAAATATGTCTGAGTTAAATTTTAAATCAGTTTGGTGCATAATATCACAGGTGCGGATTTGGGCAGGCTGACAAAAAATCATGTGTAATGATAAAGCTATTTTCCTTGACAGATACTTTAAAATTTGCGTCATTATTTTTTATTGACAACCGCAGAAATTAGTGCTATACTATTCCTCAATAAAGAAATATATCCAGACAAAAGAACAGTAAAACAGACAACATACGAGGAGTGCAAACAAATGGAAATACTGAAAATGCTGGCTGCACCGCTGATAGGTGCGGTCATTGGTTATTTTACGAACTTTATCGCGGTGAAGATGCTTTTCTTCCCCCATCATGAGGTATATCTGCTGGGGCACCGTGTACCTTTCACCCCGGGTGCGATACCCAAGGGCAAGCCACGTCTCGCAAAAGCCGTAGGCAGGGTCGTTGGTACTGAACTTGTCACCAAGGAGGATATCAAGGCAAAGCTTCTCGGCGGTGAGATCGAAACGCGCATAACAGGGGCGATAACGCAGGAGCTTTCAAACAATATCCGTGCTGAGATATGCAAGCTGACAAAATGCTCTGAGGAGACCTATGCTGAGGGTAGTTCAAAGCTCAGCGAGATGCTCAGCCGACAGATAGTTGATGAACTTTCGGCTTCACAGCTGCCCGAGATAGTTGTGAAAAAATGCAACGACTCCATCGAGGAAAAGCTGAGCAATACCATGTTCGCAAAGCTTATCCCCGAAGAGAAGATACAGTCTTTCACCGCCCCGCTGGTCGTAAAGATACGTTCAATGATCGACCGCGACGGAATGGAGTGTGTAAAGCCTGTCATTGAGAACAAGATCTCCGATCTCAGCGAAAAAAGCGGTCTTGAACTGCTTGAACTTATAAAAGTAGATGAAGCCCGCCTTACTGAAATGGCAGGAAAAGTCTACCGCAGCGCCGTTAACAACTACATCGACAAGCTTTTTGAAAAGCTGGATTTTGCTGTGATGGTAGAAGACAAGATCAACGATATGTCCATTGAAAAAATGGAAGATCTGGTTCAGACCGTCATGAAAAAGGAACTCAGCACCATAGTAAACCTCGGTGCGCTGATAGGCTTCGTCCTCGGACTTTTCAACCTTATACTGAAATGATATAAACGGGATGGCCGCACGGTCATCCCGTTGTTTTTCACCTATTGACATACCGGATAACTCATGTTAGAATATAGTGGTAATTTTATACTACGAAACGAGGCATACCAATGAATATCACATATATCCACGAACCCACCGACTTACAGTGCGGTCAGGCAGTACTTGCGATGGTGCTGGGGATATCCACAGAACAAGTCGTCAGCGACCTTAACAACGAACGTGAGACCACACTTAAAGAAATGAAAGAATATCTTCGCTCTCACGGTACATGGGTATCAGATCAACGTGTACCTGTCACGAAAAAATCACAGCTTCCTCCCTTGTGTATGCTGAGCCTTGAAACACCCCGATGCTGGCACTGGTCGCTGTACTGTGAAGGTACTTTCTATGACCCCGAGCACGGCGTTATGTCGGATTTTCCCGCTTCAAACCGCCGTTACTACTGGCAGATAAAACTCTGAATATCCTACACATATAAAAGTATAAGCGGAGGACAGCTGTCCTCCGCTTTTTGCTGTGCTATATCAGGTCTTGTTGCCCGCGAACTGTGTGCGGTAAAGCTCGTAGTAACAGCCTTTCTGCGCGATAAGTTCTTCGTGTCTTCCCTTTTCGGCGACCTTTCCGCCGTCTATTACAACTATCATATCAGCGTCACGGATAGTTGAAAGACGATGGGCTATTATCAGCGATGTTCGGTTCTTCATCAGTGCCACCATAGCAGATTGTATGTGCATTTCGGTTCGAGTATCAACACTGGAAGTCGCTTCATCGAGAATAAGTATCTTTGGGTCCGCAAGGATAGCCCTTGCAATGGCGAGAAGCTGTCTTTGTCCCTGTGAGAGATTCGAGCCGCCCTCGGCAAGCTGAGTTTTGTAGCCTTCGGGCAGATGCCGTATGAAAACATCTGCATTTGCATGCGCCGCCGCACGACGGACATCTTCATCGGGTGCATCTTCTCTGCCGTAGCGGATATTATCCTCGATACTGCCTTTGAACAGTACCGTATCCTGCAAAACTATGCCAACGGACTTTCTCAGTTCGTCCATTCGCATATCCCTGATGTCTACGCCGTCCACGGTTATACTGCCGCTGTCCGCATCGTAGAATCTCGTCAGCAGATTTACAACAGTAGTCTTGCCCGAACCTGTCGCACCAACAATAGCTATCTTCTGACCCTGCTTTATATCCAGATCAAGCCCTTTGAGCACAGGCTTTTCGGGGTCATAGCTGAAATGTATGTCCTCGAACTTAATATCTCCTCGGATATCTTCCGCAGTGATCTTGCTTGTGCCTTCGTCAGTTTCGGGAGGTGTTTCCATTACCTCAAAAATACGTTCAGCACCTGCAATGGCTGTCTGTATATTGGCGTACTGGTTGGCTATCTCGTTTATAGGTCTTGAAAACTGCTTTGAGTAGAGTATGAATGCCTGTATCGTACCCACGGTTATCCAGCCTTTATAGCTGAACCAGCCGCCGAATGCAGCTATCATAACAAAGCCGAAGTTTCCTATGCAGTTCATCAGCGGACCCATTATGCCCGCACATATCTGCGCACGTATACCTGTCCTGCGCAGTTCATCGCTCATCGCATTGAAATCTTCCACAGCTGCCTGTTCCTTTGAGTAGGATACAACAGTGCGGTGTCCCGTTACCATCTCTTCAACATGACCGTTAAGCTTGCCCAGTATTATCTGCTGTTTCAGGAAATATCTGCGCATATATTTGGTCATCTTAGCTGATACAAAAACCGTCAGCACTACGGTGGAAAGTGATATCAGCGTCAGCAAAGGCGAGTAGGTCCACATTATTACGATGGAACCAACTACAGTCAGCACGCCCGATATCAGCGAGCCTATGGACTGAGACACAGTGTTGGAAATATTTTCAACATCGTTGGTCATACGGCTCATTATATCGCCGTGTCGGTGGCTGTCAAAGTACTTTATCGGAAGTTTGACAAGGTCGCCGAAGAGGTCTCGCCTCATGGTGGATACCGTCTTCTGTGACAGCCTTGCGGAGAATATGCCCTGCAAATAAGAGAATACCGAGTTCATCAGATAGACAACGCCAAGTACAATAAGTATCTTAATGAGCCTCTCGGTGTCAACGCTAAGCTTTTTATCATCGAGGGTTATGCAGTCAATGGCTATCTGCTGGATATATGGCGCAGCCAGACCAAGCAGAGTGATCATCAGCATAATAGCCATAAGCCCGAAGAAAAGGTATTGGCTCCTGCCGATGTACCTCAGCAGTTTGCCCAGAGTTTCACGTGCGTTTTTGGGCTTTTCTGCATTTATCAGAGCAGCCTGTCTTCCTCCCGGCTGCTGCTTGTTATTCGGATTAGGTGGCATAGGGGGCATTATGATTCACCTCCCTGAGTCTTGATCTGGGAATCATAGATATCCTTATAGACCTCACAGTTTTTCAACAGGGCGTCGTGATTATCACAGCCGACTATCCTGCCGCGGTCGAGGACAACTATCCTGTCACAGCTTTTTACGCTGGCGATACGCTGTGCGATGGTTATTACCGTTGTACCTTTGAGTTCTTCTCTGAGCTTAGCCCTGAGTTTTGCCTCGGTACCAAGGTCCAGTGCCGAGGTGGAATCATCGAATATAAGTATCTCGGGCTTTTTAAGCACGGCTCTTGCTATTGACATACGCTGTTTCTGTCCGCCCGAAAGTGACGCGCCTTTCTCGGCAATCATGCTGTCATAGCCATCGGGCATACGGCTTATGAATTCGTCAGCTTGTGCGATATCAGCGGCTTTTCTGACTTCTTCATCGGTTGCGTCATCTTTACCCCAGCGGATATTCTCGGCTACCGTTGCGGAGAAAAGCTCGCTCTTCTGCAAAACAATACCGACCCTTTTTCTGAGGTCTTCAAGCCCGAATTCACGGACATTCACGCCGTCAATCAGAACTTCGCCCCGGTCTGCATCGTAAAATCTGGGTATAAGGTTCACCAGCGAGGATTTTCCCGAACCCGTCGCGCCGAGGATAGCTATGTTCTCCCCTGCATGGATATCAAGATCGATATCCGTAAGTACGGGCTCACCGCTGGATTCGGGGTATGCAAAGGTAACTCCCCTGAAAATAACTGTACCTTTTTTAGTACCGATATCTCCACCGTTGCCGTCCCTGATAACAGGCTCGGTATCAAGCACCTCATTGATACGCTTTGCTGATGCGCTCGCCCTTGCCATGGTCTGGAACATCATGGATATCATCATTATGCCGTGAAGCACCTGCGTGAGGTAGGTTATCGCCGCCATTACCTCACCGACTTTCATCTCCTTAGCCTGAACCTGCCAGCCGCCGATATAAATTACCGCCATCACCGAGAAATTCATTATCACCATAAGTACAGGCGAAAGCAGTGCCATGAGCTCCTGAACTTTCAGGTTAGCTTCCGTCAAGCCCATATTCGCGCCCTCAAAACGCTCCTGCTCGTGCTTTTCACGGACATATGCCTTGACTACTCTCGCGCCCGTGACATTCTCCTGCATGACCGAGTTAACGCTGTCAAGCCTGCTTGCAACTATGGCATAAAGCGGATTTGCCCTGCGCATTATCAGTATAACGATAAGGGCTTCAACAGGCAGTGCTACCGCGATTATCGTACCGAAACTTTTAGCAAGGGTCAGCATCATTATTACTCCGCCAATGAACATTATTATGTTTCGCACAAATCCTCGTATCAGGAAATCCACCATCTGCTGAATCGCTGTAACATCGGCGGTTATCCTTGTCACAAGGGAACCTGTGGTGAATTTGTCCGTCTGCTGGAATGACAGCCCCATCACCCGCTTGAAGAGGTCATTCCTCACATCTCTTGAAAATCCCTGCGAGGCGCACCCAGCAAAAAACGCGGATGCCGAGCCGCAGCAAGCTCCGAATATGACGGTACACAGCATTAATATGCCCGTTCTTATTATCAGCCCGTAATCACTGCCCAGAACACCATCGTCCACTATTTTGGACATTAGCTTAGGCTGTAAAAGATCCATGGATACTTCTCCCACCATACTGAGGGGTGCCAGAAGTACAAAAGGCAGGTAAGGTTTTATGTATTTTGCAAGCTTCACTTATCTTCCTCCTCCAGCAGATTTTTCAGTATCTTACGCATAGTAGCCATCATCGCATCAAGCTCCTCCTGCGGGATACCTTTCACCATATCAGCATCAGCCCCGCGGAATATGCTTCTCACCTGATCGACCTTTTCGCGTCCCTTTTCTGTCAGGTAAACTTTCACCTGACGCATATCCTCGGTATCAGCTTCACGGCGCACCAACCCTTCGCTCTCCATTTTGCCCAGCGCCACCGAAACAGTCGGCGCAGTCAGATGAGTTCGCTGTACCAGTTGAAGCTGAGTCGCACCCTCATTCTGGAATAGTTCCATCAGAAGCTTGTGATGCCCGTGGGAGATACCGCAGCGCTCACATTCCCGCCTTACGCGGTGCATAAACAGCCGCGATATGTCGTTGATGAACATCGACGGCTTTGCATCGGGTCTTTCAAGCAGCATACGAGGCATTTTTGTATGATCGTTTTTGTGACCCACGCTCTTTCCTCCTTATTAGTTAGTTTTCTAACTAATAATAACACTTCACGACCGGATTGTCAACCATTTCTCAAAAAATTCTTCCCGCCCGAAAAATTTCTACAAACCCCTTGATTTTTCTGAAAAAGTATGCTATAATAATTAAGCTGTTTTAGTACAGTACGCAGATGTACCCAAGTGGCTGAAGGGTCCGCACTCGAAATGCGGTAGGGCGGTAATACCGTCGCGAGAGTTCAAATCTCTCCATCTGCGCTTTATAAAGCTCTCTCAACTGATTCATTGAGGGAGCTTTTCGTTTGTATAGCGGTTTAACTATAAAAAATTCAGACAATCACGGAAAATTGAACATAAAAAGGATTGATTATCCGTTTCAACTGTGATATAATAGAAAAGTATCATCATGAGCAGCGATAATGACTATGTCATATCGGCTGCATCAGAACATTTGGATATACTTATCTAAAACAGAAAGGTTCGAGGTGTTTCATTATGAAGAAGATCATTTCAGGCAAGGTAAGAGAGGTATACGAAACAGACGGTGGAGAGCTTATCATGGTAACAACCGACAGAATTTCCGCATTCGATGTTATTCTTGATTCCACCATACCCAACAAAGGCAAGGCTCTCAATCAGATAGCACTTTACTGGTTCGACCTTACAAAGGATATCGTTCCCAACCACATCATCACAGACGATATCTCCAAGATGCCTGCTGAAATATCACAGGACAAGGCGCAGTACGAGGGCAGAACTATCATGTCCAAGAAGCTGAAGATGCTCCCTTACGAGTTCATCGTAAGAGGCTATATGTTCGGCAGTATGTGGGGTGAATATCAGAAGACCAAGACATTCTGCGGTCAGCCCGTTGAAGGCGAATATCAGCTTGCTGAAAAGCTCGCTCAGCCTATGGTAACACCTTCTGTAAAGAACAGCGAAGGTCACGACGAGAATATCACCATGGACAGACTCAGAGCTGAGATCGGCACTGAAGAAGCTGACAGAATCGCTGATATCTGCGTTAAGATCTACAACAAGTGCTATGAAGACGCTCAGAAGAAGGGTCTGATAATCGCTGATACCAAGTTTGAATTCGGTTATGACGAGAACGGCGTTCTCACCCTGGGCGATGAGGTAATGACTCCCGACTCCAGCCGTTTCTGGGCTGCTGAGGATTACAAGACAGGCGTTTCTCCCAGATCTTATGACAAGCAGTTCGTTCGTGACTGGCTCATCGAGAACAAGCTCAACGGTGTTACACCCGCTCCCAAGCTCCCCGAAGAGATCGCAGAGAAGACTGCCGCTCTCTACAAGGAATGCTACACCAAGATCACAGGCAGAGATTCTTACAAGTAATACTACAAGATACAAACAGTCCCGCAGTCAGAAATGGCTGCGGGACATTTTTTATCATGGTTATCCCTTTAACACACCATTACAAAGTGCTATATAACACGGTAATATCGTGTCGTAGTTATCATTCCCCCGCCTGCGGCGGGTGAAGATAACCGCCGTATTAAGAGCAAGCCCGTATGCCTTTAGTATGTGTTATCAAATAGAATACATTTCGTGTTTTGTTTGAACCATTCCATATATTCTTTTTTATGGCGAATAAGGAATATAAATTCATCAATTTCAAAAACCATCTCGATTAATGAATTTTTTGCATATTCAGCCGCAACTGTATCTATGATATGAACTTCATTTTTATCGTTTGAAATTATATACTGATTTCCATCTAAAAAAATACCTTTATAACCGCTATAGTTGCAGATCATATCAGAATATTCCTGTATTTTTGTTTCATCATTCGCCTTTATAAATCCAACAATGATATCAATATCACCTACATCAACAAATAAATAATCCTTAAATTTATCTATTGTCATACTATCATATTTTTTCATTATATTTTCAATCGTCATAATATCACCTATTTTATGAAATTTTGCACGGAAAGACAGTCCAGACTTGATCAAAGTCATCATAAATTAATTTAATATGCGTTTCTCCTTTACAAATTCAACCGTCGTAAGCTGGGAAACAGTGCGTATTTAAGGCTTTTGGCTGCTTTGGTGCAGTGATCTTACTTGTGGTGTGTTAAGGGGATAACCATATTTTTTATTATTCAAATATTCAGGCAAAACAAAAACCGATATCCAATGGATATCGGTCATAAAAGAGCTGCTACCCAGATTCGAACTGGGGACCTCATCCTTACCAAGGATGTGCTCTACCACCTGAGCCATAGCAGCTAACAGTCGGTCGTTTTGATCACTCTCGTCAACCGACTTATATATTATACACCATAAATCTTGATTTGTCAAGACCTTTTTTCAATTTTTTTATTTTATTTTTTTGAGTCCCTTTACAGCAGCCGCGATCTTAGTAATATCGGATATATTCACCTTATCATCATGAGAGACATCCGCTACATTGAACTGATAATCATCACTGAACATCCTGAGCTTCTTTACATAAGCCGCAACAAGAGAGAGATCTGTAACGTTTATCTTGCCATCGCCGTTGACATCACCGTAGACCCTGAGATCAATATCCTTGAGTTCCTCTGGCATATCCTTGCCTGCGGGAACGTTTCTGACTGTCCTTGTGACATAACCTGACTTGCTTATGGTAACATCATAGAAACCACGCTCAACATCGGCATAGAATTCACTTCCGCTGACTGTGCAGCTGATCTCATCGTCATGTGAAGATCTGCCATCATCTTTGTTCCTGTTCAGGCTCACACTGCAGCCATTAATGGGCTGAGGTTTGGAAGACTTTTTCTTTTCTATAATATTTCCGCCTATCCTGCGGGTGCCACCGCTGTAACCATCGGTACTGAAAGTAAAAGTAACCTCGATCTTTTCATTAACAGTTACAGATGAAGCATCAAAAGGCGGATCGTTCTTGGTCTCACCAAAGCTGTTGAAAAGCTCGATACGGAAATCATTATTATCCGTGCCGTCATCTGCACCATATATGATGGAATCAGCTTTAAAATCCAAGGGCTTGCCGTCAACAACAATACTATCGACCTTGACTGCGCCTATATCAAAATAGCTGTCTTCAAGGTCAATAACAAACAAGCTTATGCCCTTGATGGTTGTATAATCGCCCTTGCCGTCCTTTGGGGTAGTGAATGTAATGGTGTTCTGACCTTCGGATACCGAAGTTTCATCCCACGACTGCAGACTGAGATCTGAACTTACAAGCGCTGTGCGAACATTATACTCTGTCTTTTTTTCAGCAGATACCCATACCGCTGTATTTGCACCAACAGCCAGGGCTGTCAGGAATGATGCTATGCTTTTCTTTTTCATGTTAGTCCTCCGAATTTTTACACTTTTTCTCTTTTACCAAAAAAGGATGGGTTTTGTTGTACCTCTACATTTTACTACATCTGCGGTACTTTGTCAACCTTATTCCTGAAATCGGAAGAAATTACATATACTATAACCGGAGGATCAAATAGTAAAAACACCCGATGAACTCAATGTTCATCAGGCGTTACGTTTTTTCTCGATTCCTCACGCTCTCGCTTTGAAAACACACAACCGCAGTAATCCTGTCGATAAAGTCCATATATTTCCGAAAGCTCAACAGAACGTTTGTAGCCGTTCTTTTTCTTGAAATCAGCAGGCAGAGCCGCTGTCGGATATATCTGCGCAAGTTCCTCGGATATCTCATTGAGCTTGGCAGCGTTTTTATACGGCGAGATCGAGAGAGTGGTAGTAAAATAATCCGCACCCAGTTCTTCTGCAAGCTGTGCAGTACGTTCAAGGCGCAGACGATAGCAGGCAAAGCAGCGCTCGCCGCCCTCGGGGATATTTTCAAGTCCCTTTACCGCATCGTAAAACTCTTTCGGGTCATAACCGCGCTCAACGAGGGTCACAGGATTCTTCACAGGAAGTTCTGTGATAAGGCGTTCAAGCTCCTTAACCCTGTGGTCGTATTCCTCAGGCGGGTATATATTCGGGTTATAGTAAAACACTGTAATGCTGAAATACTGCGAAAGATATTCAAGCACATAGGATGAACACGGCGCACAACAGCTGTGCAACAGCAGCTTAGGCGGTGGTGAAGCAGGATCAAGCCCGCGGATAATATCGTCAAGCTTACGCTGATAATTGATCTTAACCTTCTGTTCCATGTACTTACCTCGCTGCTAAAAGATTTTATGTATAGATTATATCACCCCTGCACCGCTGTGTCAAGCGGTATACATAGCACAAAATGCCATCCGCAGCTGTTGATCTTTGCACAGCAGACTTCACAGTCCGAGCAGCATTCACCGAAATCATCGTATGAACGCACACGACTCAGGATCGTGGGGAATACAACGAATCATATCCCGTGTGAAACGCTCCATGACCCGAGCCGTATAGGTATAGATCTTATCAGAGTACTTCCAGCAGTTTCTTCTCAAGCTTTTCGGGAGTTGTTGCAGAAGCAAAACGCTCCACTACCTCACCCTCACGGTTAACGAGGAACTTTGTGAAATTCCACTTGATATTGTTGCCCAGCACACCTCCGCGTTTGGATTTCAGTGCGGTGTACAGCGGCGATTCGTTCTCACCGTTAACATCGATCTTGGCAAACTGTCTGAAAGTCACGCCGAAATGCGCCGAGCAGAAAGCAATTATCTCTTCCTCGGATTCGGGGGCTTCATTCGCAAACTGGTTGCATGGGAAATCAAGGATCTCAAACCCCTTGTCCTTGTGCTTTTCATACAGCTTTTCCAGTCCCTCATACTGCGGAGTAAATCCGCAGCGCGTTGCGGTGTTGACTACCAGAAGCACTTTACCCTTGTACTCTGACATTGAAACATTGTTACCCTTTGCGTCTTTCACTGTAATATCATATATGCCCATAACAAAACCTCCGTTCTGCGAGTAATTGTTATATTCCTGTTGCTATAATTATATCTGACAAAGGCAAAACAGTCAAGTAACTATTGATACTTAATTGTGAATTTTCTCTAAATAATATCGTGATTAACTTAGCAGTAAAGTCAAAATGTCCTAAGTAAACGTTACCATTTGTTCAATGTTGATAAAAGTGCGTATCTAGGCGTTTTCTTCATCCATTAGGCGATATGTTAAATTATTTGAGCAAAATTTCATTAAGAAAAAGGTTAAAATTTTAATATATATCACTGCATAATTCGGTCATATTTACCTTCTTATTTACAAATTTTGCTTCATTTTCAATTAGCCATTCTGACGAAAAAAAGCAGCCACATCTCTGTGACTGCTTTCAATATCATTATGTCATATATATCAGACGAGCACCCTGGAAAGAAATTCTTTGAGTCTGGGATTCTGGGGGTTTTCAAAGAATTCCTTTGGTGTATTCCGCTCCATTACATAGCCGTCAGCCATGAACAGCACGCGGGATGCAACTTCCTTAGCAAAGCCCATCTCGTGAGTTACCACGACCATGGTCATACCTGCATCTGCAAGCTGTTTCATTAGTTCAAGCACCTCACCCACCATTTCGGGGTCAAGTGCCGATGTCGGTTCATCAAAAAGCATGACTTCGGGATTCATAGCCAGCGCCCTTGCTATGGCTATACGCTGTTTCTGTCCGCCTGAAAGTCTTGTAGGATATTCGTCAGCCTTATCCGGCAGACCTACTCTTTTCAGAAGCTCCTCAGCCTTGGCATTAGCTTCGTCTTTTGTCATAAGACCCAGCTTTACGGGAGCAAAAGTGATATTCTTTCTGATGCTCATATGCGGAAACAGATTGAAATGCTGGAACACCATGCCCATACGCTGTCTGACATGGTCTATCTCCTTTTCTTTAAGCTTTGTGATATCCTTTCCCTCGAAAAGTATCTCGCCTGCGGTGGGCTTTTCCATAAGGTTAAGGCATCGCAGAAACGTCGATTTACCGGAACCCGAAGGTCCGATGATAACCACTTTCTCGCCCTTTTCGATGTGTTCGTCGATACCCTTGAGGACCTCTATCTCACCAAAACTTTTTTTAAGACCCTTAACGTCTATCATTTGAAGACAGCCTCCTCTCAAGTTTGCCCACAAGGAATGTCAGGAACATTACCAGCACCAGATATACCACCGCTACCGCGATCAGGGGCAGGAACGGTGAATATGTCTGTGCACGGATCTCATCGCCGCCTTTTGTAAGGTCATAGATACCTATATAACCTGCAACAGATGTTTCTTTCAGCAGTACTATGCACTCGTTGGCAAGTGCGGGAAGAACTGTCTTTAGTGCCTGTGGCATGATGATACTGGTCATAGTCTGCCTGTAATTCAGACCAAGGCTTCTGCCTGCTTCCATCTGACCATTGTCGATGCTCATTATACCGCCGCGGACTATCTCAGCCACATAGGCACCCGAGTTTATACCGAATGCGATTATCGCCACCAGCGTTTTTGAAATGTTCACGCTGGCAAATACAACAAAGTATATTATGAGCAGCTGAACCATCATAGGCGTACCGCGTATTACCGTGAGATATAATCTGCATAAGGCATCCGCGATTTTCATCTTGCCTGTTTTAAGATATGTACACCTTATTATAGCTACGATAAATCCGAGCAGCAGACCCAACAGCACGGCTGCGCCTGTTATCTCCAGTGTGACCACCAGACCGTCAGTAAGATACTTCCAGCGATCACCTTCTATAAAGTTCTGCCTGAAGCTTTGTACAAAGTCCATTTTTTCCTCCAAATTTCAAGGGCTGTCCCCGATCGACGGGACAGCCCGCTGTATTTATCTACGGATCACTTTCTTACCATTACTACAAGATGAGTAGTTGTGTAAGAGTCGCTGAACAGAACGTTCTGCTGTCTGTCCTCGGTAACTGTCATACCTGCAACGCCAACATCAGCCTTGCCCGACTTGACTGCGGGTATAATGGAATTGAAAATCATATTTTCTATCTCAAGCTCATAACCCAGCTTCTGGCAGACAGCGGTCATCATATCAACGTCAAAACCAACGATATCCGAGCCTTCCTTATACTCATAAGGCGGGAACTCGGCATTAGTTGCCATTACCAGTTTGCCCTTGCTTGTATCGGCATTCGCATCGGGAGTGAATTTATTCTCTCCTGCGGATTCGCCGTCGTAATAATTCTTGATAGCATCAAGCGTGCCATCTTTTTTAAGTTCATCGAGAGCGGTATTTATCTCAGCCTGAAGAGCGGTATTATCCAGATTCATCGCAATAGCGTACTCCTCATCGGCAAAGCCCTCGTCCAGAAGCTCGATATCATCGTTTTTGTTTATAAATGCCGAAGCCGTATCGCTGTCGATTATGACTGCATCCACCTTGCCCTGTTTGAGCGATTGTACAGCATCTGCATACTTGTTATATTTTTCCACCTTAGCATCATCGATATCACTTGCCAGAGTATCACCTGTTGTACCCTGCTGCACACCTATCGTCTTGCCGTTAAGATCATCGATGGAATGAACTGTATTCTCGGGAACTTTACCGCCGCAGGCTGTCATCACAGCTGCTGAAATAACTACTGCTGCCATTGTCGCAAATGCTTTTTTCATAAGAACATATCCTTTCATTATTTCTTTTCTTATTCTTACATTTGGAATAATTTACCCTCGTGGATATTATAGCATATATACAAGTGATATTCAACCATTTAGAAGAAGTTTAATAATTTTGAAATCATTTTTTGCTTTTTGTCAAATATTTGCATATATTCATAAGCTATGAAAGCCCGAGGGTGTAATAGCTGCGACGGCTATTCCGATAACAGAGCGTCTGTGCAGATATCCCACCTTATATGAGCGGCTGTCAACGGAATCGGCTCTGTTATCGCCCATAACGAATATACAGCCCTTTGGAACAGTCAGCGACAGCGGAACATCGGGTGTGAGTTTTCCACAGAGATACGGTTCATCGAGTTTCACACCGTTCAGCCGAACTTCACCTGTGTTTTCAATGCGGATATCATCTCCCTGCATGGCTATTATACGCTTGACCATTACAAAATCTCCGCGGCGGATAAGGGCTATTTTCCGTCTTTCAGGACGTTTGCACCTTACGCACACCACCAGGTCGCCATGATGCAAAGTCGGTGTCATACTGTTTCCCGCGACCATGTACACTTTCAGCGCAGCCTTTGCAGCTGCTGTCAGCGTCACGACAATGCCTGCCGACAACAGTGCCTTATTCTTCCACATATGTCACCTTTCCGTCCTCGGCGAAAACTATCCTGCCACGCTGTTTTGCTGACCTTATTCCCAGTGAAACAGCAACTTCAAGAGTGGGAGTCACTCTCGTGAATCCGAACAGATGCGCCGTTTCGCGCATAAGGTCTTCACGCTGCATGGCTATCTGCCTTGAAAGTATGAGTATCAGACCGTTTCCCAGTTCCTCGGGAGGGATATCCTTGATATCTCTGCGGACTTCGGACGCACACTTAGCACGGCACAGCTCATAGCTTTCAGGTGACTGATCATCGCGCCAGATGAATTCTGTCTCGCCCGACCTTACAGACTTGCCGCGGGATTTCTCCAACGCTATATCGAATGTGCCTTTTACAAGATTGCTCTGTCTTGCTACGCCCCAGGCAGTCATGACCCTCTTTTGCAGAACTTCCCTGCTGATAGGTGCTTCAGCATCGAGGATAGTGTTTATGCAATCAGCTATTTTATTTGTAGCCAGTTCGTTGAATTCCTCGGACTTGCCCTGAACAGGCGGTATGAAAGGTACATACTCCTCGCACTCATCAGCCAGTGCAGATTGTTCCTCTCGTTCAAAAACAAGAGGTTCAGCCTTTTTAGGCGGTTCTTCCTCAACAGGCGCGGGAGCGTTCTTAGCTTCTATCGCTTCATTTATCGCGGTTATCACAGCCGCTATGCACTTGTTTTTATCGGTGAGCCAGTCGAGAATATAAACGTTCATGACATTCCAGCCAAGACCTTTCAGCACCGAAGGCTGCGAAACCGTGCGGTCGTAGGCTGTGCCATTTTCGTAGTATTTTCTTCCGCAGCAGTTAATGCCGAGGATATAGCTGTTCTCGTCATCCGGGTCTGCAACTGCTACATCGACCTTATAGTCCGAACAGCCAACACTGCACTTGACCTTGAAACCGCGCTGTTCAAGTTCGGCAG
This sequence comes from Ruminococcus albus AD2013, assembly GCF_000526775.1. Taxonomy (NCBI): domain Bacteria; kingdom Bacillati; phylum Bacillota; class Clostridia; order Eubacteriales; family Oscillospiraceae; genus Hominimerdicola; species Hominimerdicola alba. Next base: position 1,856,406 of record NZ_JAGS01000001.1, read on the forward strand.
CCACCAGTTTTTCAAAGCCCGTGCCAAGACTTCCGCTGCCCGCACGTACAGGAAGTGCAGACCTGCCCTTTGCGGCAAACTCAAGGAAGCCTTTCAGACCGTCAACACCCTCGGAACGTGTACGTGAAAGATCGATCATCTCTGGACGAATAACAGAGTATACCACCATTTTCTCCCTTGCACGGGAAATCGCAACGTTAAGTCTGCGCCAGCCGCCGTCTCGGTTCAGAGGACCGAAGTTCATGCTGACCTTGCCCTCCTTATCAGGGCCGTAGCCGATGGAAAACAGTATTACATCACGCTCATCACCCTGTACATTTTCAAGGTTCTTGATGAGTATAGGTTCGTACATGGAATCTGCCAGCTGTTCAAGCTGAGGTTCTGCACGGAAAGCATCCGCCAGGACATCTTCAACCAGACTCTGCTGAGGCAGGCTGAAAGTTACAACACCTATGGAATGTTTTATAAGCTGAGGGTCACGCAGACGTCTGCATATCTCGGCAACGACAGCTTCCGCTTCGGCGCGGTTGGTCTTTGTGCTGCCCTTGTCATAGAAGCCTTCAACGTTCACCCAGCTTACCTCACTGACCTGATCGTCAGGCGAGGGGAAAGTATACAGCTTGTTTTCATAGTATTTTGAATTGCTGTACGCAATAAGGCTCTCGTGGCGTGAACGGTAGTGCCACAGCAGATGTTTCTGAGGCATGGAGAGTGCAAGACAGTCATCCAGCACGCTTTCAAGGTCTTCCTTATCATAATTTTCCTCGTCCACCTGATTGGAGGAGAAAAAACTTGTGGGCGGCATCTGCTTGGGGTCACCCACGACTATCACATTCTCGCCGCGTGCGATAGCACCAACCGCCTCGCAGGTGGGCAGCTGAGAAGCCTCATCGAATATGACAAGGTCGAACTTAGGATAAGACGGGTCGATATACTGTGCCACAGATATTGGCGACATCAGCATTACAGGGCATATCCTGCGCAGAAGATTAGGTATGCTGTCAAAGAGTTTGCGTATGCTCATCATGCGCCCGCCGCTCTTGATAGCACGCTGGAGTATACCCAGTTCACTGCTTTTAGCACCTTCGCCGGGCGCAGGAACTTTCGCTGAAAGCTCTGCCGCTAACTGCTGTATAGTCAGCTTTTTGAAACTCTCATGGGCATCATTAAGGCGGCGCACAGTGTCCTCAAAGAGCGTGCCGGTAAATCCCGACAGAGCCTTGCTGTTTCTGACAGTAAGGCTAACTTCAGCTTTTGCTACTGCGCAGTCAAAAGCGGGAACAAGCTCACTGCTGTCCATTTTTCCGTCCAGATATGCTTCGGCTATATTTGCGGCCCCTGCCTTATCCAGCTTTTCACAGAAACTCATGAGCACCGACCAGTCTTTCAGGCGGGGCATTTCTGTCGTAAGCGCAGAGATACGTCCACGGGCATCGTTTACCGTGCCCTGTGTCAGAAGATTTGTGTCTGTCTTGTAAGTGCTTTCAAGCTCGTTCAGCACTTTTGACAGATTTTCACCATTATATTCAGGCATACTGCTATCGCCCAGTTCAGCGGCAACAGATGTTTTCTGTGCGGCATCGAGGGGAGCAGCACTAAGCTTTTCGCGTAAAGCTACGGATTTTTTGAGAGAATCTGCCAGTGTATCATACTGCGAGCCTTCGCCCTGCCAGAGTGCGCCAAAAATCTCCTGCGCCGCAGCCTGCGAGTTATCGAGCTCGGTTTTCAGCTGTGAAGTCCTCACAAGCTTGGTGTAGTGTTCTGTTATATTTTCCTTGGTGACAGCACCCGTATTCTTAGCGTGGGCGGCAAGTTCCTTTACCAGCTTTTTACTGCCAAAATGCTTGGGTATAAACCACTTTGCCTGAACGGTCTTCCATTCGGTCTGGGCTTTTGCCGCATCGTAGCCGAATACGGTGTCTTCAAAATCCTTAACTATATCGGCTTTACAGCTTTGCAGTTCTTTAAGCGAAGCCATAGTCTTATTTATCGTGGGCGCCAACATATCCCAGCGGTTACCATTAAGCACCGCAGAAAGCACGAAGCCTTTCTCGCTTTTCACAGCAGAACAAATATCCGCAAGGCTCATCAGCTGTGCCAAAGTTGGTTCGTCTATGCCCGCAATGGCTGAAATACCGCTCTGTTCCAGTTTTGCAAGCTCATCGCTAAGTTCATCTAGCTTAGTGCGATACTCGTCGCCAGTAGTAAGTCCGCACTCGGTAAGGCGGCAGAATTTCAGAGGAGTATCCCCTATCTTGCCAAACTGTCTGCCGAGATTGGCAAGACTTTCTGACAGTTCTTTCCATACGGTATAGGTATCGGGTGTCATGGCATTTATCTGTTCATCACTGAAAGCAAGCTTGCCGTCGAAAGCACGGTTCTGCTCATATCTTACAGCCGCATCGTACATGGATATGCCGAAGTTGCGCGGCTTGTGTATCTCGTCCATAACACCGTTCAGCTCAGCACGCAGGGCTTTCAGCTTATCCGCCTGTGCCTGATAATCGGCGGGCTTTTTTATCTTGCCTACATTTAGAGTTTCATTCAGCTGGTCGAGAACGGCACGCTTCTGCGCTTTGTTTGAATGAAGCTCGATACAGAATGGTCCCAGACCTATCTTTGCAAGACGCTTTTCAACGACCGACAGAGCCGCCATCTTTTCTGCGACGAAAAGCACTGAACGTCCGTGATACAGGGCGTTGGCTATCATATTGGTAATGGTCTGGGATTTGCCCGTTCCGGGAGGTCCGTGCAGAACGAAGCTCTGTCCCTGACCCGATGCTACTACTGCCGCAAGCTGAGAAGAATCCGCCGCCACAGGCACAGCAAGGTCTGCTGGTGCGATATCGTCCAGATCATTAGGCGACACCGTGATATCGCTTCCCTCCCACTCGGTCTTGCCAGAGATAAGGCTTGCAACCACCTTATTCTGCGCCAGTTCGTCAGCACGGTTTCGGATATCGTTCCACATTATGAACCTGTTGAAGCTGAACTGTCCGATGAATGCATACTCGTCGATATCCCACCTGTTGCGGGACATCACGCCTTTGCGAACAGTGCTTAATATCAGGGGGATATCGACGCCGCTCTCATCCTCGGGAACAGGATCCAGCCCCTTGATATCTATACCAAAGGACTGTCTCAGCATTTCCAGCAGAGTGATATTCACCTGTGTATCTTCATCGCGTACACGTATCGAGAAACTCTTGTCCTGTACCTTTTTAATAATATCGATGGGTACCAGCACCAGAGGGGCATAACGCGGGCGCTCGCTCTTGTCCGTTTCGTACCAGCGCAGAAATCCCAGCGCCAGATATATGGTATTTACGCCGTTTTCCTCAATGCTGACCTTCGCCATGCGGTGTATCTTCTTCATGGTCTTTTCAAGTTCGGCTTCGGTAAGGAAAGTTCGCAGACGCTTTGAGCGGAATTCTCCTGCAGCTATCTCGGATATCTTCTCGCGCTGAGTTTCCGTCTCATATATCTTGCTTTCCGCCATCTCCATTTTAAAATCAGCAGGTACGGGCATTATCTTGAATGTCTCATCGGCGGCTATCTCATCCTCAAGTGAAGCTATGCTGTCCACCATCAGCTGAACATTCGATGAAGTCGGGCGGAAATTAAGCAGGCTGTTGCGCAGGCTGAGATCGAGAAGCTTTCTTTCCCAGACCATCTGCTTTGTGACCTCCCTTGGCTGTCCGTTAGCCGCCGTGTCAAAAGCTATTTCTCCCGCCGAGCCGTGGACTCTTTCGGGCAGACCATAGTCCTCTGCCCTGCACACGCCGTTTTCGTCAAATATCCTCGAAGGCAGGGGCTTTATGCCGCCGGCGCGGGTTCTCTCGATATCGACAGCGAAACAGAAATCTGCCGCCTTTGCCAGTGTATCCGCCGCGTGTACAGCCGATGTATCTGCATCAATATTATTTCCTGTACAAATATCGGTACACTCAATAAGTGATATCTCATCTACACCGCTTGCCATACGCTTTGTAAGGGCGGTCATATCGTATTGCAGGCTATCGGGGAAAGTGTCCTCCTCCAGCCAGCAGCCCGCCATAGCATCGGTCGAAGTCATTACAAGCAGGCTGTTCAGACCTGCGGCTTCAAGGCATGAACAGAACAGCACAGCGAGGTCAAGACAGGTACCGCTTTTCTGTGCCAGCACGTTTTCGGGCAGTGCGACCTTATTTGATCTATCAAAACCCGCAGACGCAGTACAGGTGATATTCTCCTGAACAAGCGCGGTATATATGGCATTTATCTGCTGTTTGACGATACCGGGATTACAGCTCTGATATCCTGTAAATCCGCTTTCTCCGCTCATCTGAGCAAGGATAGCACTTGCCTTTGAGAGCACCTCTTTCACCGCAGGATGATTCGGTGTTATGAACGCCGCAGCCATCTCGGGCATGAAGTTCACACCCGTCCAGGTATCGTAAGCGAGAAGCTCAAGCTGCTTCACCTCTCTGCCGAGTATCTCTTCACCCTCATCGGTACGGGTAACGGCTTCAATGCGAACATACCCCTCGGTATTTTCATTAAGCGCCAGAAACAGTTCGGGACGCACAACTGCCTCTATCGGAGATATCTCAGCAGGAACATTGGGTTCAAGGTCTATGGCAGATGATTCATAATCCTGCGCAAAATCGGGTTCAAACGCAAGTCTGAGGAATACGTTTTTTAACGTTCTGTCCGAAGTATTTGTCATAACTATACTGCGGAAAACAGGCACAGAACTGCGCTGCATCGCGTAATTTATGTGCGCAGTCATTGCTGCGCTGAAAGTAACTAGCTTTTCCATAAAGCTCTCCTTTCAAGGATACAATTTGTTTATACTTAGTTAAGATTATACCACTATTCTAAAGATATGTCAACGATTAAAAACCAATAAAAAGGCACTTATGTCGATATCCAACAAAAGTGCCTGTATCTCTTTACTTTTCTTCCGAGCTTTTCTTACCGTCATACCAGCCGTAGTCATCTCTGCCAAGGTTCTTTACCCTGTAAAGAGCTCGGTCTGCACAGGCTTTTAGCTTTACAAAATCCCTTGCATCATGGGGACACAGCGCACCGCCGCAGCTGCAGCTGATGCTGTAATCATCGCCTTCCTTGCGTGTGATGGGCTTGATGTCATGCACCCTGCGTTTAAGGTCGCTGACCTTTGATTCTATCTTCAGCTTGTCAGCATTCTTGATAAACACAAGGAATTCATCACCGCCGTAACGGGAGATAAGACCAATATCCCCGAACAGTTCTTTCAGAAGTGCCGCAAATTCCACCAGCACCTTATCGCCCGCGTCATGACCGTAGCGGTCGTTTACCAGTTTGAAGTAATCCACATCGATGAACAGAACGGCACAATCGGGCTTCAGCGTATTCTGGAAATAATTGTGCGCCGCAACATCCAGCGCTCTTCTGTTCATAACATCAGTGAGAGGGTCGTGTATCGAAAGATTTTTAAGTATCTCTCTGTCAGCAGCATCACGCCTGTGGGTCAGAACAAACAATACAGTCGTCGAAAACAGCAGTGTCAATATATATAGTATTACTACGCCCCTGAATTTTTCCATCGTCGAAGACATGGCACTGCTGGGTATCCTTACCACAACGTTCCAGCCGTGCATGAAATTGATATCTGCATACACCTGCGAATATCTGATGCTGCCTATCCTGTATACCACACCCGCCGAACGCTCGCCGTTTTTCATAGACTGCATCCACTCGCTGTACTTTCCCACATCTCTCTTGTCGATATTCCGCTCGAATATCAGCATAGCGTTCGCCCAGCTTCCGCTGCCATGCTCATCTCCGCCGGAACACTGTATAACATTGTTCGACTCGGTATCCATGAGCCATATCTCAGTTTCGTCTGCAAGTGTCTCGGTCGAAGCCATATTCTGTATCTCTTTAAGCGGATATGTAAGAAATAGCCAGCCTTTTTTACCGGCGCCGTATTTCATATCAGCAAAAAGAGTTATTACAGGCTCTCCGGTAAGTCCCGAACGATAAGGGGAAGATATTGAAACAGGGGCAGCCTGATGTGCAGTATCAATAAGGTGCCACTTTTCAAATTCAGCAAGCTGCTGATCGGAAGCATATACTTTTCCGCTGTCATCGATAAGTCCCATACTCACATAGCCATCGCCCTCAAGATCAGCAAATTCATCATAAAGCGCCTGAAGATCTCTGTGCTTCTGCGCGGTGAGCATAGCAGACATATTCTGTGCTGAGGTCGTCATATATTTAATTGAATTGTTCATCTTTTCTGCGACAAGATCGCAGATCTTACCTGTGAGCTTTTTATCATGCTCCTTCATCAGTACATTGATCGAGGTTATCATCACTGCCAGCCCTATCAGACATATGACGAAATACACGATCATCATCCTGATAAACGAACCGCTTCGATTAAGCTCACCTGTCTCGGTGATCGTTTTATTCATATTATCCTCTGTTATGATCCAGTGTTTCGCGAACATCGGGAGAGTTGCGATTATTTGAATTTACAACTGTTATCCCCGTATCGACAAATTTCTGCTCCATTTTTTCGCCATCTATCAGGTCAAGAGCAGTCTTTACACCATCGTAAGACATATTGAACTGTCTCTGCAGCACCGATGATGCCGTATATTCATCCGAATTTATCAGTGAGGCTATCTCGGACGAATAATCAAAACCCACAACGACAATATCAGTCCGCTCTTTTTTCTTTATGGTAGCCGCCAGAGAAGTCGTTGACACGTTATCACTGCCGAACACACCTTTGATATCCGGATAATTGTTCAGCAGATCTTCTGTACACTGACAGCCTCTGTCCACATCGCCCTCATTGAACTTGATATCCGATATCACCGTCCAGTTATCAGGGGCATTGTTTGACCAATACTGCAAAAAGCCTGCAAGACGTTCATTTATCGTCTGGGTCGCAGTCGCACACACCTGAACGCCTACCTGCACAGTCTCATTATCGGTGTACCCTTTTTTGTGAAGCTGATCAAGCATCTCGGCAGAAGCAAGCTGCCCTGCCATCAGGTTATCCGTCATAAAACATACATCGTAGCTGTCGGTGATGGCAATGGTATCCACCAACACCAGCTTTATACCCTTTGAGTAGACATTTTCAATATCAGCCGAAAGCTTGACAGAATCATTGGGTGCCAGCAGTACAGCATCAGCACCCGCTTCAGCAGCCTCGTTCATAAGTCTGCTTTGCGATTCCCAGTCGCTCTCGATATAACTGCCGCTGTAATACACATTGCAGTCAAAATCCTCTCCGCCCGCCTTAGCACCATCGACTACCACATCCCAGTAATCGCTGTTAAGTGTCTTTATAATAAGGTATATATTTTTTCTGCCCTCTTTTATCTCCGTCAGCGGCGAAAAAGGAGGCGCAGCTTCAAACTCGGTGACAGTATCAGACTCTTTCTGTTCACAACCTGCCAGGCAGAACAGCATCGCCGTGCATATCGCTGCTGATATGAACTTTTTCAAAGACTGTCACCTCCCGCCATTCAGCCGATCATAGGCTATCATTAATTACTAATTAATATTATATCACACTTTTCCAAGATATACAATAGTTTTTTTCAACTAAATTAATATATTTTCTTTTTAAAGTTTAAAAATATCAGCATAATCCCCTTCTTCACACTTTAGTATAGTTCATCAGCAACAGCAGCCATTTGTATTGTTAATAAATTATTCATCACGTGTAATATTTTATCAACAAAAATATGATAAACTATATTAGCTATGTAGACACGGTTTTATAAAACAAACTGCTTATCTGTTTTAATAAGGAATAGATCAAATGATGAAATTAAAACTGAATGAAGGGGAACACCCTCATCTTCCCCATATATTTGAACACCATATACTGCGCAAAATGTCATTCACGCAGTCGCTGATGTTCGGCTATTCTATAGTTATTCTTGTAGGTGCGCTGCTCCTTTGTCTGCCGATAAGCACTACGGAGAGAGTGCACACACCGCTTAATCATTGCGTTTTCACAACTACATCGGCGCTGAGCGGAACAGGTCTGACGCTTCACGACACTTATTCATACTGGTCGCTTTTCGGACAGATAGTCATACTTATTATCATACAGATAGGCGGTATCGGCTTTATGAGCATCGGACTCTTTGCGCTCAGCTTTATGGGCAAAAAGATCGGTCTGAAACAGCGTGCGACCATGAGAGAATCCATAGGCAGTGTATCTTCGGGCGGCGTTGTCAAGATGACCCGTTTTATACTCAAAGGTACTGCCCTGTTTGAATCTCTGGGAACTGCTGCACTGTGTTTCTGGTTCGTGCCGCGGCTGGGCTGGGCAAAGGGCATTTATTTCTCCCTTTTCCACTCTATATCCGCATTCTGCACGGCAGGACTCGACCTTATGGGCTACTTTGAACCGGGCAGTTCGCTGATAACGGCTAATGACAGCGTTATCCTGAATATCCCGATCATCATACTGCTGGTCGTTGGCGGCATCGGATTTTTTACATGGTCTGATATCGTCACCCACAAGCACCATATCAAAAAATACTCCGCCCAGACCAAGATCATACTCGTGGTCACAGTGTTGTTCTATCTGTTCGGTATGCTGGATATGGCACTGCTTGAATGGCACAATGACGCTACTATGGGCGACCTGGGATACGGCGGAAAGGTGATAGCTTCATCTATGCTGGTGACATCGGGGCGTGATGCAGGATTTGCTTCAGTGACAGTTGCCAATCTTCGACAGACTTCCATCATGCTGCTTATATGCTTCATGTTCGTCGGAGGTTCCCCCGGGTCTACTGCCTGCGGTATCAAGGTAACTACCTTTGCAGTAATGATGATGACTATAACCACAGTATTCAGAAAAAAGAAGAGCGTTGAATTCTTCGGCAGACGAGTTGACGATACCACTGTGCGCAATGCAAGCTGTATAACCACACTTTATCTGGTACTGGTAGCAGTTTCAGCCATGATTATAACAGGCGTTGACGGTCTTGAACTAACGCCCGTTGTATTTGAACTTGTGAGTGCCATAAGTTCCACAGGACTTTCAATGGGAATAACTACTTCCCTCTCCGATATCAGCATATTCATCGTAATAATGATAATGTTCTTCGGACGCGTCGGAGGTATAACCTTTATAGTATCCCTGCATAACAACTATGCATCGAACAAGAGTCAGCTGCCCGAGGAGAAGATAATGCTGTAAAGAAGGGTGACAGATATATGGAAAAAAATAAGAAACCTCATATCCTTTCAAAAAAAGTTCTGACGGTCATTATGATTATCTTTGTCATTTTTGCATTATACTCATGTGAGTATATAGGCAAAAAGTATACCGTTGAGGATATTGAGAACTTGACAGGTACTGCTATAGAAAAACGTAATGGAAAGATTCTCAATGTGCCATATACCGAATGTTATTCGCCAACAGAAACTGATGACAACAATTATCAGCAACTGGAATATATGCTGTTCGAGACACCCGGAACTGCTCGCAGAACATTTATAAAATTGAAAAAATATCATAAACCTTTATCGGATAATCGATTAGACTTTTTTTGTGGTACTTGTTTAGTGTGTGATGCAAGTTTACATAGTTTCTACCTGTTGAGAGGCAATATGCTGGTAAGAAAAGATCTGTACCATTCAATGTGGAATCGTCCAGGGATCGGCAGTCTAGATAAAGAGAAAGAGGAACAAGAAGAGAAACAAAGAGAAAAAAAATTTGATGAACTGAAAGACTGGGTGCTCAACGAAGCTGAGTTTTGACAGATAAAGTAAAGATATGAAAAAGGAGTAAAAATATGGCAAGATCGTTTCTTATAGTAGGTATGGGACGTTTCGGAAAGCACATGGCAAAGTCGCTGACAGCGATGGACAATGAGGTGCTTGCAATAGACATCAACGAGGATAGGGTCAATTCCGTCCTCAAATATGTCACCGATGCACGCATCGGTGACGCTACCGATGCTCAGTTTCTTAAAGAGCTGGGCGTAAATAACTTTGATGTGTGTATATGTGCCATTGGCGATAATTTCCAGGCTTCCCTGGAAACTACCTGCCTTATGCACGAACTAGGAGCGAATTACGTTTTCGCCAGAGCAAACCGCGATATCCACAAAAAATTCCTGCTGCGCAACGGTGCTGACGAAGTAATATACGCCGAAAAAGAAACTGCCGAGAGATTTGCAGTTCGTTTTGGTTCTGAGGGCGTTTTCGACTACTTCAACCTCAACGACAAGTATGCTATCTACGAGATAAGCGTTCCCGAAAGCTGGATAGGCAAGAACCTGCTGGAGAGCAATGTCCGCCAGAAACACCACATAAACGTACTTGCAGTAAAGCAGGACAACGATTTCAAGATGGCTACCATCGACCATCGCTTTACAGAAGACGAAAGACTCCTCGTTATGGGCACGATGGAAAACATACGCAAGATGAGAAAATAATTGATTATCATTAACAATTGCGAGAGTTTTGAACTCTCGCTTTTTTGATATGCAAAAAGCCCGCGAGCATCGCTCACGGGCTGTAATTATTCTATTTAGCTTTCAAGATCTATCTCCATGATAGGCTGGCTAACATCTGCGCCTGCGGGTACCATGGGAAGAACGTTAACATCCTTATTGATAACTACATCAACGAGAACAGGTTTGCCTGCTGCTGCGTATTCAAGGGCTTTTTTCAGCTGAGGAACTATCTCGTCCTTCTTGGTTATACGAACGCCCTCAATGCCGAAAGCATCTGCAAGCTTCATGAAATCTGTTCCGCGCTCGATATTTGTCTGGCTGAAACGCTTGCCGTAGAAAAGTCTCTGCCACTGACGAACCATACCGAGAACGTCATTCTCGAATACCAGTTCTATCAGAGGTATCTTGTGCTTTGCAAGGCTGGAAAGCTCGTTGCAGTTCATGAAGAAGCTGCCGTCACCTGCGATATTTACAACTGTTCTGTCGGGATTGCCGATCTTACAGCCGATAGCCGCGCCGAGACCATAACCCATAGTACCAAGTCCGCCGCTGGAAGCAAAGCTTCTTGCGCACTTGAAATCGTAGTACTGTGCAGCCCACATCTGGTGCTGACCAACTTCGGTGGAGATTATAGCCTTACCGTCGGTAAGATCGTCCAGTGCTGAGATAACCTGATCGGGGAGAACTTCATCATCGCTCTCGATAGGAACCATATGCAGAGCATACTTTTTCTTCCAGCCCATAACCTCATTGAACCACTCGGGGTGAGACATATCGGGCAGAAGTTCATTCAATCTTGCGATAGCCTTCTTGACATCGCCTGTAACGTGGTGGTATACCTCGATGTTCTTGCCTATCTCGGCAGGGTCTATCTCAATGTGGATTATATGTGCATTTTTAGCGAAAGTATTGGGATTGCAGAGAACTCGATCAGAGAAACGTGAACCCAGAACGATCATGAGGTCACAGCCGCTGACTGCCTTGGCAGCCGCCTTTGTTCCGTGCATACCCAGCATACCGATGTAATTTTCGGAGGTATTGTCATAAGCACACTGACCCATCAGCGACAGAGCAACAGGAGCATTGCACTTTCTTACAAACTCCTTCATTTCATCGACTGCATCAGCGGATACAACACCGCCGCCTGCGTAGATAAAGGGTCTTTCGCACTTCTTTATGAGTTCGGCAGCCTCAGCTATCTCAGCCTCGAAAGTATCGGGATCCTTATACTCGGACTTCAGAGGTTCTTTCTTCTCATACTCTATCATAGCCGCAGTTATATCCTTGGGGATATCTATAAGTACGGGACCCTTTCTGCCTTCGTTGGCAATGCGGAAAGCTTCTCTGATGGTATCGGAGAGCTTTTCGGGGTCTTTCACGATGAAGTTATGCTTGGTGATAGGCATTGTGATACCGCAGATATCCACTTCCTGGAAAGAGTCAAGACCCAGCAGATTTCTGGTAACATTACCTGTGATAGCTACCATGGGCACTGAATCCATATAGGCAGTAGCGATACCTGTAACAAGGTTAGTCGCACCGGGACCGGAAGTTGCCAGAACAACACCTGTTTTGCCTGTGGTACGGGAATATCCGTCCGCCGCATGGCAGGCTGCCTGTTCGTGGGCTGTTATGATGTGTCTTATCCTGTCGGAATTCTTATAGAGTGCGTCATAGATATTCAGCACTGCACCGCCCGGGTAACCGAAAATAGTGTCAACACCCTGTTCTACAAGGCATTCAACGATAACGTCAGAACCGTTAAGCTGCATGATGGATCTCTCCTTTTATGATCTCAAAAAATATCGTAATTAATTATTTATTATACTATATTTATACGCTATTGTCAAGGGGGCGGCATTCATACACACGGAAATCAATTTTCAAAAATCACCCTCGAAATCATCAGCGGCTCCATAAGACATTCAAACATAAGTTTGGATATGGCGGCTTTAGAATTGTTCCGATTTTTAAAGTTCTTGATTAAATTTATCGCAGCTTTTCTGAACATATTCAGGCATTGCTGAACGTCTTTGTTTTCGACTCTGCACCAATCTTCTTCAAAATGAACATCAAGCAGCCAGTGCATTGACTCAACTGACCATTCCATTCTTGCATGATGAAGGAGCTGTTCCGCTGTCATTTCGCGGCTTGAAAGGTAATAGTGCCATTCGCTCGAAGTGCCTTTTTTCGTTGCAAATTCAGTATGAATGGCTCCTATGCACTTCAGATTTTTCCACTCTTTTTTCTGTTCCAGCCAGTTGATATCTGTTGTTACATACGCTGTCCTTGTTTCAACTCTGCCACGGTTTTTCTCCGTTCTTGAAACTGTTTGCATAGTGTCTCTGAGAGAACTGTCCTGCACATAATCCTCGATATCTTTCTTCAAATTTGGGTGATTATCCTTAACGCAAAGCAGATAATCTGCCTTTTGTTTTACGATAATCTCAGCAGTTTCTTTCTGACAGTTCAGTGCATCCGCAACAACTATATTACCCTTTATTTTCAGTTCTTTCAGAAGCTCCTGCACCGCAGGTATCTCGTTGCTTTTATCGTCCGTGCTGCGTTGTGCCAGGGTCAATCCAAGTTCGCATACCTGTGCGCTGATGATGTGCAGAGGACTTTCGATCTTACTCATTTTAAGTGTCGAACAAACAGTTTTCCCGTCAAGAGAGATCGTCATACTTTTGGACTTTTCGGGCATAAATGAATAGACCCAATCCGCAAAACAGCGGTTGAGCGATTCGGGCTTGACATATTTCAGCAGGCTCAATATCCAATAATAGCAAGGGACATGATCGATTCCGAATTTCTCCTTTAAGAATTCGCTTACTCTGTCATTTGTCGCCCATTGATGAATCTGATGAATGTTTCTAAGTCCACAGATACTTCCAAGAATTGCTATTGTAATGATATCGGGGATACTGCAAAAATAGCCGTCATATTCCTCATATAATTCAATATCTTCAAAATACTCGGTTATTCCATTATTCATGCCTATATTATATCATTTTCCAGGTGCTCTGTCCAGTAATTTGTACAATCTGAAATATAAATGTAACTTTTGAAACCTGATTTTTTGAAAATTGATTTCCGTGATTCATACAAAAAGCACTCCCGCTGTATGTCAGCAGAAGTGCTTTGCATCTTTTTTATCCGCCGTATATCTCTCTTCTGAGAAGATCACGGCAGGCTTCTATATCTACATCGAGTGTTGACTGGTCGCCGTGCATACCGAAGCTGTAATTTCCTTCGTCAGGTATACGCAGTGTCTTCATCTCGTAATTCACCGAGAATATAGCCTTATAAGCCGAAAGCATCATCTCGGCGCGGCTCATATTCGTTGAAAGGTTCGAGCATACCGCCTTTGCAAAACGGTTGATCGTCAGCGGGTCGGATGCCTTTACCTTTTTGATTATCCTGCTTATTACCTCACGCTGTCTTTCAGTGCGCTGGAAATCAGCATTGCCGACATATCTCAGTCTTGCATAAGCAAGGGTCTGGTTGCCGTTCAACAGAAGTTTTCCGCCGTGGTCGAGGGTATCGGTATCCTCGGGCTGTTTAAGATAGTGGTTCTGTTCGCCCAGAGGGTCTTCCAGACCGGCGGCTTCATCATCGGTGATATCTATCTCAAGTCCGCCGATGGAGTCAACTATGTCGATAAATGCAAAGAAATCCACATAAACATAATCATCGACCGAGATATCGAAATTATACTCTATGGTATCCATCAGCAGTTCGGCACCGCCATAGACATACGCCGCGTTCAGTTTATCCCATACGTCGATATCCTCGCCGTTTGTTCTTCTGCCCCGTATCTCAACATACATATCACGCATGAAAGATGTCATGGTGATGGTCTTTTTATCCTTGTTTACCGACATCAGTATCATACTGTCAGTTCTGCCGTTTTCTTTTTCACTTCGGGTATCCGAACCTATCAGCAGGATATTCGTAACGCTTTTGCTGTTCATCGAACCGCCTGTGAAAGTACGGTCTCCGCGGCCCCTGCGGTTCACAAGGGTGATGTAGTAGTAAAGCAGTGCGTTCAAGCCGATGAATATAACAAGAAGCAGTATTATCAGCGTCCTGAAAAATTTGCCTACGGGGTTGCTTTTCTCGTGGGCGGGTACTTTGCCGCCGTTTCGTGACCCGAAACGCAGTTCTTCGGAAGCGCGTGGCTTCGCACGATTTTCCGACTTTTTCTTAGTCGGCTGACCGCTGTTTCTGCGGGGTGCGGGACGTTCTTCTCTTCTTTCCCTTGACCTGTCAGCACCTGTCCTTTCACTGTCTGCGCCGCGGGCAGGTCTTTTCCGCTGACCCTCACTGCCGCCGCGTGATGGACGTCTTTCTCTCATATCATCATCGGGATAATTCTGCCGCGGACTTTCAGCACCGTACTGCGGCTGTACCTGCGGACGGGGATACTGTCCGCCGTTATCCTCTCTGCGCTGACGTGAAGCACCTGCGCGTGAGGGCTGTCTGTTTCCACCGCCTGTACGCGCCTGTGCATACTGTCTGTTCATATATTCTTCGCCATATGGCTGACCGCCCATCTGCGGGGGTGTGCCGTATCGCTGATATTCCGAGGCGAAAACATCATCAGCACTGCCCATGCTGAGATCTATTTCGCCGCCCGTATCCCCTGCGATCCGAGAAATTTCTTCCAGCTGTCGCTGATACTCTTCCTCATAGGGGTCTGCGGGACGTCGGAACTTTTCATCTCTGTCCATAATCGCTCTCCTGACATTTTACACGTAAACGAGATATGTTCTGCATTCCCCTGAGAATTCAGGGATACCAGAACAAATATCGCTTTATATAACTATTTTCACGAATATCACTATTATATAGTATAACCCTGCGTTTGTCAAACCGCCGAGGGCTTTTTTCATTACTATTTCACCGAATTTTTACTTTTCTTTCTCACAGAAGGGCATAAAAACAGCGCTGTCCTGCTTTTTACGACAGAACAGCGCTCAATGTACTTATATATTACTTTACAGCCAGCCGCCGTCTACACGTATCACCTGACCCGTTATGTACGAGGAAGACTCTTCCGCCAGAAACATAACAGCATTTGCAATATCATCGGGTGTGCCCATACGTCCCATAGGTATCTCATCGATGACAGCATTCAGGTCATCATCAGAAAGGGTGCTGTTCATCTTAGTATCGATAAGACCGCAGCTTACACAGTTGACACGCACTCCCCCGGGGGCGCACTCCTTTGCCAGTGCCTTTGTGAAACCGATCAGCCCCGCCTTAGCCGCAGAGTAAGCCACCTCGCAGGAAGCACCGCTTTCTCCCCACACCGAGGATATGTTAACAATACTTCCCGAATGTCTGCGTATCATCTGCGGCAGAACAGCTTTTGTCAGGCGCATATGCCCGAACAAATTCGTATTCATCAGTTCGTAAAGCCGCTCATCGGTAAGGTCGGTGAACAAACCGATATCCGCTATGCCTGCGTTATTTACAAGCAGTTCGCACTCGCCGAAGCTTTTTTCAACCTCACTCAGGAACTCCGCTGTGCTGTCCGCATCTGCTATATCGTAATGAAAAGCCTCCGCTGTAAATCCTGCGCCTCTCAGTTCAGCCGCAAGGGATCCAGCCGCTTCCTTACCTTTATTATATGCTATCGCCGTGAGATAGCCCGCCTGCGCCAGCTTTCTGCTGACAGCACTGCCTATCCCGCCCGAACCGCCCGTTACTATGGCGGCTTTTTTTATCCTGCCCATGATATCCTGTCCTTTCGGTGTGATTATGCTTGGAAATACCAAACGAAGTCAAATGTATTATACCACGGAAACGGATTTAATGCAAGTACGTATAAAAGAATGCCAAGGAAACAAAGCGCGCGATCAAGCCTCGCGCCAGCAGGCTTGCGGAGAGCTCGAGAGGCAGAGCCTCTCGGTCAAGGAACAAAAGCGACGTGGCAACATAAAAGGCAATAGCGCATAAAACTTCCCGTCCTGTAAAAAAGCGGGCGGTCACAAAAATCCGATGGAACACAAAACATTCGCTCTGCACTTTCTTGCGGGACGCACAGACCGCCCGCGCCCGAAATCGGACAGCGAAGCGAATCCGATTTCTCGACCCGAACGGAGAGAGGGGCGACCTGATACCGCAGTACCTATGATAAGAACGAAATATCCCAAGTACTTCAATTAAATCCGTGTCTGCATTTAATAGACGTACTGCGGTTTTCTCGCCCCTCTCTCCGTTCGGGTCGAGCCGTCAAAAACGCTGTCGCTGTTTGACGGCAGGCGCAGCAATAAATATACGCCAATAGAAAGAGCGCGGACGATTGATTGTCCACGCTCTTTAATTTTGTTATTGCTGCGCCTTTGTGGTCGGAAGATAGTCTGCTATTGTTTTGATAGTTGCCACGTCGCTTTTGCGCCTTGACCGAGAGGCTCTGCCTCTCGTGCTCTCCGCAAGCCTTTCGCGAAAGGCTTGACCCAAAGCTCCTCTCCTTGGCACTCTATCCTCATTTTCTTGTTATTTTACCCAACTTCACGCCTCAGACCCTGTGTAAACAAATGATTTATATTTTAACTCGGACATATTTCTGCAAGAGTTGTACAAAAACGTACAACTTTTCGCATAAAATCACTGATAGTGAAAGCACCTGTTTCATCCACTGGTATCACACCTATCCCAAAATATCTTCCCCCGAACCCCTTTGTTCTTCCTCAATCTGATCTTCAAAGTCTGCTTCACCAAGCTCTTCCCCCACCGAAAACCGCTTGCCAAGCGGCATATACACACGCGTACCGTCAACAGGGTCAACGGGCAGAGGTCTTTTTTCCTTATCGTTCATTGCAAATTCTCCTCTCGTTTCTATATAACATGGCTATCCCTTTAACACACCACCACAAAGTGACATATATCAATGAAATATCCTGCTGATATTATCCTTTTCCCCCGCCTGCGGCGATGAAAAAGATAACCGCCAAGTATTTCAAGATACGATATAACACCAATTATTATGGTGTATCAGCGGGATAACCTTAATATACAATAGTATATCCTGATGATCCCTGATTATTCTCGAACCGCATCATGTACAGTTTTTTGTACTTCAATCAAAAGCTTTCAAAAAAGCCCTTGTATTGAAAAAGCATTTATGCTATAATTAAAAACATAACATTCGTAAGATCAAAACATCACATTCTTGCAAGGAGTGACTTATATGAAATACAATAGAAAAAACGCCCTTGTATACGGTCTGCTGAAAGGGCTTCAAGCCGAATTTTTCGGGATATTCGTAATGCTGTTTTTCTGGGCGATATCTAAGGCTATGGGCATTCTCGCAAACATTATGTTCGGCTTCACGGGGATAATGTGCGTGGTCTGCATACTCGCCGACTATGGCATGAAAGAAGGTTCAAAAGCCGCCAATGCCGATACTCTACACGGAGACAATGTCGGCAGAAATTTCGGAGCAAAAACAGGGCTTATCGCTATGCTGCCCTTTGCGATGACAGCTGTGATACTTGCCGTATCCAAATTCAGCGGCGCATTTGATTTTCTTGCTGTATTCAAGATAGCAAACGCCTGCCTTTTCCCGATACTGGATATTTTTGCACATTCCGCTGACATAAAGGATATGAGCCCCGCAGTTTTCCTGCTGATACTACCATATCTGGCACTTTTCCCGCTTTCGGCTTATATCGGCTTCAAATGGGGTTACGATAAGTTAGACCTCAGGGACAAGCTGGTATACAAAAACAAGTAGGCTGATTTTTCTGCAAAGGAGGATATCAATGAGATTCGCACACGTTTCCGATCTTCATCTTGGCAAAAGGCTGGGAAGCTACACCCTCATCGAAGATCAGCGCTACATACTTTCACAGATAGCTGATATCGCTTCGGCTGAAAAATGTGACGGCATACTCATCGCGGGAGATATCTACGACAAAAGCGCACCCTCGGCAGAAGCCGTGAAGCTGTTCGGTGAGTTTCTCACAAAACTCCGCAGGAACAAGCTTTCAGTCTTTATCATCAGCGGAAATCACGACAGCCCCGAAAGGATAGACTACGGCCGCGAAATTTTGGCTGATGCCGATATACATATATGCGCCTGCTATGAGGGCAGTGGTGCCGTGAATACAGTTTCGGACGAGTACGGAGAATTGGACATCTGCTCCGTTCCCTTTATCAAACCCTCCTTTGTACGCGGATATTGTCCTGATAAGGAGATAAAGACCTACACCGATATGATGAGCGCAGTCATCGAGCAAAGCGGCATCGACAGAAACAGGCGCTGCATAATGATGTGCCATCAGTTCATCACAGGTGCAATCACCTGTGATTCGGAGTATATCTCCGTGGGAACGCTGGATAATATCGGTTCAGAGGTTTTTGAAGGCTTCGACTACGTTGCACTCGGGCATATCCACAGTCCGCAGAATATCGGCAAAAATATACGCTATTGCGGAACACCGCTGAAATATTCGGCATCGGAGATAAGCCACAAAAAATCCGTAACGATAGTTGATATCCGTGAAAAAGGCGATACCGTGATAAATACCGTTCCCCTCGTGCCCATGCGCGATGTCATGGAGCTGAGAGGAGAATATAACGAGCTTATGGAGCGCAGTTACTATGAAAACCTCGATACCGACGGCTTCTACTTCATAACCCTGACCGATGATACCGACATACCAAACGTCATGCAGAAGCTAAGGACAGTCTACAACAATATCGTTCAGCTGAGTTTTGATAACAAACGAACCCAGACGATATCCGAGGTGACAGGTGCCGTGCACACCGACAGCAAAACTCCCTTTGAGCTTGTAGCCGAGCTTTTCAAAGAGCAGAATGGCGATGATATGACTGATGAGCAAACGGAGTACATCAAAGGTTTGATAGACAGTATATGGGGGGACAGCTTATGAGACCGCTGAAACTTACAATGCAGGCTTTCGGTCCCTACGCCGAAAAGACCGTGATAGATATGGAACAGCTGGGCGGACAGGGTCTTTACCTCATTACGGGTGATACTGGTGCAGGCAAGACCACCATATTCGATGGTGTGTGCTACGCCCTTTTCGGCAAGGCAAGCGGCGACAGCAGAACTGTCAATATGTTCAGGAGCGAGTACGCCGAACCGGGTGTTATCACCTATGCCGAACTGCTTTTCGATTACGGCGGAACTAAATATCTCGTACACCGCGAACCTCGTCAAAAGATACCGAAAAAGCGCGGCGAAGGTGAGACCGACCTCAACACCACCATCGAGATATACGTATACGGTCAGGAAAAGCCCATAGCTTCGGGCGAAAACGAGGTCAATGACAGAATTAGATCTATACTCGGACTTGACCACGGACAGTACCGGAATGTAGCGATGATTGCTCAGGGAAGTTTCGCAGAACTGCTGAACACAAAAACCGAAAGCCGTACAAAGATACTCAGTGCAATATTTTCCACAGGGAAATACAGAGTTCTCCAGGAAAGGCTGAAAGAAGAAGCCAACGCCGTTTACCGCAGCTACAAGGACTCGGAGCTGAAAATAGGCTCACTGCTTGGAAATATAAGGCTCGGCGCAGAAGACCCGTACCGTGAAGAGATAAGTTTCGCGGCGCAGAATCCCGAATCTGCCGCCGATACGGATATCGAAGATATCTGCCAAAAAGCTCTTGAATATGAAAAAGCCGAAGCTAAAAAAGCGGCAGATGAATACAAGGAGGCGGACAAACAGCATAAGACCGCCACCCTCGCTCTTGAAAACGGCAAAAAGCTGACAGAGCTTTTCCACAAGCTTGAACATTCCGAAAAGGATATGCAGGAACTTCTGCCCGAGCTGGAAAAAGCCGAAAAAGATGCTAAAGCCATGCACGAAAAGCTCCCCGAGCACAAAGCGCTGATAGGTCAGATAGCCGCGGAAGAAAAACAGCTTCAGCTTTACGATGATGCGGAAGCTGTTCTTAAAGAATCCGAAAAACTCAGTAAAGCCGCTGATGCCGAAAACAAAAAGCTTGAAGCCCTTAACGGACAGCTTTCGGCTGATACCAAAAAACGCGAAGAGCTTAAAAAGTTCATCACCGACCTGGGCGATATCGGCGCAAAGCTGGCTGAAACATCAGGAAAAGCGGATAAACTGAACAGCGAGCTGGAACACATAAAAGCCATAGGTGTGGAATTTTCCGAAGCGGACAAACTAAAGGAAAAGGAGAAGTCTGCCCGTAAAGCTTACGAATCTGCACAGCAAGAAATGGAACGCCTTGAAAAGCACTATTCCGGGCTGTTTGCCCTTTATCTTGCAGAACAGGCGGGACTTCTGGCAAAGGAACTTGAAGAGGGCAAGCCCTGCCCTGTTTGCGGCTCGGTGCATCACCCCCAAAAAGCGTCGATATCCGAAAAAGCCCCCGATAAGCAGACAGTTGACAAGGCTTCTGCCGAGCTGGATACAGCCCGAAATACAGCCCTGAAAGCGGCATCATATCATGCCGGGGCAAGATCAGCCCACGAAAAAGCCGTGGAATCCGCTATGGCTCATGCAGGAAAGTATGCCGAGGGCTGTACCCCCGAAAAGGCTCTTGAAAACGCACGCAACGACTACAAACAGATAAATGATGAACTGAAAAAACTGATATCTGCACAGAAAGAGCTGACAAATCAGGCAAAGCAGAAAACTGCCGCCGAACAGGAATCAGCCCTACTCGAAAAACGCATCGAGGAAAACAGCAAAAACATCTCCTCTTTGCAGGGCAGCCTGAGAGAGCTGACCGCTAAGGCAGAAGAAAAAAAGCTTACAGCTAAAAAACAGCTCGATTCTCTGCCGTGTGCTGACAAAGCCGAAGCGATGAAGCATATCTCGGAGCTGAAAGCCAAGCAGTCAGCCCTTGAAAAAGCTATATCCGATGCCGATAACAAACTTGCTCAGCTTGAAAAACAGCGTACAGAACTTTCAGGACACCTGAGCGAACTGAAAGAGCAGACAAAACGTAAAAATCGCCCCGACTGCGAAGCTCTCGATCTGTCGATGAAAGAGTGTGCAAAACGCGCAAGATCGGCACTTGATAAGCGCGACGAGACAGTAAAATGTCTTTCTTCCGCCGAGGATACTCTCAAAAAAATACGCTCAGAGCTTGCCAGCAACCGCGCACTCAGCAGAGAGTACAGCATAAAAAATGCCCTCAACAGCACCGTTAACGGCACTCTTGCAGGCAAACAGCGTGTGACCCTTGAGGTATTCGCTCAGATGGAGTATTTTGACAGGATACTCGCCCATGCCAATGTCAGACTTTTACAGATGACCAACGGACAGTACGAACTTATACGAAGCGGTACCAGCCGCGGCAATACCAAGATAGGTCTGGATATCGACGTAAACGACCATTTTACAGGCAGTACCAGAAGCATACGCTCCCTTTCGGGCGGCGAGAGCTTTATGGCTTCTCTTGCACTGGCGCTGGGATTTTCAGATGAGATACAGCAGTCTTCGGGCGGCGTAAGGATAGATTCGATGTTCGTCGATGAAGGCTTCGGCACGCTGGACGACGAGACCCTCGATCAGGCAATAAAAGCACTGAACGGTCTGGCTGAAAATTCAAGGCTCGTGGGCATAATCTCCCATGTGCCCGAACTCAAAGAAAAGATCGACAGACAGATAGTGGTCACAAAGGATAAGTCCCTCGGCAGTGCCGTGAAGATAATCACCTGATAAACAGCCTGACCATCAAAGGCGACAATATGAAACCTGTAATATCTGCTGCGGCAGCTGCGATAAAAACGCGGCTGCCGAGTTTTTTTGTCATGGCGGAAGAGTATACCGCTATTGTATAAAATGTGGTTTCGGTAGAAGACATCAGCACCGCCGCCGTCCTGCCTGCAAAGCTATCGGGGGAGATACGTGTATACAGTTCATCGAGAGATGCAATAGCCCCGCTCCCAGATACAGGACGAATCAGCGCAAGTTCAATACATTCCTGCGGAAAGCCCAGCTTTTCAGCCAGTGGGGAGATGACCCCTGCCAGATGTGCAGAAGCCCCGGAAGCACCGAACATTCCCACAGCTGTCATTACCAGCACAAGTATCGGTATAAGCTCCGCAGCGGTCTTCAAGCCCTCTGATGCCCCTGCGGTGAACTCCCCTGTCAAATCGGCACGCCTGAACATTCCGAACAACAGTATGAATGTGATGATAAGGGGTACAGTCATGTTTGTTAAGGTCATTTATTTTTCCTCCGAAAACAGGATTGATGCGGTCACTATTCCCACCACAGCCGAGCATACCGAGGTGACAAGTACAGCGGGAAGTATCTCCATAGGTGAATCAGAACCGTGTGCAGAGCGCAGTGCTGCTGCCGTAACAGGGATAATCTGTATCGACGCCGTGTTGATAACTGTTATAAGTGCGGTATTACGTTTTGGGCGTGAGCTTTTTTCAAGCCGTCGGACGGCTTCGATACCCGTAGGTGTAGCGGCATTTCCCAAGCCAAGCAGATTCGCTGTGAGATTAAGGCTCACAGCTTTTTTTGAATCAGTATCCAGCCTGCCAAAAATCAGCCTTATCAGCGGAGACATTGCCCGCGCCATAAAACGTGTCAGCCCCGATCTTTCGGCTACCCGCATAAGCCCGCACCATAGTGCCATTGAACCCGCAAGGTATATGCCCAGTTCCACTGCTTTTACGCACTGCCCCAATGCCGCATCGGAGATCTCTGCCCAGCCGCCATCAGAAAATCCTGCGGCCACGGATAAAACAAGCATTACCGCCAGTACAAATGCCAACATTTCAGCCCTCTTCTCTTTTAGATTAATATTTTTATTTATTTGCTAATTATTTACTTATTCTCATTCGGGAAAATTTACAAATTTTACAAGTAAAAATATACCTTTCAGCGCCGCAAATATTCAATATAGTAATATTTTGATGTGCATTTCGCTGAAATCACTTTTTTGAATGACAAACAATTGACATACCGTTCAAATTTGCTTGACAAGCTTTGTACAAATTGGTATAATGTATATACCATATATAGTCAGTCTGAAACGGCTGAAAATCTATCCGGGAAAGGAATTGAGAAAATGAAATCCATAGGAATCGTAAGAAAGGTCGATGATCTGGGAAGGATCGTTCTTCCCATCGAGCTCAGAAGAACATTTGATCTCGCAGTTAAGGATTCTATCGAGATCTATACCGAGGACGACAAGATCATTCTTAAAAAGTATCAGAGAAAATGTATTTTCTGCGGCGCTACCGAGAACCTTGTTGACTACAAGGACAAATCGATATGCACAAACTGCATTTCCGAGATCAAGGGCGCTAAGTAATTAAAGAACACCCTCTGCTTTATTCTATGCAATCTGATCCAACATAAGAACCAGCATAAAAGTTCAAGACCCATCGGCTTGCTGCCGACGGGTCTTTTGTTTATCGGGTATATACGGCTTTTAGGGAAAGATCTTTTCTGTCGAGCAGCAGAATATGTGCCGCTTTGCCGACGGATATGCTGCCGTATTTTTTATCCTCGCCTATGGAACGGCATGGATTGATAGTCGCGGCTTTAAGGGCGCTTTCAAGGGGTATCCCCATTTCCACCGCAGTACGCAGGCAATCCGCAAGGGGTGTCACACTTCCCGCAAGAGTACCGTCCGAAAGCACAGCGCGGTTCCCTTTCACCGATACCCGCTGTCCCCCCAGCTGATATTCACCGTCGGGCATGCCCGCAGCTTCCATACTGTCACTTATGAGTATCATACGGTCATCGCCGAACAGCCTGAAAGCCGCTCTTACCGCGGTTTCGGAAACGTGAACGCCGTCACAGATGATCTCGGCGA
Source organism: Ruminococcus albus AD2013 (assembly GCF_000526775.1). NCBI lineage: Bacteria > Bacillati > Bacillota > Clostridia > Eubacteriales > Oscillospiraceae > Hominimerdicola > Hominimerdicola alba. Next base: position 1,880,674 of record NZ_JAGS01000001.1, read on the forward strand.
ATACTCCCGCCGTATCGAATGCCGCGCCTATCAAAGATGGTGCGCGGTGGTTGAAAGGCGGCATAGCATTGTACAAATGTGTGATGTGATCCGCACCTGCCCCAAAGGCTTCAACTGCTGTATCGTAGTCACATGAAGTGTGTCCCAATGAAAATCGCATACTGCCCGAAAGCTGACGTATACATTCAATTGCACCATCTGTTTCGGGGGCTATCGTCACCAGCTTTATAAGACCGCCTGAGATCGACTGCCATGCCCGCAGTTTATCCGCCGAGGGCGGCTGTATCAGTTCTTTTTTCTGTGCGCCGCATTTTTCGGGAGATATGAAAGGTCCCTCCAGATGAACGCCTATCAGCTTTGCCCTGTCCTTGTCAGCAGAATTTTTTGTGTACTCCCCTGCTGTGCGGAGTATCTCTGCAATATCCTCATCGGGCAAAGTCATGGTAGCAGGACAGATAGTCGTCACGCCCTGTGAATATTCAAATTCGGCTATAGATGAGATAGCTTCCGCAGTGCCCTCACAGAGATCATGCCCCGCACATCCGTGAAAATGTATGTCGGTAAGTCCCGGGACAACATAACAGCCTGAAGCGTCCACCACCTCACCGCCGTACTTTATCATCGCATAAGCAGGAAGCACCCCCGTGATAACTCCATCTTCCGTCAGCACCGAAAGGTGTTCAAAGCGGCATTTTTCGGTAAATACCAGACCATTCTTTATCAGCATATCACCACCGCCTACGGCATAACGATGAAGCCCGCAACTTCGCCCACACGAACATCGTGCAGACCGTTCAAAATGGCTTCGGTGTCTATCTTATCCCCCAAAGCATAGCTTACAGACAGCTGAGGGAAGTTCACACCCACAGCGTCAGCCTTGTAACATCCCCCCGCCATACGGGTGTTTATCTCCATGAATACGTGTTCGCCGTTCAGTGGACGAAGCTGTATATTGTAGGGATATTCTATGATGACTTTTTCAGAGATACGCTTTGCGATATCGATAAACTCCTTATCAAAACGCAGAGCGGTTATGTGGCTGTCGATCTTGCACCTCGGCACAGCGATAAGCCCACTCTCCGTCCTCATACAGTCAATGCTTATCTCGGGTTCGTTTAAATACGGCATTACCACTGTGGGGTATATCCTACTGCGGTTTTTAAGGTCGGCAAGGTAGGACTGATAGCTTATATCCTCGGGCATGGATTTCGGCGCATCATCATCGTAAAGCCGTCTGTAAGTTATACCGCCCTCATCGCGGTCAGCCTTTACGCATACCTTATGCTCCCTGCCGTACTTTTCCTTTACCATCGCATATGCCCGCTCAAAGCCCTCAACAGTGGTGATGCGCTCCATGTAGGGCGTTGCACAGAGTTCATTCGACCGCATGAATTCGCATGACTTCATCTTGCTGTCAAGCATATCATTCTGTTCGGTGTTGCCGTCAGCAGTAACGCGGGTGCCTATCGCCGTAAATTCGTCGATATGGCTTATGACCGCCGCCCTCCATCGTTTCGGGAAAAATACGTCAACCGAATGTTCCTTGCAGAAACTCAGTGCCCATTCGGCATACTGTTCTCCGTTTACACCGTTGGGTTCGATGTACCTTTCGTCCGCCGATGCACCGAAAACAAAATCAGGCTTTTTAGCCGATGCGATCATGTAGTTGCGTTCATCACGTTTCAGCAGTTCAATGAAATTATAAGCCTGGCTGAACCAGTGATTGAACCATATTACTCTCTTGCCGTTTTTCATGTCATATCTCCTTGATGATAGTTTGCTGTTTGTGATCTTGTTATCCATATTCCGGAAGCATTCTTTTCCCACGCCTGCGGCGGGGGAAAGAATGCACCAAGCTAAATATCGTTTGACCGCTATTTTAAATGGTACACTAAATGCCCAACCTTATTCTCCGATTTCAACACTGTCATAGAACACAGGTTTGCCCTCAGAATCTCTGGCAGTTACAGTGAAGCCTGTCACCCTGTCGTCCTTGTATTTCGGTTCGCATTTATAGTCAAGTACCATGCCCTGTTTTGTCAGACAGATTATCCTGCTGTCGCATTTTTCCTTGATATCCGCGCATACGGTCGGCATGAATACAGTATTGTCCTCACTCTGTGTACCGCCGAATTCAAAGGGTATCAGCGCAACACTTCTGCCATCGGAGGGGTCAGCATCCCTTAGTGCCAGCGCCATCTCCATTCTCTCGGAATACGGAGGTATTTCCGAACCGTCCGACAACGGAACATACACGGTATCACCCTGCACAGTCATCGAGAAATCTTCACTGTCGCCGTAATCATAGCCGCCGCGCAAAGTGTAGGCAGGCTCGCCATTTTCACTGTGATACACCGTCATATAATACATAACATAAAGATCAAAAAGCTCCTCATCAGTATCATCGAAAGAACCGTAGCAATACTCAGCGTGCCTTAAAACGCTATGTCTTACCTTTTCATATTTATCAGCAGAAGGCTCTTTGAAATCCGCCAGACAGCGTTCAAGATCAAGCTGATCCGCACCATTAGTAATATCAACATCGACTTCCCAGCCGTACCTTAAACTGGTTTCCACGCCGTGTTCCAGTTCCTTATTGGGAACGTAATTATTGTACTCCCTGAAACGCCTGTCGAGAACTTCTTCAAGCTTTGTACGCAAAACCTGAGAATAGGAATTTACATAGTAGTAGCGGCAGTCACCCACAACCTCAAAATAATCAAACTGATAGCTTGCACATTGTGAATCATACCCAAAGCCAAAACCGTTTCTGCGCATACTGCTCCAGTAATATGTGTTGGTGAAATTATACACTTCCTCACTTATCATATCTTTGCTGAAACAGTAGTCGGTACACTCAAGCAACAGAACAGGGCTTTCCTTTCCGCTCCTAACCGCTTCGATAACTTCTGCGGGAATAAGGCTGAAAAACTCCTTGCTGACCAGATCTCTGTCAAGCAGCCACATCAGGTAATACGCCATAGGCATTGAAGCGTATTCGTATATAAGATCGTCGTCAGCGTAGGCAACCTCAGGTGAGATATTGCAGTGGTGATATTCGTCTGATGCAGCATCGTAGTGCCATTCGGCTTTTTCAATGTCAAAATTATCAATAGTAATTTTTGAAGTGAAAGATTCCGCAGGCGAAAGCTTGTCGGCTTTTCTACCTATCAATATGGCAGATATTCCCAGAACGATACACACCAGCTGAAGCAGCAGCATTTCTTCAAGCGTGACATCGTCCTCTGTCATCTGAAACATCACCGACAGACCTGTACCCGCGGTAAACAGCCGCATAAAGATATTGCTTGTAAGAACCATTTTTTTACCGGACGCTTCCCTGACCAGACCGCCGATACTTATCAGGCAAAGCAGAGCGAACATGACCGCCCAGGGTACAACAGCTATAAGCGGTTCAAAGGGGGTTTCGCCTTTGGCAGGCGAAATATTGGCACCTATCCCGGCGACACACATTACAAATTCAAATATACCGAGAATTGAGAACAGAATGTTCTTTATAAAGCTGCCTGCCTTACTCAATTTCGTTTCCTCCTTTTGAGCGATTTTCAAACATAGAAATTATATCATATATTAAAGCAAAAGTAAAGCGATAGCATAGCTGGGATAGAATGCCAAGGAAGAGAGCTTTGGGTCAAGCCTGCTAGCGCGAGGCATATGCCGACGCAGTCGCATAAACCGCGCGCTTTAATTCGCGGCAGCGTTTGTTATTGGCGCACCTGTTCTGCCGCGAAATCAAGTCGTCAAACCAAAGAATTCTTATGTTTTATCTTACGCGAATATATCTTCCCGCTCGGCACTTTCTTCGTCACAGGTACTGTTCCGCCCCATGTCCCCCGCCGCATATTATCTATCTTCCTACGCTCCTTAGCGCTCATCTTTTCATAAGGTATAAATTTCTCTTCCATATGCTCTCCTATCTCTTTCTCGATCTTCCATGTTCCTCGGCTTCCCCTGCCTTGAAGTTATATATCGGCTTGATGATATCCTCGATCTCACAGGTATCGCCTATATTATTCACGATATCATCTATGCTCTTATACGCCATCGGGCTTTCATCTATGGTCGCGGAGCTTACCGAAGTGCTGTATATGCCCTTCATTTCTCTCTTGAACTCCGTCAGTGTAAGCTGAGCTTTTGCCGCTGAACGCGACAGTATCCTGCCCGCGCCGTGGGGTGCGGAATAATTCCAGTCGGGATTTCCCTTGCCTGTACAGATAAGACTGCCGTCACGCATATTTATGGGGATAAGCAGAACTTCCCCCGCCTGTGCCGACACTGCACCCTTTCGCAGTATCATATTATCCGTATCGATGTAGTTGTGTATGGTCGTGAACTGCTCCTTTACGTGCAGGCTCATTCCGTCGATTATCTCGTCCATCATCGCCTGACGGTTCAGCATGGCGAACTGCTGAACTATCTTCATATCATGTATATACTGCTCAAAAAGTTCACCCTCGGTATATGCAAGCTGCTTTGGAACATCAGTGCGCTTGGTGTTTTTCAGCTTGGTTATCTCGGTCTGGATCTGCTTATCCCTGCCCTCTTCTTTCAGACGGGCTACAAGTTCATCGATATCGGGCTTTGCACAGCCGTTCAGGCGCTTGTATGCTTCCTCCTGATAGAACTTTGCAACTTCAAGCCCCAGATGACGTGAACCAGAGTGTATAACGATGTACACCCCGCCGTCACTGCCCTTGTCAGCTTCGATGAAGTGATTTCCTCCCCCGAGAGAACCAAGGCTGTGTATCGCCTTATCGTGATCTATATGATCGTAGCAGTAAAGTTCGGTCAGGTCTATCTTGTTATTGAAGCGGTGAGGCTTCTTCCGTATATCGAACCCCGAGGGTATCTCGCGGTATATCAGCTTATCCAGCTGCTGAACTTCGATGTGCTTCTCTTTCAGCTTAACTGTTTCCATACCGCATCCGATATCCACACCCACAAGATTCGGCACAGCCTTGTCGGTTATGGTCATGGTAGTACCCACGGTACAACCCGCACCCGCATGGACATCGGGCATTATGCGCACCCTCTGTCCCTCGGACATGGGCTGGTTCATAAGTTCTATTATTTGTGATACGGCAGTTTCATCGCATATATCGGTGAATACCTTTGCGGTGCCGTACTTTCCGTTTAATTCAAACATATTTATCTCCTTTGTGTCTGTCAATTGTTTAAGCTGTCGGTGCAATTATAGTAAACGGCATAAAAAAAGGTGTGCTCCCATATGGAAACACACCCTGTATGCTAAATTTTTCCAGCTTAACGCTGACTGCACCGGCGAGTCCCCTGTAATATTATGTTGTTTGCGTTACTAAACTGATATATCTTTTTCATCTGACTCACCGTCCTTTCATAGTTTTTATATTTGTCCTGCTGACATGGCTTATTATACCCGAAGAAATAGGATTTGTCAATAGTTTACGATATAAATTTTTCTGCCAACTTCCGAATACATCTGCAAAAGTATGAAACATCTATTCCGCAGGATAACTGCCAGCTGTCACAAACGCCTATTTTTCCACAAAAAACATCGGAGTGCCACTGCTTTTTTGTGAGAATAAATAGTTGACAATAAAATGCCGTTATGGTAATATATATAAAGATGTTGTGCCGGAGGCATGACCGATCGAGAGGTAAAATATGTTTAAGGAACAGATAGAAAACTTCAAACGATACCGATTTTTGCTGAAAGAGTTAGTAAAAAAAGGCATCAAGCTAAAATACCGCCGTTCATATCTCGGTATTTTATGGACTCTGCTGGAACCTGTGCTGACGACTTGTGTGCTTTCACTGGTATTCGGCAAATTTTTCCAGAAAGGCGATAAGAGCTTTCCCGTGTACATACTGACAGGCAGACTGCTTTACACCTGCTTTTCAACGGGAACCAAAAACGCTATGAAGTCCATACGGCAGCACGCGGGCATGATAAAAAAAGTATATGTGCCAAAGTACATATATCCGCTATCGGGCGTGCTTTTCAATTTTGTGATATTTTCGATATCGCTGATAGTGCTTGTGGGGGCTATGTTCGTTTTCAACGTGAAGCCTACATTGTGGATATTCACAGCGATCGTACCGCTTGCAATGCTTTTCCTGCTGACATTCGGGGCAGGAATGATACTTTCAACAATGTCAGTATTCTTCCGTGACCTGGAGTATCTCTGGGACGTTGCGCTGATGCTTATAATGTACACCTGCGCGATATTCTATGTACCTGAAAAGATCAATGCTAATCAGTGGATATTCAAGCTGAATCCGCTGTATGCGATAATCAAGGATTTCAGAGCCGCAATATACGGCGAGAATATGTTCGCTTCTCCCGCATGGGTGATAATGCCTGCGGCGGTAAGTGTGCTTTCCGTCATAGTCGGCGTACTGATGTTCAAGAAACATCAGGATAATTTTATTCTTCATATATAAAAACATCTGCCCTCTTTGCATGATTGCATAGAGGGCATAATGAAAGGAAAACTCAATGTCTAATTATGCGATAGAGGTAAAGAACGTCGGCATGAAGTTCAACCTCAGTCAGGAAAAACTTGACAGCCTTAAAGAATACGTGATAAAAATGCTGAAAGGTCAGCTGAAATACAACGAATTCTGGGCGCTTAAAAATGTAAATTTCAAAGTAGAAAAAGGCGACCGTGTAGGTATCCTCGGTCTGAACGGTGCGGGCAAAAGTACACTGCTGAAAGTCATAGCAGGAGTTTTCAAGCCGACCGAGGGCGAAGTCATAAGACACGGCAGGATCGTTCCTCTGCTTGAACTTGGTGCGGGTTTCGATTCACAGTACACAGGGGCTGAAAACATCTACCTTTACAGCGCGGTGCTGGGCTATTCAAAGGAATTCGTTGACAAAAAGTTTGATGAGATCGTAAAGTTCGCAGAGCTGGAAAAGTTCATCGATGTACCGATAAAGAACTATTCATCGGGTATGAAAACAAGGCTGGGTTTTGCAATAGCAACCCAGATAGAGCCAGATATACTGATACTTGACGAAGTACTCTCCGTCGGCGATGCAAAATTCCGCAAAAAGAGCGAAGCCAAGATAATGAGTATGTTCAAGTCAAACGTGACGGTGCTGTTCGTATCCCACTCACTCGATCAGGTAAAGAGGATATGCAACAAAGCCATACTCCTTGAACACGGCGAACTCATCGCGGCAGGCGAAATCGATGAAGTCGCAGCCATATATGAAGAAAAGACAAAATGATACGAAAATTTATGCCACAGTATTTCTGATGTTTATTCAGAGGTGCTGTGGGATTTCTTTTTACATAGCTGTTGTTGGGCTGGTCGAATATTTGCTGTGGTGGATAGCTTTGCGAGGTTTCGCCCCTCAGCTGCGACTGTGTCGGCAGCTGAGGGGCGAGAAATCGGATACGCTTCGCTGTCCGATTTCGGGCGCGGCAATAATTTTACGCAAATAGTTTGAGCGTGGACGTTTATATTGTCCACGCTCTGAGTTTCTTTATTGCCGCGCCTTTTTGGGTCGGATGTTTGGTTTGCTATTTATGGCTTTATTACCTCGTCGCTTTTGCGCCTTGACCGAGAGGCTCTGCCCCTCAACAGTCAGCTTTGCTGACTGTGGCTCCCCGCAAGCCTTTCGCGAAAGGCTTGAGCCAAAGCTCTTCTCCTTGGCATTCTTACCCAAGTTTGTGTGTTCTTAATACACTCCGTCACTTCTCAGGCAGCTCCAGATAGTCACGTCTATCAATTCATTTCTGCACCTTTCGTACTGTCGCAAAGTACCCTCGTTGACAAAACCCAGCTTATCCAGAAGCCGCATCGAAGCCACATTCTGAACTTCAACAAAGGCTTCAACACGGTTGATATCCGTTCTTGTGAAGATGAATTTCATTATCGCTCCCAGCGCCTCGGACATTATACCCATGCCCCAGCGGTCTCGCCTGAGTTCATAGCCGATCTCAACCTTTTTGTCATCTTCGGATATACAGAAAAATCCGCAGGTACCTATCAGCTTACCGCCGGCTTTCTCTTCTATCCCCCACCTTATCATAGTCTTGTCCGCTAAGCCGTCCATAAACATCTTCGCCAGATCGTCAGCTTCCTCGCGGCTTTTCAATGGCAGTCTGTCATAGTACTTCATGACCTGTTTGTCCGAGAAAATTTCGTAAAGATCCTCCGCATCATCGGCGGTTATGGGTCTCAGCAATACTTTCTCCAACTCGATCGTCAATTGTTCCTCAAAAATAGATGATATCATATTGTCTCCTTTTCTGTCTTCTGAAACATCTCTCATGGTTCTATTTTTACACTTGTACCGAAAATTGCGGAATACAGGCACTTTGCCTGCACTCTTCTTTTATATTCCCGTTCATATTTTTTTATCGGGAATATCATTTATCCGATACCCGATAATATTATAAATCATAAAACACAGGCTGTCAATGATTTCGATTTATTATGAACAAAAGATGTGCAAATCATACAATTCACAAGACACGTTAATGTCACATCGATAGAATATATTCCGAAATATCAAGATATTTATACAAGCCAAAAGCGCCTTACATAATGTAAGACGCCAAAAGTATATATTTCAATAATAGCTGTTTTTTCTGATGATAGTCCATGCCGTAAAATATACCGCAATACAGCAGGCGACGACAGCACCGAACAAAGCACCTGTTGAGTCTATGATGACATCACGCATCATTCCCGAACGCCCGGGGACAAATGTCTGATGGAACTCATCAGTACAAGCATACAAAGCCGCCGCGGCAACAGAGCACAGCAATCTCAGTATACGGTTGCGTATGCCGTAAAAAGCCGAAAATGCAAGTCCCGCAAGTAAAGCATATTCCGAAAAATGCGCGCATTTCCTGACAAAAGTCGTGACCAAAGAATATACAGCTGCCTTCTCGGAAATTGGTTTATTATCAAAATCTTTAAAGAAAAAATAGATGACCTTCATAACTATAGTTCTGCTTTGATTGCTCGAATCAGTTGCAGGTGATGAAGAAAAAACAAATATAACTACGCACATCGCTATCAGGATCACCCATCTAAAGAAGTTAAATAATTTACTGTCCATAAAACTTCCCCCTTATGAATGTAAGAAGTGTCTCGCGCTCGTTCTCGATCTCCTCATCTATAACAGCTTCAAGTGCCGTATTCAGGGCGTTCTTTATATCAGCACCGCTGAATCCCATTGCGATCATATCATGACCGTTAATTGCGAGATCAGCGGTCTTTAAACAGCACATCTCCTCTTTTATCTCATCGCCAAGCTTTGCAAGAAGTTCCAGTTCTGCCAGCTTTTCCTCACGCATATAGTCCGACTGCGCCAGAGTATCAGCTCTGCGGACTTTCAGCCAGTCCACATAAAAATCATAGTCATATTTTGCTAAAAATCTCTTGACAGTACGCCGTTTTGGAAAAATACGGTTATCATGTTCAAGTACCAGCGAGGTCACTCTTTTGAGGGTCTTGTTGGAACATTTCAGCCGCGTAAGCACTGTCTCAGCGATATCTCTGCTGCTTAGCTGATGCAGTTTGAAATGATCGACACCATTCTCGTCAGTGACCTTTTTCTGAGGCTTGCCGATATCATGAAACAGCATAATAAGGCGCAGATCTTCGTCATTTTCGATTTTATCAATACTTCGGCATATGTGCTCATACACCGTATAACAATGGTGGATATTGTGCTGTTCACAGCCGATACATGGTATGATCTCAGGAAGTATCACACCGATTATATCCGAATATTCCAGCATTATCCTGCATACAGCCTTACCGCAGAGAAGCTTTTTCAATTCGGAAAATATACGTTCAGCAGAAATTGCGTTGAGCAAATAAGATTTTTTGCGCATAGCAGCAGCTGTATTTTCTTCTATATCAAAGTCCAGAACAGACGCAAATCTTAATGCGCGCATGATACGGAGGGCATCTTCATCAAATCTGTCTTCTGCGACTCCTACACATCTGATAATGCGGTCTTCCAAGTCATTTTTACCATCGAAGAGATCAACTGTCCCTTCATTCGGATTGAAGCACATAGCATTTACAGTAAAATCACGGCGTTTCAGATCTTCACATAGTTCTGTTTCAAATTTTACCGAATCAGGTCTTCTGTGATCAGTATACTCACCATCACTGCGATAGGTAGTCACCTCAACAGGCATATGCTCCGACATCACAGTAAGAGTTCCGTGTTTCAGACCCGTTTTTATGGTGTGAAAGCCGCTGAATATCTCGACCATCCTATCAGGGGTACAATTGGTGCAAACGTCGTAATCATGGGGCTCCTTGCCCATCATAGCATCTCTTACACAGCCCCCGACGATGTAGGCTTCATATCCGTTTTTTTCTAGAATATCTATCACCGCAGCAACATATCGCGGTATTTTAATGTCCATAAATCCTCCCTGTTAAATCAACTATCCTGTTCTCCACATAAGCAATTTTTGGCAATTATCTAATCACAATTTCTGGTTATTTATGATTTCGCAATTTATGACCGTTCCTCCATCATAAACAGCCGCGCAATATTCGGTCTTCCAAATCTAACAGTAAGTGTCCTGTTATTTGGATCATAAGCATATTTTTCCTCATTGTAAGAGGGATAAATACATCTGACTTTAACATCATTTAAACCATTGTTTATCGGAATACTGCAGTTTTCGGAGCCATCTCTATGCCATACTGCAAGGTATATCCGTCCATCGCACCTAAGCCCCAAGGCAGACCAACTATCCAAAAATTCAGACACACCCAGTGGATAGAAAGGAAGAGCCTTGGCGATATCCCTGCGTATAGATCTGTATACCTCTATACCCTCTTTGACAATAGCCTGTATTTCTGAATCCAAACGGTCCAAGTGTCCACTCAGATGTACTCGTGATAGCATTGCATTCACCATATTGAATACAGCTTCTTCCCTGTCATCTGTTTCCGACAGGAATGACCGTACAGCAGCTTGTTCGGGGCACACAGCAGACGGCGCATTAGCAGCGATAGCGGCGTATTTTCGGTAATCTTCCTGACTTGGGATAGATTGTATCGAACATCTCGAAAGCAGTGCATAGTCCATTCTCCGACCTCCGTCAGAGCAATTTTCGACTATAACCTTGGGATGACGTTCAAAAACGCCGTCTAGCCACGCTAAATAGGCTCTTTCGTGTTCCAGCAGACCATCACCGAAGCTGTCAGCATTATTTTCTGTACCAATGCCGGGCTCGATGTTGCAGTCCATTTTTATGTACCCGAATCCATACTCGTTTATCAGTCTGTCCACTGCCGCATCACAATACTCACGCACCGCAGGTACGCGGAAATCCAGCTGATATCTGCTTTTGTCGATCACTCTTTTGCCGTTTCTGACGAAAAACCATTCATCTGGAAGATCATCCGCCATGGGACATTTTATACCCATTGCTTCGATCTCCACCCTTACGCCGGGGATCATTCTTTTTTTGCGAATGTGATCAGTTACTTCACGCAGTTTATCTGGAAGTATTTTCCCATCCTCGTGCCATCCACCTATCCTGTCACACCGAATATCATCAGCGTACAAACCTGCATCAATGCAAAAATATTCGCATCCAACTTCTGCCGCAGCATCGATAAGCGAAAGCTCTTTTTCATTTGTAGGGTCAGTCCAAAGGCAGTTCAAACAGCCGTTGAATATCACCGGAAGATTTGTGTTATCGCGGCTTTTGCGTCTTATAAGACGCCTGTACTTCGTCATTTCAGCAATGGCTTCATTGAATCCGCCGTTCACAGCACACACTCCGCAATATACAGATCTGAAACTATCGCCCGGTCTCAATATTTTCGACCAATGCGAACCTATCTCCGACGGTCCCGAAAGCTGTAAGTACATATGCCCCTCACGGTCGGAGATCTCCCAGTGCCACGAACCGTTATGCTCGATCTGCCACATCAGCGCCCCGCCAACTTCGGTATTCTCGGCATATCCCATCGGTATATACTCCTTTGAAGACAGGTTTCCGACGTTCGTTACGCCCAAGACCTTCGATGAATTCTGCTGTTCAGGGCTGTAAAACCGCCATTGCAGCTCTCTCTTCCGCGAGTTGTGACATATCCCGACGCGCAATTTTTCGTCCTGCGGCTGAAGACCCTCTTTTTCTATACCAGCCAACGAAAATGATGATACATACTCTAAAGTCCGATTTTCAGTACTGCAATTATTGACATCAGTCCACACTCTCACAGCACGCGTGCCTGTGTAGAACTGCATATGTGAAACTGTTTCAAGCCCCGTTTCTTCATCAAAGCAGACTATCTCAAGCTTGCGTCCGATAGAGTTGTTAATATCTTTAAAATTCTTATATTTCAACCGATTTCCCAATGCGTTTATTCTGCACTTATTGCCGTGCCATTCTCCCGCACTGTCTATTCCGCTGATCTTCATTTCCACCAAATTGAACCCTGTATTGCCTGCTTTTGACGCCATTGTGCTTTCATCAAAAGGCAGTGCAGAGAAATGCAGAAGCTTTATCAGCTTTTCATCGGTTATCTCAAAAACGACGTTTATGCCATTTTCAAATATTTGTATTCTTTTCATGATCCAGCCTTTAAAGGTCACGAAGCTTGTCAAGTATCCTGTGGGCAGCTTCTTCCTTTGACATCAGCGGCAGTTCATCAGCGCCGTCCTTTGTTATCATTGTGATGACATTCGTATCAACGCCGAATCCCGCCCCCGCAGTCCTGAGAGAATTTGCACATATCATATCGCAATTTTTGCTGTGAAGTTTTTTGGACGAATTCTCAATAACATTCTCAGTCTCCATTGAAAATCCGCAGATCTTCTGACCCTCACGCTTGTGCTCACCAAGATATTTGAGGATATCCTTAGTGCGCTTCAGCTCGATGCTCATATCATTATCGGACTTTTTGAGCTTATTATCCGCAGTTGTCTTTGGAGTATAATCCGCCACAGCCGCCGCCTTTATAATAAAGTCCTGTTTATCGGACAGTTGAGTGACCGCATTGAACATATCCTCCGCGCTCTCAACAGGCACATAATTCACAAAAGGCGGTAACTGCGCCTCCGTATGACCCGCAACGAGAGTTACCTCAGCACCGCGAAGCATCGCCGCTTTCGCCACTGCGATGCCCATTTTTCCGCTTGAATGGTTCGTGATAAAGCGCACAGGGTCGATGGATTCACGGGTCGCACCCGCCGTCACAAGCACCCGCTTGCCCGCAAGGTCTTTCTCGCAGGCTATCTCACGCAGGATATACTCGTAAAGCACCTCGGGCTCGGGCATTCTGCCGTCACCACTGTCACCGTTTGCCAGCATACCTCTGTCGGGCTCGACTATCTTATACCCGAATTTCCGCAGTTTTTCGATATTATCCTGAACTATCGGGTTGTGGAACATATTGTGGTTCATAGCAGGTGAGACAATTTTTGTACAGGTGCAGGCCATCACCGTTGTTGTCAGCATATCGTCCGCAATGCCCGAAGCCACCTTGCCTATGACATTAGCCGAAGCAGGGGCTATCAGCACAACATCAGCCTTTTTCGCCAGCGCAACGTGCTCTACCGAATACTGGAAGTTCCTGTCAAAAGTTTCCACCAGACACTTGTGCCCCAGCAGACTTTCAAAAGTTATGGGATTTATAAAATTGCACGCATTCGGGGTCATGAGTATCTCCACATCAGCCCCCTGTTTTTTCAGCATACGCGCAAGGTTTGGTATTTTGTAGGCGGCAATCGAGCCTGTAACGCCGATGACCACGCATTTTCCGTCAAGTAACATGAAAAATCTCCTTTCACTCCGCTTCACGCCATATATTGTTTATTATTATAACACATTTTTATTTTTTTAGCAATAGAGAACAAACAGACATTTTGTCAGTCGGTCAATATCTCGTCTTCATCTATCTCTTTCAGCTTTTGAGTATAATAGTTTGATACCCCTGTTCTTATATTTAGCTTAACATATAATGGCAGCAGATCTCCGGAATACATATATTTTTACGTCCATATTCAAGAAAAGAATTAAGATCAACTATCTCATCAAAAACAGGTATCACATATTTCAGTATGTAATCTACCGACTGTTTAACGGCAGTTTTCATGGTTTCGGGATCTTCTTTATCATATACAAATTCAAATGATCCTTCGATGCATTTTTCTTTTCGGCTTCTTCGCTTCATAACAGATTAGTTAAAAGGTAATACTCCTAAACGCTTCTGAAACTCATTTTTCATTCCTTTACCGCAGTAATAATCAAATGAATCATCCAACGTAATGCTTCCGTTTCGCTTAATTATTACTGCCTTTTCGAAACCTGACATATAGACCAGGTCGGATTCAAAGTCATTTATTATTCTTTCAATAAAGTAAAGGATACTTTCGTTTGAATTAATACCTTCGCAACTTTCGAATGAAATAAAGTAGTTTACATCAACATCATAATCGTTTTTCAATAGCTCAATATCAATCTTTTCCATAAAATACATAGTAGCAATTATCTTATCGTTGATGAATGTGTAAATATCACCTATTCTTTTATCAACTATGTGATTTACAGAATTGTTCGATGAGCAATACAGATCGTTAGTCAAATAATCTATTAGATTATCCACACTATCAATTCTTATTTCAACATTTTTTTCTAAAGACATAGTATATCACCTTATAATTCTCATTAATTTTCCATTTTTGATAATCAGCAGTTCGTCTTTTGTCAGCTTATCAGTATTAAATATATGGTTAACATTAAGTAATATACCCATCATAATTACCCCTGTATGAAGTGACATTCCTAATTTATATAAACTTTTATTTAAGTATAACATCTAACGCATTATATGTCAATGATCTTTGCATAAAAAAGCCGCACCCGTAAGTGCGGCAAAAGCTTATTTCCTGTTGTATCTATTGCATTTTCAGGTTCGTCAGAATGTGTTTATTATTCCCGAAAACTGCATCGTTCACCGTCATTGGATCTGTGTTACATCATATCATCGTACAAATGTTCCACATGGAACATTTGTGCTAATCCGAATATCACTTTGCAACAGAAGATCGTTTCTTTTCGGGGTGCATCTCGTAATAGTGCTTTTTGTCGAGATACATATTTTCGTCAGCCACGCGTAATGCCGTTCTTACTTCAGCCAGAGCAGGCTCATAAGCGTAGCCTACCGCAAAGACCAGATCGCTGTATTTTTTCGCCGTTTCCCTGAGTTCCTCCGTTTTCCGGTATAGCTCTTCTTCCGTAACGTCTGTCAGCACAACAACGAATTCATCGCCGCCCGCCCTGAAAATATCATGGGGACTGAATACCTCCTGCAAAGCCGCCGACGCTTTTTTCAGCAGTTCATCGCCTGCCGTGTGACCCTTGGTGTCATTTATAACTTTCAGACCGTTCAGGTCAGCAAATACAACGCCCACCGATTCACCTTTCTTGCCCTTGATAAGCGCATCCACATAGTTGTTCATCTCGTTGCGGTTCATCACGCCTGTCAGCATATCCTTTGAACTGAGAACATGAAGCTTATCCATCATCTTATAGCTGTATATTTCTGAAGCCAGTATGAATGTAGTAAGTTCCAGCGTCTCCTTGATGGTGTCAGCAGCTTCAGCACTGAAATTCAACGCCCAGATATAGCCCAGAAGCTCATTCTTGAATTCAAGCGGGAAGAGCACAATGGTCTTGCCGCCCGCCTTGGTTATAGAATCATGCCATACGGGGTTTCTTTCTCTCACGACCTCCATATCGCTTTCTCTCTTGACGATAAGGCAGTTGCTTCCCGCAATGGTATCCTTCCAGGATTCAGCAATACTGTAAAAGTTTTCATCGAGATATTTTTCCATGGGCAGCAGCTTGCTGTCCTTTGAAAAAGCCTCGCAAAGCACCGAGCAGGAACGCTTTGCTTTATCCATAAGAAGCAAACAGCAGTGTTCCGAATCGCAAAGTTCGCGGATATCCTCGCATATATCATTCATTATCGTACTGAAATCATCGTCGCTTCTCAGCCTGATACAGGTCTCCAGTACCGCAGATGCGATATCCGCCGATATGGCAGAAAGCCTCTTTGCATCGGGCTTGAAGTTTATTTCCATTATATACATACAGTAATGCAGGTTTCCCTCATCGCCTGCCAATGGCAGGAATGACATATTGAACCATACATCAAATCTTGCAGGGTGAGCGTAAGAATGAAGCAGCTTTTTTTCCACCGCCGCGCGATAGCATGAATCCTCAAAGTTCAGGTCGCGGTTAAGATATTCCGTATACTCACTGTTGGGTACAAATTTTTTTGTCAGCATCACAACGTTTTCCATCGGACGTTCGATAGTATCAAGATAAGCCCGATTACCTGTAACTATCCTGAACTTTCCGCAGCTGCCGTCCTCAAAAGTTTCAACCGATACTACACAGGCAGCTGTGGATATACTGTCAACAACATTCTGGAAATCCATATGCCCCTCCATTTCCATCGGACATTACTATCATGTCCGACAAATAATTTACGGCAGATCAGCGATCCTACCGTCGAGTGTTACATATATTATATCACGATGTCACAAAAATTTCAAGTATTATCCGATAATTTAGCTATAATTTTTTCACACTTTGTCTTTAGTATTCGACACATCGTCCATTTTGTGAGGCTTTTTTATGTTCACAGTTGCTATACCCGCACCTATCAGAAGAAGTGCCGCCGCATATCTTATCCCAAGCTTATCACCAAGCAGAACCGCCGAAAGCATAACTCCCATGACAGGGTTCATAAATCCGTAAACTGATATCTTTGAAACATCGTTGTTTTTGAGAAGTATCCCCCAGAGAGTGTACGCCACACTTGATACCAGCGCCAGATAGACAAGGAGTGCCACAGCCTTGAAAGAAACAGGCGAAGA